>QHBU01000082.1 GCA_003244045.1 Candidatus Aeolococcus gillhamiae
ACCGTCGACCTCGACACCCAGAGCTACTTCGCCGTCGCCGACAACCGGGACCTCGACTACGAGGAGAGGCTTCGCCAGTATCGAGTTCTCGCCGACCGCCAGCTCGACGTCGACCACTACCTGGAGTTCTGCGAGCGACACCTCGCCCACGTCGACGAGGCGTGCGTCGAGTGGGTGGAGAGCGACGAGTTCGACCGCATGCTGATCAGCACGGTGATCTCGACGTACCCGGAGCACGAGCGCGAGATGTTCCTCGGCCACTTCCGCGGGTTGCTGGGACTGTGGGCGCACGACCAGCACGTGGCGGCGTCCGCCTAGCCATGCCCATTCACTTCGCCTCCAGCGCCGGCCCGAGCCTCGGCGTCGAGATGGAGCTGGCGATCATCGACCCGGAGTCGCGCGAGCTGGTCAAAGGTGCCCACGAGATGCTCATCGAGATGGGGGAGGGGCACACGGACGGCGTCCATCCCAAGGCCAAGGCAGAGCTGCTGCAGTCAACGGTCGAGATCATCACCGGGATCTGCCAGAACGTTGCTGAGGCCAGGGCTGATCTATCAGCGACCCTGGCCGAGGTCACCGAGCACACCGCGCGTCGCGGCCTGCTGCTGATGTGCGCCGGCACCCACCCGTTCAGTGACCCGGTGCACCAGGAGATCAGCCCCAACGAGCGCTACCACCGCCTCATCGAGGACATGCAGTGGCCGGCCCGGCAGATGCAGATCTTCGGGATCCATGTGCACGTCGGCGTGCGCAGCGGCGAGAAGGCCATCGCCATGGTCAACGCGCTCTCCGCGTACATCCCGCACTTCCTGGCGCTGAGCGCCTCGAGCCCGTACTGGATGGGACACGACACCGGGTTGGCGTCGGTGCGGTCCAAGGTGTTCGAGGGCCTGCCCACCGCGGGGCCGCCGTGGCAGCTGTCGGGTTGGGCGCAGTTCGAGCGCTTCATGGACACGCTGATCACCGCGCGCACCATCGCCACCATCCGCGAGGTGTGGTGGGACATCCGCCCCCACCCCGACTTCGGCACCGTCGAGCTGCGCATCTGCGACGGCCTGCCCACGCTGCGCGAGGTGGCCGTGGTCGCGGCGCTCAGCCAATGCCTGGTGCACCGCTTCGACATGCTGCTCGACCGCGGCTACACGCTGCCCATCCCCAAGGCGTGGGTGGTGCGCGAGAACAAGTGGCGGGCCGCTCGCCACGGCATCGACGGCTCGATCATCGTCGACGATGAGGGCACCACCGTCCCGCTTCGGGACGCGATCGCCGAGCTCGTCGAGGACCTCAGCCCCATCGCGCGCCGGCTCGGCTGCCACGCCGAGCTCCAGGACACGCTGGCGATCCTCGAACGCGGCCCCAGCTACATCCGCCAGCGCGAGGTTGTCGCCGACGGGGGCAACCTCCTCGACGTCGTCGATCACCTCGTCGACGAGCTGCGCAGCGAGGACGGGCCGCTCCCTCGCGGCGAGGTCGCTGCCGACACCCGCAGGGCTCAGCCGGCGTAGATCTGCAGGTCGCTCGCGAAGCGGTCGGCGATCTCGATGCACGAGGCCAGCTCGGGGTGGCGCACCATCACCCAGCCATCCGACAGCAACGTTTGCCGCCAGTCGCGACGGTGCGCGCCGATGGGGAGAAGGTCGACGGAGGTCACCGAGTCGCCGAACTCGCTGAGGAGGCGGCCGAGACCCTCGATGGCGCGGATCGGCCCCTGACCCTGGGCGCGCTTCATCACCGCGGCGGCGTTGTAGCTGCGCACCACGGGCTGTGTGAAATGACCGAGCACCACCGCCTCGGCCCAGCGCGTGTAGAGGTCGGTGTCGCAGGTGTAGTTCATCACGTCGACGGTGCGCGCTCCCGGCGGCCGTGCCCCGATCTCACCGAACACGACCTCGCCGTCGAACGTTCGGTACCACTCCATGTGCGTGAAGCCATCGCGGAACCGCAGCGCGTCGAGCACCGCGTGGCCCATGGCGCGGCCGCCGGCGAGGTGGTCGACGGTGGGATCGCGCAGTGCCAGCGTGATCGGGCTGATCCACTCCAGGGAACGGGCGATCAGCGGCCGCGGCCGGTACCACGAGATGTTCTCGTACAGGACCGCACCGTTGGCACAGATGGTGTCGAAGGTGAACTCCTCACCGTCGACGAACTCCTCGACGCTCAGCTCGGGCACGTTCCCGAGTCGGGGCAGGACCTCTTCAAGCGCAGCCTGGTCATCGACGCGATAGGTGTCCGAGGAGCCGGCGCCGGCGATCGGCTTGACGATGATCGGGAACCCGATCGCGACGGCCGCCTCCCGCACCCCGGCGATTGTGGTGGTGCTGCGATGGCGGGGCGTGCGGATGTCGGCGTCGTCGAGGACGCGCTTCATGGCCTCCTTGTCGCGGAAGGGGATGGTCTGTTCCACGGTCATCCCGGCGACGCCCAGCGCCTCGCGTAGGCGCGCTGCAAGCACCATGGTCGGCTCCCACAGCGACTCCACGCCGTCGATGTCGATATCACCGGCGCGACGGATGATGTCATCCACGATTCCGTGCTCGTCGCCGAACGACGGGATCTGCCAGTACGCGGCGAGGTTGTCGCGAGCCAGATGAGGGAGCGCGTCGACGGGCTGGTCACCCAGGCCGATGACCCGCGCCCCGGCGGCGGCGAGGCCGCGCACGAAGAACGGCATCTCCGCGGGGTAGCCGGGCGAGATCATCACCACGGTCGGCACGGCGATCAGCCCGACATCTCGACGCGGGCGACCTCGACCACACGGCGCAGCGCGGCTTCGACGACGTCGGTGTCGTCGTGGCGCAGGATGACGTAGCCCTCGCCCTCGTAGCTCTCGCTTCGCGCCTGTCCCTCCCTGGGCAGGCGGGCCTCGACCACCAGGTCTCCGAGCTCGTGCTGCAGGGTGTCGAGGCCCTGCACGCCGCGCACAACTCCGTGGCCCTGGCCGCGCAAGTACGCGGCGCCGACCGCGTAGCGACGCTCGGGGGGATCGAAGTGCCCGAAGATCTCGAGTCGCGCCCAGGCCGCGTACATGTCAGTGTCGTGCGCGTACGACAGCAGCGAGGTGAACTGCGCCCCCGGCGGTCGAGCAGCGACCTCCGAGAGCGCGATGCGGCCCTCGCGGAGCCGAAACCACTCCAGGTGGCTGAACCCGGTGTCCATCCCCAGCGCGGTCAATCCGCGCGACGCCCCATCGCGTATGGCGTCGTACTCCGCGCCGCCGATGTCGCGCGGCAGGAGCACGGCCCACTGGATCCAGGGATTCTCGAGCACCTCGAGCGGGGTGGGCAGGTACGACGAGATGGAGTGCCACACGACGCGGCCGTCCACGCTGACGCTGTCGAAGCTGTGCTCCGCACCGGTGACCAGCTCCTCGAGGAGCGCGGGCGCGGCAGGAGAGGGCGGGTCGACGCGCAGCCAGTCGGAGAGGTGGGCCTGGCTGTCGACGCGGAACGTGCTGCGCGCGCCGGCCCCGGCGGGCGGCTTGACCACGATCGGCAGGCCCAGGTGTTCGGCGATGGACCAGGCCTGCTCGGCGGAGACCGCGACGCCATGGCGCGCACACGGGACGTCGTGGGCGGCGAAGACGTCCTTCATGCGCGACTTGTCGCGGAAGTTGCGCGCCACCTCAGGACCCATCCCCGGGATCCCGAGCGCTTCGCGGACCTCGCCCAGCGGTACCTGCAGCTGCTCGAGCATGCCGACGAGGCGGTCCACGCCGCCCAGGCGTCCGGCCAGGGCACGGATGGCGTCGGCGATCTGCTGGGCATCGGTGCCGTCGTCGACGCGCCAGTCCGCCACCAGTCGCGCCCGCACCCCGCCGGGCAGCTTGTCGACGGGGTCCTGACTGACCAGGGCGATGCGGGCGCCGGGGAGAGACGCCGCCGCGTCGATGAAGCGGACCGTGGCCTCGAGCAGGAACGGGGCGACGAACACCGCGGTCGGCACGCTAGGCAGTCTAGGCGGCATGGCACACCTCGGCCAGCCGCCCCGGCAATGACTGCGCCGGTAGGATCGGCGCCATGAACGTCATCTTCATCGAGCCGGCATTCCCGCCCAACCAGCGCGAATTCGTGCGTGGCCTGGCCGAGGCCGGCGCCACCGTGATCGGCATCGGTGAGCGACCGCTCGAGGAGCTCGACCCCGACCTCCAGGGGCGGATGCTCCATTACCACCGGGTCGGCAACGTCACCGCCGTCGACTCGATGACGGATGCGGTGCGCTGGGTACAGGAGCGGGTGTGGGTCGACCGCCTCGAGGCGGTGGTCGAAGCACACACCATGGCGGCGGCGCAGGTGCGCGAGAACTGCACCATCCCCGGCACGTCGGTGCGCACGGCCTGGCTGTGCCGCGACAAGCCGTCGATGAAGGCGGCGCTGCGCGAGGTGGGGGTGCCCACTGCGGCCTCGACGGCCGCCGACACCGCCGACGAGGTGCGCGACTTTGCTGCGCAGGTCGGCTACCCGCTCATCCTCAAGCCGCGCGCCGCAGCCGGCGCGTCGGGCACGGTGCGCGTCGACGGCCCGGACGAGCTCGACGCCGCGCTAGCCGGCTTCGGGTCGGCCGAGTCGATCGCTGCCGAGGAGTTCGTGGAGGGGCATGAGGGCTTCTACGACACGCTCTCGATCAACGGAGAGCCGGCGTACGACTTCGTGTCGCACTACTACCCCAACGTTCTCGACGCCATGCGCGCCCGCTGGATCAGTCCGCAGTTCATCGCCACCAACCGCGTCGACAGCGTCGCTGACTACGGCGAGATTCGTGAGATGGGCCGCCGCGTGGCACGGGCGCTGGGCATCGAGACCTCGGCGACTCACATGGAGTGGTTCTTCGGTCCCAAGGGACTGCGTTTCAGCGAGATCGGCTGCCGCCCTCCCGGGGTGCGTGCCTGGGACCTCTACGCCGCGGGCAACGACATCGACATCTACCGTGAATGGGCCAACGCCATCGTGCGCGGCGCGGTGGAGAACGGCCTGTCACGGCGCCGCGCAGCCGGCATCGTGGCGCTGCGTCCCGACGGCGACGGACAGATCAGTGGCTACGACGGCGTCGATGAGGTTCAGCAACGATTCGGCGAGCACATCCTCGACGTGCACCTGCCCGAGCCGGGCACCCCCGCGCAGCCGGTCGAGGCGGGCTACATGGCCAACGCGTGGGTGCGCATGGTCCACCCCGACTACGACACGCTGCGCAGCATGCTCGACGCGGTGGGCCAGACGCTGAAAGTGCACGCCTTGTGAGCGTCACCGTGATGCTCGGCCCCGTCGGCGACGGCGCGGCGGTGGCTGCCGAGCTGGCCACGCTGCATGTCGACGGCCCGGTCGCGCTGGTCACCGCCGGGTGGGAGGAGGCGGAGCGCAACGACGCCGACCTCGACCGCGTGCTCGGCGGCGGTACGCGCAACCTGGGTCTCTTCGGGCGGCGCCTCGACATCCTCGACATGGACCCGGGGTACGCCGACGAGGTGCGCAGGGTTCGCGGTCTGCTCACCCAGCTGCGCGAGGTGTACCTGGTGCAGCTCCGCCATGCGCTGCGCGGGGTTGACGCGGTGCGCCAGCACGTCGCCGCCGCCCGCCGGCTGTCGGGCGTGCAGCTCGACGAGGCGATCGAGACCGTCCGTGCGCTGGACGAGCGCCACGCGACTCGTCGCGATGCGCTGCTCGGCGAGTTCTACGCCGGCTATCCGCCGCATGAGCGTCCCGCCATCGTGGCCCATCGCGAGGCGGTGTCCGCGCTGCTCGCTGAGTGCGCCGCCCTGGTCATCGCCGGCGGCCACGTCGGCGTGCTCACCGATTGCCTGCACATCTGCAACGTCGGTGCGCTGCTCGCTGACCGGCCTGTCGTGGCCTGGTCATCGGGCGCGATGGCGATCGGCGAGCGAGTGATGTTGGTCGATGACCATGACCTCGCCGGGCGCCCCGACGAGGTGCTCGGGGCCGGCATCGGGGTGGTCCGCGGCGTGGTGCCACTGCCCGCGGCGGCGACCCACCTGCGCATCGACGACCGCAACCACCTCGCGCTGCTGGCCCGGCGGCTGGCGCCACGCGCGTGCGTGCTGCTCGACGAGGCCGACCGCGTCACCTTTGACGTGGCCGGTGTCGCCGACCTCAGCACCGCCCGGGTCGTCTCGCCCGACGGCATAGTCCGCTCGCCGGCGGAGGCCGCGTGACCACGACCTCGCCCAAGGCGCCCAAGCAGCGGGCGCTCACCAGGCTCCGCGCGGAGGGGGTGAAGGCGGCGGCCATCGACCGGCTGCTTGCCGAGAATCGCGTCCCGCTCGTCGAGGGCTCGGCGTGCACCTTCCTGTTCCGCGGTCACGCCGACGACGTCGCCATCGAGCACGCCATCACCGGCCTGCCCTCGCCCTTGCCGCTCAAGCGGCTGCGGCGCAGCGACCTCTGGTTTGCGACCATCGAGCTGCCTGCCGGGTCGCGTGTCGAGTACCGCGTGCTCGTCCGCCACGGCGACAACGTCGAGAGCATCCTCGATCCCCTCAACCACGAGTCGGTGACGGGACCAGCGAGCACGATGTCGGTTCTGCGCGCCCAGGGCTACGAGACACCCTGGTGGGCGCTGCACGATGCCACCGTCGTGCCCGGCGAGCTCACCGAGTTCCACTTCCGCAGCCGGGCGCTGCGACGGGAGGCGTACCTGACCCTGTACGCGCCGGCGCGGATGCGCCGCGAGCATCGCCTGCCCCTGCTGGTGGTCCACGACGGCGGCGACTTCATCAACCACGCCGCCTACGGAACCGTTCTGGACAACCTCATGGACAGGCGGTTGATGGCCGACACCATGGTGGCGTTCACCCATCCCGGCGACCGCCTGCGGGAGTACGGCGACAGCGCGGCCCACAGCCGCTTCCTCACCGCCGAGCTGGTGCCGCAGCTCGAGAAGCGCCTGCCTCTGCGCGGTGACCCCGCCGGCCGAGTGCTCGCGGGGGCGAGTTTCGGCGCCATCGCCGCGCTGGCGGCCGCGGTGCACGCGCCCGGCTTCTACGGAGGCCTCTTGCTGCAGTCCGCCTCGTTCCTCTACACGGTGGTGGGGCGAGAGCACGCCGGCGGGCCGGTGTTCGACCCGGTGGTGCGGTTCGTCAACACCATTCGCTCCCAGCCGCAGCCGGTGGTGGAACAGATCTTCCTCAGCTACGGCGCCTTCGAGCCGTCCGCCCAGCGCAACCTGGCGATGGTCGACGTGCTCCGGCGCATGGCCGACGAGGTGCGCGTGGTCGAGTCGCTGGACGGGCACACCTGGACGGGCTGGCGCGACCGCCTCCTCGACGGCCTCACCTGGCTGTTCCCTGGCGAGCAGCGCTTCCTGTATCCCTGATGCGCGAGACTCCGCGGTCATGAAGTTGCGCGAGCGCTGGTACTCGTCACGGGTGGAGAGCGACGTCACCGTGGTGCGCTGGGGGCACTACGGCCGGCCGGTGATCATCTTTCCGACCGCCGGCGGCGACGCCGAGGAGATCGAGCGGATGCTCGTCATCGACGTGCTTGGTGACCTTATCGAGGCCGGGCGCATCAAGGTGTACTCATGCGACAGCATCGCCGGATACGCGATGGTTCGCGGCGACGGCGATCCCCGCTACCGCGCGGCGCTCATCA
Organism: Candidatus Aeolococcus gillhamiae; assembly: GCA_003244045.1. Lineage (GTDB taxonomy): Bacteria > Chloroflexota > Dormibacteria > Aeolococcales > Aeolococcaceae > Aeolococcus > Aeolococcus gillhamiae. The sequence continues at coordinate 7,602 of QHBU01000082.1, forward strand.
ACGGCTTTCATCGCTTCGTCCGCGAGGAGATGATCCCGGCGATCTGGTCCGACTGCGGCACCCCCGAGGCGGAGGTCATCGTCACCGGTGCATCCATCGGCGCCTTCAACGCGCTGGCCGTGCTCTGCCGGTTCCCCGAGGTGGTCAGCCACGCGGTGGGTATGAGCGGCACCTACGACCTCGAGCAGTTCCTCGGTCCCAACGCCGGCGAGGATCTCTTCTTCGCGACGCCTCTGTACTTCCTCCCCGGTCTCGATGGACCGACCCTCGAGCGGCTCCGGCATCGGTTCGCCATCCTCGCCTGCGGAGAGGGGAGGTGGGAGGCGATCAATCAATCCTGGCAGCTGGCCGAGGTGCTGGGCTCCAAGGGCATCCCCAACCGGGTCGACCCCTGGGGACCCCAGTACGACCACGACTGGCCGACGTGGCGGGAGATGCTTCCCCACTACCTCGGTCAGCTGAGCTGAGTGAGCAGAACCATGAGCGATCGAAAACTCGAGGGCATCCGCCTGGCCGTCATCGGCGCGGGGGCCATGGGCGAGGCGATGGTCGCCGGCCTGGTGGACCGCCGGCTCGTCGACGCGTCGCGGGTCACCTGCAGCCATCCGCGCGCTGAGCGCCGCGAAGCGCTGGCGTCGACCCACGGGGTCACGGTCACCGCCGACAACGTCGAGGCCGCCGAGGCCGCCGACATCGTGCTGCTCGCGGTCAAGCCGCAGATGCTCGCCGGCGTGATGGCGAAGCTGCGTGGCCGGCTCTCCGCGGAGCAGCTGGTGATCAGCATCATCGCCGGGGCGAGCACACGAGCGATCGGCGAGGGACTGCAGCATCCTGCCGTGGTCCGCTCCATGCCGAACACACCGGCACAGATCGGCCAGGGAGTCACCGTCTGGTACGCCACCGACAGTGTCGACGAGCGCGGCCGCGGGCATGTCCGGACCATGCTCGGCGCGCTCGGCCGCGAATTCGAGGTGCACGACGAACGCCAGGTGGCGATGGCCACCGCGGTGAGCGGCACCGGTCCCACCTACATCTTCCTGTTCATCGAGGCTCTCACCGACGCGGCGGTGCACCTCGGCTTCCCCCGCCATGTGGCCCGGGAGCTGGTGCTCGACACCATGTCCGGCTCCGCCGACTTCGCCCTGCAGAGCGGCAAGCACGTCGCCGAGCTGCGCGACATGGTCACCTCGCCGGGCGGCACCTCCGCCGAGGCACTGTACGAGCTCGAAAAGGGCCGGCTGCGCACGGTCGTGAGCGACGCGGTCTGGGCCGCCTTCGAGCGCACCCTCCAACTGGAGGCCCGGCTGGAGGGCAACGACTCCGGCGGCGTGCAGCGGCGCAACCGTTAGACGTTCACGTTCCACCACACGAGCACGTCGAGCTCATGCGCCGGAGCGCGGTTGAGCAATCGCGCAAACAGGTCCGCTTCCCGGGCGGCATACGGTCCCGGCGTCACCACGATGGTGCGGATGCACGCGGCGCGAAGCTCGAGTCGCAATGCCGGCAGCAGCGCCGGTGTCGTCTCGTCCACGCCCGTGGAGCCGAGGTCGGTGAGGACGCGCTCCAGTTGAGGAGTGACGGTGTGCGGCGGATCGGGTCCGATCCAATACCCCCCGACGATCTTGTATCGCATCCCTGACTGCGCCTGCCAGACCAGCGAACTCACGGCGACGATGTCTCTGTACGGGAAGGGGGCTGTCAGCACGGTGCTTTCTACAGGGATTTGGGAGACGTCCCGCGAGCTCGAGAAGAACTGCGGCAGGGTCACCGTGGATGCGGGCAGCGGGACGTGGGGCAGGAGTGGGAGGAGCGCCACAGTCACCGCAGCAGCTGCCACCATCGAGGCGCGCGCGTCGCGCGCACCGCTCGCGCTCAGCCGGCTGACGCAGACGGCGACCAGAACGGCGGCGAGCAGGTAGAAGTACACCATGAAGCGCACCGGAAGCGCGTCGCTCAGCAGCGGAAGACGCACCACCGCCGCCCACGGAAGGGGAATCGACGTCGTCCGTCCGTCGACGTGCAGCCGGCTGCCCATCGCGAACACGGCCATCAGCAGCGCGGTCAGCGACGTCACCCTGACGAGCCGCGTCCTCCAGTACCTCCACACCGCGAACCCCAGCAGGATGATCAACGGAATGCCGAGATAGGCGGTCGTCTCCGCAGGATTACCCGAGAAGCCGTTGGCGTGCGCGACCGCGGCGGACGGCGCGATCAACTGGTTCTGGGTGGGAAGCACGAACGACAGAAGGTCCGCGACGTACGTGTTCTTCGGGTGATTGACACCGATTGGTCGCTCAGGACCGAAGAACTGCACGGAGAGCGGCCAGGCCAGCAGGACGGCCGAGGTGACCACGGCGCTGCCGATCACTCGTGCGACGTACGGCAGGCGCGAAGCCACCGCGTCACGAGCGAAGAGCGCGAGGATCGCCACTGAGCACACCGCCGCCACCACTCCGTCGAGGAGCAGTTCCTCCGACGTGAAGAACTCGGCGACGCACAGCAGGCCAAGCAACAAGCCCAGCAGCACGGGACTGTGACGCTGCCTGATCACGGTCTCGTACACGCATAGGAGCAGCAGAGGAGGGAAGAACGCCAGCACCAGGTGGAGGTGCCCACCCGCCTGGCCGATCATGTACGGCGAGAACCCGTAGAGCAGGCCGCCGGCGAACGATGCGCCCGGACTCATCCGTAGGTATCGCAGCGCCAGCCACGCGCACCATGCCGCCGACGCAAAGGCAAGCGTGATCAGCACGTTGTACGCGACCACGACTCCCAGCGTGGCCGTGATGGGCCAGATCACAAGCGCGGCGAGCGGAGTGAACGTGTTCCACATCAGGTTCAGCCCGTGCGGGTAGTTCATGAAGTCGCTCGTCCACGGAGAGTGAGCGTGTGACACCGAGAACGGCGTCCACTCGAGAAACCACATGCTCTCCTGTGGATCGGCGATGTTTCCGACGTAGCTGGTGCCCGGGTGCAGCCACGCGGTCCGGCACAAAGCGATGGAGATCAACAGGTACATTGCGGCTGGAGCAATCGCTCTGATCTTCCCACCGGGACGGCGCCAGGAAACGGTCGGGCGCGGGCTCAGGTTCATCGGCGGTGGCCGAGTGTACAGGCGGGCAATCCGCGCACGGGTGGTCAGAGCTCCCGCAAGGCCTGCGGCCACCGTTGGCGCGGCGCAGGACGTGCCACGGGCGCCTGCGCTTCTGCTGGTGGTGACGGGTGGCGGCGTTGTGGCCGGAGCGCGGAGGCGCCGCTCGCCGATGAGGGGAGCCTGACGCGCCGAGCTCAGGCTCTCGCCAGAGTCCACCCGGGGTAGCTGCCCTTGGTCTGCGCCGGGCCGGTGTCCCCGGCGAAGAAGTACAGAGCGCGGCCGTTGTCGGTGACCTGGGTCCTGCCGTCGCCGCGCATGATGGTGCCGAGGTGGCCGGTCACCCCGGCGCCGGCGACGAGCATGGTCCCGGCCGGGACGGTCAACGGTGGCCACTCGTCGACGCAACCGCTGTTGCAGTTGGTCTTTCCGCTGCCCGCGGAGTCGCTGTTGAACGTGTACAGCGTACGGCCGTTCGACGCGCCGACAACCGCCACTCCCATCGACGTTGCCGCTGCCTTGACCACCGTCGTCGTCGGTATCGGCCGTGCGGTTGGCGCCGGGGGCGCGGTGGGAGCCAGCGTAGCGCTGGGGATTGGCGTCGCCAGTGGCGTCGACGGCGCCGATGAGGTGGAGGGCGTCGCGGCTGCCGCGGGTGGGGAGGCGCCGCCGCTGTTGCCCATGGTCGCCGTCGATGCCCCACATCCGGCCATCGTCAGCAGCGCAGCAATGGTCGCGGTTCGTCTGATCGTGAAGATTCGCATGTCCGTCCCTTTCGTGGTGTCCGTTGCCGCCACTGTCCCCCCGGTCGCGTGGACATGCGCAACGTCCGAAGGTCTTAAGACACGCCCCTCACATCCGCGGACTTGTCGGCTCAGAGCTCGCGGCGCCGAAAGGCGACGATGGTGAGGGCCACCACCGCCACCACCCACACGGCGGCCCACGCGATGTACGCGCCGGCCGGCGCCGTGACCGACGTGAAGGGACTCGCCGCGGCCTCGCGACTCCCCGCCGCAACAGCCACGACCGCCGTCGGCTCCATGTTGAAGACGGCACCCCTCCAGAGCCCGTCCGACGGAAGCAGCAGCCGGCTGATCGTGCCGGTGGCCTCGATCGCGCCGTTGTTGAGCACCGCGCCGACGGCGCCGGCGACGCCGGCGATCCAGGTGATGAAGAACAGCATGAGCGCGATCACCCCGGCGGTGATCCCGGAGAGGCGCACGCTGAGACACAGCGTGAGGGTGAGCAGCACCAACCCCTCCGCGGCCACGAACGCCGCGGCTTCAACGGGGTGTGGGGGCATGTACCCCGTCGCCCAGCGCACCACCGCGAACTCGACGGCGGTGGCCGCTGCCGCGTACATGACGATCAGCGTTCCCAGGCCGAGCCACTTGCCGAGGATGACCTCGGCGCGCTCGACGGGCCGGGCCAGAACGGCCAGCGCTTGTCCCGACTCCACTTCTGCCGAGACGGACTGCGCCGCGACCATCACGGCGCCGAGCCCGAGCACGGCGCTGAACATGAACAGCACGAAGATGAGCAGCTGCGACGAGAACAAATTGACGTCGGCCGGACTCAGAAGGGTGCCGTCGCGATTGTGAACGCCGGGAAGGCGGCTGAACCCCCAGCCGGTCAGCGCGATCGCCACTCCGCTGAGCACGAGCAGCGCGAGCACCAGACGGCGCCGGCTCACCTCGCGCACCGTGACCATGGCGATGGTCAGCACGCTCATGCGGCCGCTCCTTCATCGGCGGCACGGAGCACCTCTAGGAATCGATCCTCGAGTGAGAGACGCTGCGGCTCGACGGCGTGCACCCGGGCGCCGTGCGCAACCAGGGCGGCGACGATGTCGGCGACGCCGTCGCTGTCGACACCGGCGACAGTGAACCACTCACCGTCCGCGGCCACATCTCCCCAGCGGGAGAGCAGAGCGCTCAGCCCGTCGAGGCCGGTGACGCGCAGCCGCACCGCCGTGCCTCCACCGAGGATCTCGTCGAGCGTCCC
>QHBU01000083.1:0-12152 GCA_003244045.1 Candidatus Aeolococcus gillhamiae
AAGAGCGCGTTCGTCGACTTTCCGCGCCTGCTGCGCACACTGCGCAGCGATCACCACACCGGCTTCATCCGACTGTTCAGCGGTTCCTCTACCGGCGTGCTGCTCTTCCGTGACGGCGAGCTCGTTGACGCGGAGGCCGGCGATGACGGAGCGGCGCACGGCGAGGAGGCGTTCACCATCTTCCGGCGCGGCATGGACACCGGCGACGGCCTCATTGACGTCGTCGAGCTCGACAGCGACACGGTCACCTCGGTGGCCCGCCTGCTCACCGGACCTCCTCTGTTCGCCGGCTTGCTGGCACGCTTCGTCAACTTCCCTGCGCTGCTCGAGTACCTCGCCGAGGAGCGCCTCGACGGCTCGGTGATCGTCGTGGGTGGCACCGAGACCGGCGTGATCCTGCTCAAGCAGGGCAGCGTCCTGGCGGCGTACACGGCAGGGTCGCGCGTGCCGCTCACCAGCACCGACGCGGTCGCCGCGCTGGCCACGGAGCGGCCGGCGCGCATCGAGGTGCGCGGTGATGACAGCTCGCGCGGCGGCATCGACGCAGAGGCGGTCCTGTCCCGGCCGTCCTAGCGCGCTGGTAGTCTCGGCCGCCGCGAAACACCCTCGCCTGCAGGGCACCGCGCGCCTGCTGGTGGGGGTGCTCGTGGGCGGGGCGCTGGCGGTGGCGCTCAGCAGCTGCTTCGCGGCTCCGCCGCAGATCATCTCTCTCGAGCCGAATCGCGGCTCGACCTCGGTTCCCGCGGACTCGACGGTGCGGGTGGTGTTCGACCGCGCTGTCGCCCACGCCAGCGTCGTCGGCCGCTTCAGCGTCATCGCCACCCCCACCACAGCGCAGACCGTCAGCCCCGCCATCCCCGGGTGTGACTTCAGCACCGTCTTCGCTGCGGCGACGACAGCACCGTGCTGGATCCACTGGCTCGACCCGCAGCCTGGCTTCGAGCTGATCCACCAGGGCGCTGTGTTCCGGCCCGCGACGCGCTACACGTTCACCCTGGCGGGCGGCTTCGCCGATGCGCAGGGGGATCGCAACGACCTCGACCACCACTGGGACCTGACCACCGCTGCCGCCCCGCTGGTGAGCGCGAGCACGCCGGCCGATCGCGGCTCCGACGTCGCCGTCGACACCCGGCTGGCAGTCTCCTTCTCGGCGCCCATGGACGCACCGTCCACCGCGGGGGCGATCGCATTGCTGCCCGTAGTCCCCGGAACGAGGGTGGTGCGCAACCTCAACGACCACAGCCGCTTCGTGATCCTCCCCGGCCAGATGCTGGCGCCGCGAACCACATACAGCATCTCCGTCGGCGGATCCGCCCGTGGAGAGGATGAGCAGTTCGTCGGCCTGCCCACCGTCGTGCGCTTTACCACCGGGGCCCGCCTGGAGAGCACGCACGCTGTGGTGCTCGCCGGCCTGGCGGCCGAGGACCCCACCCAGGTCATGCTGCCCGCGCTCGCGCCAGCGGCGCCCGGTGAGCCGAGCGCCGCCCCGGTGGTGCTGACCGCGCCGCGCTGTGCGCTCGCCATCGGCTGCGGCGCAGTGGCCAGCGGGACACCGCTGCTGACCTACACCGCCGCAGCCGTGTCCCCGGACGGTTCTCACGTCGCCGTGGTGGTGCGCAACGTAACGGCACGCACCTCGAGCCTGCAGGTCATCGACACCATCGACGGCGCCGTTCTCGAGGACCTCCCCGCCGGCACGCTGCCCTCATGGTCGCCCGACGGCGCCCAGCTGGCTTTCGCGACACCGACCGGCGTCGACCTGCTCGACCTGCGCTCGGGTGCGGTGTCGGCGGTGGCGGCGCAGACCAGCCTGGTGGCACCGCCGCTCTGGGTGAAGACCACAACCCTGGTGCTCAGCACCGCCGCCAGCGCGACGACGCCGGCGGCCGTCGAGCTCGTCAACCGCCAGCTCCAGGCGCGGTATTCGCTTCCCGGTGCGCCCGGCGCGTCGATCGCGGCGGCGGTGTCACCCGGCGGCGCCCGGATCGCGCTCGGCACCGCGACAGGAGGTGTGCTCGTCGTCCCCGCTCCGGGGGCGCCAGGAAGCGCGCAGACACTAGCCGGCCACCTGCAGCCACTCGGCTTCGCCGGAGAGGGGACCCTGGTGGCGGTCAACACCAGCTCGGCGGCCGCGCAGCTGCTGCGTATCAGCGTCGTCGGCGGCGACACCACGGTGGTCGTGCTCGGAGCCGGCACCACCGACCTGAGCAGCGTGCGCGTGGCGCCGGATGGACGCCGCCTGGTGTGCCTGGCGGTGGACGCGCATGGCGTGCGTCAGGCGTACGTGGCCAGCGCCGACGGCAGTGGGGAGCTGGCCATGACGCGGTTCCTGAGTGGCGGACTCGAGGCCCGGTCGGTGGGCTTCTCCGACTGACCGGCGCCGCCACGACATGTGCGTTGGCGCAGGCGACTTCATGTCGGCGGAGCTGACACCGATGGCCGGGGGGTGCCCGAGGGGGGACCGCAGTTCCCCCTTCGCATGTGGGTAGGCTGCGGGCAGTGCCACTGCCCCTGCTCTTTCTCATCGCCGACACCGGTGGCGGACATCGCGCGGGAGCGACCGCGGTCGCGCGGCGGCTGGAGATGGACCGGCCCGGTGAGTTCGACGTCCACATCGTCGACCCGGTCGGCACCGCCTCGCCGACCGTCCTCAGCCGCACCGCCGACCTCTACGGGCCGATCATCCACCGGGCGCGCTGGCTGTGGGCGGTGCTCTATCACGCCACCAACTCCGCCGCCGCCGTCGGCCTCATGCAGCACTCCGCGTTGCGTCCGCTGCGCGGCGCCATCCAGGAACTGATCGCCTCGCTGCGGCCCGCCGCGGTCGTCTCCTTTCACCCATTGCTCAACCACCTCGCCGCGGACGCCGTGCACTCCGGGTCACATCCGACGGTGCCGGTGATCACGGTGATCACCGACCTCGTCGACGTGCACGCAGGCTGGGCGTCGCGCGACGTCGACGCGGTGGTCATCCCGTCGCCCGGTGGTCTGGACCGCTGCCGCCGCGCCGGCATCCCCGCCGAGCGCTGCTATCAGCTCGGCCTGCCGGTCGACTCCGCGTTCGCCCGGCCCATCCCCGACGATGCCGAGCGCCGCGGCCTGCGCGCCCGCTTGGGGCTGGCTGAGGAGCGCTTCACGGTGCTGGTGTGCAGCGGCGCGGACGGCTCCGGCGGCCTGGACCGGCGCGCGCGCGCCATTGCGGGGTCGGGGCTCAACGTCGGGCTGGCCGTGATCTGCGGGCGCAACGAGCGCGCGCGCAAACGCCTTCGCGGTCTGCGTGACTCGTCCGGGCGGCCGGTGCCCGTGCTCGGCTTCGTCGCCAACATGGCCGACTGGATGCGCGCCGCCGATGTGGTGGTTACCAAGGCCGGACCGGGGACGATCGTCGAAGCCCTCTGTTCGGGGCTGCCGCTGCTCCTCACCTGGTACATCCCCGGGCAGGAGAGCGGCAACCTGGAGTGGCTGGTCGACATCGGCGCCGGTCGCTACGTGCCCAGGCCACGCGAGCTGGTCGACACCATCACTGAGCTTGCCGCGCCGGGATCGCCCGGGCTGGCAACGATGCGCGCCGCCGTCGCCGGCGCGGCCCGGCCGGAGGCCACCGAGCGGATCGCCGCCCTCATCGCGGACATGGCGTGCTCCGCGGTGGCGCGCACGTGAGCGCGCTGGTTCTGTCCCCGGTGGCCGAGGGCGCCTGCAGCCTGGAGCGGCTGCGCATCTTCGCCTTCCGCAACTACGCAGAGCAGTCCGTGGAGTTCGGTCGCGGCATCAACGTCGTCGGCGGGCGCAACGCGCAGGGCAAGACCAACCTGCTCGAGGCGGTGGCGACCCTGCTGCTCACCCGCTCGCCGCGCGCGTCGAGCTCGGCCGACGTGGTGGCGTGGGGCAGCGACGAGGCGCTGGTGGAGGCGAAGGTGCTCCGGCCCGCGGCCGACCGCACCCTGGCTGTGCGCTTCCGCCGCGACCTCGCCTCGGGTCGGGTCACCCGCACCGCCACCGTCGACGGCAGCCCGCGCCCCGCCCGCGACCTCCTGGGGCTCTGCCCGGTGGTGCTCTTCTGGCCCGAGGACCTCCAGCTCGTCAAGGCCGGGCCGGACATGCGGCGGCGCCTTCTCGACGTCGTCCTCGCCCAGCTCGACCGCCGCGCCGCCGCCGACCTGCTCCGCTACCGCCACGTCCTCGAGCAGCGCAACGCCCTGCTCCGCCAGCTGCGCGCCGGCAGCGCGGGCCTCGACGCGCTCGCCGGCTTCACGCGCGAGCTCGTCGAGAGCGGATCGCGCATCCAGGTGGCGCGCGCGGAGCTGGTGGCCGCGCTCATCCCGCACGGGCGCGAGGCGCTCGCCCAGATCGGCGGCGGCGAGGAGCTTGGGTTGCGCTATCTCCCGGACGGTGGCATGGAGGCGGGCGCCGGCCGCGAGGAGGCGGAGCACACCCTTGCCGCCACCCTGGTGCGCCGCCGCGACGAGGAGATTGCCCGCGGCGCCACCCTGGCCGGACCGCATCGCGACGACCTCGAGCTGCTCATCGGTGGCCGGCCGGCGCGCAGCGCGGCGTCGCAGGGCCAGCAACGCAGCATTGTGCTGGCCCTCAAACTTGCCGAGGTGCGACACATCGCCTCGCGTGCCGGGGTCATGCCGGTGCTACTCCTCGACGACGTGCTCAGCGAACTCGATCCCGGGCGACGTCGCGACCTCGTCGCCGGCATCGCCGCGGCGGGGTTGCAGACGCTGATCACCAGCAGCGAGCCCCTTCCGGAGACGCTGCCACCGGGCACGCGTCGCTTCGAGGTTGCGTCGGGACGCGTGACCGCGGTGATGGAGAGCTGATGGACCGCCTCTCCGACCTCATCGACCCAGCCCTGCGCGGGCTCGGGGTGCGCGGCCGTGTGCGCGAGGTGCAGGTGCGCGACGTCTTCAACAACGTGGTCGGGCCTGCGCTTGCGCCGATGTGCCAGGCGATCAGCCTCGAGCGCGGCGTGCTCCTGGTCGGCGTGGCCAACACCTCGTTGAGCCACCAGCTCCATCTCGATTCGGTGCGCGTCGTCGCGCTCCTCAATGAGAGGCTCGGCACCGCTGCGGTGCGTCGCCTGCGCTTCACCACGCTCGAGGTCTGAGGACTCAGACCGTCGTCGACTCGGGCGCCGGTTCCGGCGTTGCGGCCGCGCCCTCCCGCCCCTGGCTCTCGAACTGGGTGCGGTACAGCTCGGCGTAGAGCCCGGCCTGCGCGAGCAGGCTGCGATGCGTTCCCTGCTCGACGATGCGGCCGGCGTCGATGACCAGGATGACGTCAGCGTCGCGCACCGTGGAGAGGCGGTGCGCGATGACCAGAGAGGTGCGCCCGGCCAGCGCGTGCCGCAGCGCCTCCTGCACGGCCGCCTCCGACTCCGAGTCGAGGTGCGCGGTGGCCTCGTCGAGGACCACGATGTCCGGCGCCTTGAGGAGCAGGCGGGCGATGGCGATGCGCTGCTTCTCGCCACCCGAGAGCCGGTAGCCGCGATCGCCGACCAGGGTGTCGAGGCCGTCGGGTAGGGAGGCGACCAGCGGGAGGATCTGCGCGGCGCGCAGCGCCTCGATCAGCTCCTCGTCGGTGGCGTCGGGCTTCGCGTACGCCAGGTTGGAGCGGATCGACTCGTGGAAAAGGTGCGCGTCCTGGGTGACCACGCCGACGGTGGCGCGGATCGACTCCAGCGTGGCGTCGCGGACGTCGATGCCGTTGAGGCGCACGGCGCCGGCGCGCACGTCGTAGAGGCGCGGCACGAGGTGGCTCAGCGTGGTCTTGCCGGCTCCCGACGGGCCGACCAGCGCCACCAGCTGACCGGGCCGGGCTGTGAAGTTGACGTCGAACAGCACCTGCTGATTGTTGGTGCGCTCGAGCACCGCCACCGCCTCGAGCGAGGCCAGTGAGACCTCCTCCGCGGAGGGGTAGCGGAAGTCGACGTGGTCGAACTCGATGGTCGCGGGTCCACGCGGGATCGGCACTGCGTCAGGCTTTTCGGCGATCATCGGGGGCAGGTCGAGGACCTCGAAGACGCGGTCGAAGCTCACCAACGCGGTCATGATGTCGACCTGCACGTTGGAGAGCGCGGTGAGCGGGCCATAGAGGCGGCTGAGGTACGCGGTCAGCGCCACCACCGTTCCCACCATGAGCACGCCGCGCGCCGCCTGCGCGCCACCGAGCCCGTACACCAATGCTGTGGCCAGCGACGCGGTGAGCAGCAGCGAGGTCATGAAGATGCGCGCGTACATGGCCTGCAGGATGCCGATGTCGCGGACCCGGCGCGCCTTGGTGGCGAAGCCGCGCACCTCCTCGGCGGGATGGCCGAAGAGCTTCACGAGCAGCGCTCCCGAGACGTTGAAACGCTCGCTCATGGTGGTGTTCATCTGCGCATTGAGGTTGTACGACTCGCGGGTGATGCCGGCCAGGCGACGTCCCACCCAGCGGGCCGGGAGCAGGAACACCGGCAGGAGGATCAGCGAGAGCAACGTGATCTGCCACGAGAGGAAGAACATCGCCACCAGGGTGATGCTCACGCCGATGACGTTGCCCACCACCGACGAGAAGGTGTCGGTGAACGCCTGCTGGGCGCCGAGCACGTCGTTGTTGAGCCGGGAGATGAGCGCGCCGGTCTGGGTGCGTGTGAAGAAAGAGATCGGCATCTCGTTGATGTGCGCGAAGACCTTGGTGCGCATGTCGAAGATCAGCCCCTCGCCGACGCGCGCCGAGAGCCAGCGCTGGAGGAGGCCGAGGATGGCGTCGAAGATGGCCAGGGCGGCGACTCCACCGGCGAGCACCGCGACCAGGTTGACATTGTGGCCGAGGATGCCGTTGTCGATGATGGCGCGGTAGATGAGCGGGTTGATCGCCCCGACGATGGCGTCGACGATGATCAGCACGAGGAAGATCGAGAGCGGGACGCGGTACGGTCTGGCAAAGCCGGCGATCCGGCGCACGACCCCAGCGGTGAGCTTGTGCCGCTTCATCTCCTCGTCGCGGCGCATGGAGCGCATCAGCCCCCAACCGCCCATGTGCATGCCCATCAGACGAGGCTCCCTGTCGCTGTCATACAGCGTCGAGCATGACATCTCGGCGCGATCCTTCCGCCCCGCGGCGAACCGATCCGGACCGGGTCAGCGGCCTGCCGGCGTCACCTCGAGCACCACCTTGCCGAGCTTGTCACCGGCGCCGAAGCGATCGTAGGCGGCCTGAGCCTCCCCGAGGCTGAAGACGGCCGCGACCGGGACGCGCAGGCGCCCCTGCGCCAGCGCCGGGAGCACCTCGGCCTCCACGCGGCGAGCGCAGATCGCCTTCTCCTCGAGCGGGCGTGCTCGCAGCGTCGAGCTCATCAGGTGGCCGCGCCTCATCATCAGGGCACGGAGGTCGATCTCGGTACGGGCGCCGGCGCCGATGCCGATGACCACGATGCGCCCGCGTGGCGCGAGGGCCGCGAGGTCGGCGCTGAGGTTGGGCGCGCCGACCAGCTCGAGGATGACGTCGAACGGGCCGTGCCCGGCGGCGGCGTCCGGGGCCACGGCGAGGTCGGCGCCGAGCGCGAGAACTTCGGGGCGCAACCGCTCGGAGCGAACGCTCGCGCAGACGCGCGCTCCGGCAAGGTGGGCCAACTGCACCGCGGCCACGCCGACGCCCCCGGCCGCGCCGTTGACGAGCACGCTCTCACCGGGATGTAGCTGCGCCTGGGTGAAAAGGGCGTCGTGGGCGGTGGTGAACACCTCGGGAAAGCCTCCTGCGGGCGTCCAGTCCACGCCGTCGGGCACCGCCATCAGCAGCCGCTCGTGCACGGTGACGAGCTCTGCCTGCGCGCCGCCGCCCACGACCGCCATGACACGGTCGCCGATGCTCCACCGGGTCACCCCGCGACCGAGCGCGGTCACCTCGCCGGCGAGCTCGAGCCCGGGGATGTCGGACGGGCTGCCCGGTGGGGCCGGGTACAACCCCTTCAGCTGCATCGGGTCTGCCCCGTTGATGCCTGCCGCGCGCACCGCCACGAGCGCCTCGCCTGCGCCCGGCTGCGGGTCGGGATGTTCGTCGATCGTCAGGCGGTTGTCGACGATGGTGACCGCGCGCATGCGCGGAACAGCCTACGGGACGCGCACCGGCATGATGATGCAGAGGTAGTCGTCGCGTCCCGAGGGGCGGATCACGCCCGGCTGCAGCGAGCCATTGAAGCTGAGTTGCACCTCGTCGGAGTCCATAACGCTGAGAGCGTCGAGAACGTAGCGCGCGTTGAACGCGATCTGCACGTCGTCGCCCTTGACGTTGGCCGAGAGGGGGGCCTCGTCGTCACCTACCTCGGCGGTCTGGGCGACCAGGGTGAGGGTGTTGTCGCCGACGCGCAGCCGCACCGGATTGGCCGCGTCACGCGCCAGCACCGAGGCGGTCTTGGCCTCACGGAGCAGCGATGCGGTGGGCAGCTTGACCGTGGTGGTCGACTCGCCGGGGATGACCTGCGCGTAGTTGGGGTAGTTGCCCTCGATGAGACGCGACGAGATCTCGACGTCCTTGAGGCTGAAGAACACCTGGTTGCGCTGCTCGCTGAAGCTGATCGACACCGTCGGCCGGGTCGGGTTGACCGCGCGGGCCACCTCGCTGAGGTGACGCGAGGGAACGATCACCGAGCCGGTGAACGCCTTCTCGCCGCTCGACTTGGCCTCCAGGGTCTTCACCGCGAGGCGATGACGGTCAGTGGCGGCGAGCGTGAGCCGCTCTCCCTCGACCTGGAAGAGCACCCCGGTGAGCACCGGCGAGGCCTCGTCACCGCTGGCGGCCATGGCCGTCTGTGCCACCGCGTTGGCGAACACCGCGGCGTCGAGCTCGATCGCCGCTCCCGCATCGCGCGCCGGCAATGGCGGGAACTCCACCGCGTCGATGCCATGGAGGTTGGTGCGGTGCACCCCGCAGCTGAGCTTGAGCACCTGGGTGTTGACGTCGAGCTCCATGGTGCAGGGCGCCTCGGCGAGCGATGCGACGTACTCGCTGAGCAGCCGCGCCGGCACGGTCGTGCGCCCGTCGAGCTCTATCTCGGCGGGAACCGTGGCGGCCATGGTCAGATCGAGGTTGGTGGCGGTGACCCGCAGGCCGCCGTCAGTTGTCTCCAACAGCACGTTGCCGAGGACCGGCAGCGTTGAGCGTGGTGACACCGCACGCGAGACGAGCGACAGTGCTGCGCTGAGCGCGGATGGGGAGACGGAGCACTTCATGCTGTCAGACCTCAGGGTGTGCCGGGGTTGTCACCAGACTCCATTAAGACTGGTGACAGAGTCTTTGAAACAGTCGTAGACGTAGAGGGCGCCGAACGGGGGATAACCGGCCAAACGGCCGCGTGCAGCGGGCATATCGCCAAGGACAACCTGTGCAAGCGCGATGCCGACATCACGATTCCATCCACAGGGCGGTCACCGTGGAGTTTCGCGCACAGGTCGACCGGAACATATCCACAGGACTCTCCCCGTCCCCCATCAGTGCTCGTGGAGCCGCTGGCGGATCTGGCGCAGGTCACCCTGCAGACGGGAATCCTCGAGCACCAGGTCGGTGATCTTCTCGATGGCGTGCAGCGCGGTGGTGTGATCGCGGCCGCCAAAGGCGTTGCCGATCACCGGCAGCGAGGACTCGGTCTCCTCGCGCACGATGTACATGGCCACCTGGCGGGGGAAGACGATGTGCTTGTCGCGACGCTTGCCCTTCATCTCCTCGAGCGAGATGGTGAAGTACGCCGCCACCGTCTCCTGGATCAGCTCGATGCTGACCGGGGTGCTGTCGCCGACGGGGATGATGTCGCGCAGGATGATCTGGGCGGCGTCCAGCGTCACCGGTTGACCGTTGATGGAGGCGTGAGCGAGCACGCGGATGAGCGCGCCCTCGAGCTCGCGGATGTTGCGCTGGATCTTGTGGGCGATGAAGCTGCAGACGTCGTCGGGCACCAGCGAGCCGTGCGGGCCAAGCTTGGTGTTGAGGATGGCCAGCCGGGTCTCGAAGTCAGGTGGCTGGATGTCGGCCATGAGGCCACCCTCGAAGCGGCTGCGCAGGCGGTCCTCGAGAGTGGGGATGTCCTTGGGCGGCCGGTCGCTGCTCACCACGATCTGCTTCTGGATCTCGTGGAGCGCGTTGAAGGTGTGGAAGAACTCCTCCTGGGTGCGGTCCTTGCCGGCCAGGAACTGGATGTCGTCGATGAGCAGCACGTCGACGCTCCGATAGCGGGTCCGGAAGTCCGAGGTGCGGTTCTCCTGGATGGAGCCGATCATCTCGTTCATGAACTTCTCGGAGGTGATGTAGGCCACCTTGGGCGGGCGGCGGTGGCCCTCGCGGACGGAGTGGCCGATGGCGTGCATGAGATGCGTCTTGCCGAGCCCGACACCGCCGTACAGGAAGAGTGGGTTGTACGCCTTGCCGGGAGCGTCGGCGACAGCGCGGCAGGCGGCATGGGCGAAGCGGCTGCTATTGCCCACCACGAAGGTGGAGAAGGTGAAGTTGGGGTTCAGTCGCGTCGCGTTACTGCCGTCAGTGGCAGATTCTCCCACAATCCCGTAGGCCGGCTCGGGCGCGTCCGCGATGGGGGCGGGCTCGTCCGGGGGTGGACCGGCGGCGGGGTCGACGGTGATGACCACCTCGCAGTCCCGGCCCAGCAGGCCGCTGATGGTCTCGCGGATCACCACTGCGTAGCGTTCGATCAGCCAGTCACGCGCCAGTCGCGTGGGCACCCCGATGGTGAAGGTATGGCCGTCGCTCTCTATCAACCGCGCGTTGGCCAGCCACGTCTCGTAGCCGGGACGGGCCAACTGGAAGCGCAATTCCTCCTGCGCCGCCTGCCAAATCTGCTGCGTGCCGCCGGGCGTCGACGTGGGGGCCTCCGTGTCGTCGGGGGCAATCACCTCCACGTCGCCGGGAATGCCCGTAGCAGACAAATCGTTGCCCCCGTGGTGACCGTCAGCCCGACACCTTCGCCGCCCATCTTTTGCACAGGATGTGCACAAGAGTGGATAAGCGAACCTGTGGCGCACCGACGGAAAAACGATGGAAGGGCGATGTTGTGAGACGTCGCCCGTCGGGGCAGCGAGCAGTCTAGCAACGCGAAGACCGGCTCACAACGGGCAGCGCGGACCCGCGTGCAGAGGCCCGGCCGGCGGCATCGCTGCTATACTCCGCCGGCCACTCCGATGACCGGAGACATCTGCCGCCGCGTTCGGCGCGCCCACCTCACACCCGGTCGTCGATCCTCCCGTCTGCGGAGCGCCGGACATCAAACGGACCTACCAACCCAAGAAGAAGTACCGGCGTAAGACCCACGGGTTTCGCATCCGCATGTCGACACCCGGGGGACGCCAGGTGCTCAAGGCGCGGCGTCGTAAGGGGCGCAAGCGCCTGACCCCCGCGCCGACGCGGTGATCTCGCGACATCGCCTGCGTGGGCGACGTCGCTTTGCCTCCGTCCGTGCCGGCGGCCTGCGCGCCTCCGCCGCCGGCGTGCGCGCCCAGCTCGCCGTCAATGAGCTCGACGTTGCCCGCGTCGGTTTCGCCCTGGTGGGGTTGCGCTCGTCGGTGCAGCGCAACCTGCTTCGCCGCCGCTTGCGCGAGGCGATCCGTCCCCTGCTCGACCGCCTCACCGGCCGCGACCTGGTGATCGTGGCCGGCGCGGACGCCGCCGGGTTGACCTTCGCCGAGCTGCGGACGGCGGTGGAGACCTCGGTCTTCCGCGTCCTGGAACGGGCGGAGAGCGCCGCGGGGAGGTCGACGGCGGACAATGGGGTGATGACCCGCCCGCCGCAGGCGCGCCGATGACCCGCCTCAGCCTCCTGCTGATCCGGGTGTACCGGGTGAGCATCGGCCCGCTGTTCGGCATGATGAGCAGCTGCCGGTACGAGCCCACCTGTTCGCAGTACGGGTATGAGGCGATCTCGCGCTTCGGCGCGCGTCGCGGCTGGTGGCTGGCGCTGCGCCGGATCGGGCGCTGCCATCCATTCCACGCCGGCGGCCTTGACCCCGTGCCCGACGAGTACGTGAGCTGGCGCGCCGCGCGCCGCCGCAAGCGTGCGGTGCTGTCCGGAGACTCGGTGTGATGGTCGGCATCTCCATCTTCGACGCCCTGGGCGAGCCGTTCCGGTACTGCCTGGAGTTCTTCACCAACATCTTCAAGACCATCGG
>QHBU01000083.1:12200-13772 GCA_003244045.1 Candidatus Aeolococcus gillhamiae
CTCTTCCCCATCTTCGGCTGGCAGCTGCGCACCAGCCGGCGCATCCAGTCGGAGCAGCGCCTCATCGCCCCGCAGCTGGCCGAGCTCCGCAAGAAGTACAAGCGGGAGCCGCAGAAGCTCAGCGAGGAGATGAAGAAGCTCTACGCCGAGCACCAGGTGTCGCCGTTCAGCAGCCTCTCCGGCTGCCTGCCCGCGCTGGTGCAGATGCCCGTGCTCATCGGGCTGTACCGCGGCATCACCAACGCCACCACCAACCTCAAGGGTGTCGGCAAGGGGTTCCTGTGGATCACCGACGTGTCGCAGTCGGGCGGCCAGGCCTGTTGCGGGGTGGTCAAGGCCGGCGTCAAGAGCACCGATTGGGGTCAGCTGATCAATCACCCGGCGGTGATCATCCTGCCGTTCCTGGCCGCAGTCCTCACCTTCGCGCAGTCGCGAATGATGATGCCGCCACCGCGCCCGGACATGACCGACCAGGAACGGACGATGACCAACGTCACCAAGCAGATGTCGATCATCTTCCCGATCATCATCTTCGTGCTCAGCCTCAACTTCCCCCAGGGCCTCGCGCTCTACTGGGTGACCGGGACGCTCTTCATGGTCCTGCAGCAGTACCACCTGGTCGGCTGGGGCTCGCTCAAGGTACCGGCGTGGTTCCCCGGCGCCGGCCGCGTCACCGCACTCTCGTATCCCAAGCACGATCCCGGCGCCACCGCAGCTCGACCCAAGTCGGCGGCGACGCAGGCAGCGATCGCGCCCGCCGGCAACGGCAGCCGCCCGGCGGGGCGACGTGGACGGGGTGCAGCCCAGAAGGTGGCCGCCGCGCCGCCGGCGCCGGCCGTCGCGACCGGCGCCGTCAACGCGCCGCCGGCGCGGATCCCCAAGAGACGCAACAACAAACGCCGTCGCTAGCCGCAGCGGCGCACCGACCGGCGAGGAGATCCAGGTGAACGAAACCGAAGAAGGCACAGTCCAGGCGACCGCGGCGCCGGGTGTCGAGGGCAGTGGCGCCACCGTCGAGGAGGCCACCGCCCAGGCGCTTGCCGAGCTCGGCGCCCAACGCGACGACGTGGTCGTCGAGGTCCTCACACGCGGCGGGGCGCGTCCCGTCCCCGGCGAGTACCTGTCGTCGAGCGCGGCGAAGGTGCGGGTGAGCCGGATCGACGAGCACACCGCGCGCGGCCGCGCCCTGCTCGCCGCCCTGCTCGAGCAGATGGAGATCCCGGCGCGTGTCTCGGTGCGGCGCGGCACCAGCCCTCGCGCCGGTGAGGCGGAGGCGCCGATGATCCTGGAGGTCTCCGGCGACGACCTCGGGCTGCTGATCGGTTGGCGCGGCGAGACCCTGCGCGCGTTGCAGACGACCGTCAACCTGATGATGGGCGACGAGCAGTCCGACGTCCAGGGGCGGCGGCTCATCCTCGACGTCGAGCGCTACCGGGCCCGCCGTGAGGACCAGGTCCGCGAGCTGGCCCAGCGCCTCGCCGACCGGGTCAAGGCGAGCGGTGAGCGCTACACGCTCGATCCGATGCACGCATACGAGCGGCGCATCATCCACCTCACCCTGCAGGACGACAC
>QHBU01000084.1 GCA_003244045.1 Candidatus Aeolococcus gillhamiae
CACAGCTTCGACAACGTGCTCGGCTCCTGGTGCGCGCACAACGCTCACTGTCTCGGGCTGCCACCTACGGTGACGCTGAAGGGCGGCGTGGTGGTCACGCCGACACAGGCGACCGACCTGGTTCCGTCCATGGGCCACTCGGTCGCTGATCAGGTGGCTGCGATCGACGGTGGCAACATGGACGGCTGGGCAGGCGTTGGGTCGTGCGCGGCCAAGAGCTCCCCGCCATACCCGTGCGTCTCCTACTACAGCGCCGCCCAGGTGCCGAACATCACGTCACTGGCCGGTGCGTTCGCCATGGACGACCACACCTTCAGCATGGCGGACAGTCCATCGTTCGGCGGACACCTCTACGCCGCTGCTGCCAGCATCGATGGGTTCAACGGCAACAACCCGCAACCTCACGCCGGCGTGACCCCGGGGCAGGGATGGGGATGCGACAGCAACCTCGACGCCCAATGGAGCCCCTCCCTTGGTGGGGCTCTCCAGCAGGTGCCGAGCTGCGTCCCGGATCCGAGCCTCAGTCCCAGCATCTACCCGTTTGGGGGCGCCTATCGCGCCACCCCGGTCCAGTACGTGCCGACGATCATGGGACGCCTCGACGCGGCCGGCCTTCCGTGGCGCCTCTACACGAGCGGTGTGACGACTGCGGGAGGGGCCGGTTCCGGCGGCCAGTACAGCTGGGCCGTGTGCCCTTCCTTCGCGGAGTGCCTGGACAGCAGCGAGCGGAAGAACATGGTCCCTGTGACCAACTTCGTCAACGACGCCAATAACGGCACGCTCCCCAGCTTTTCGATCGTCCTCCCCCAGGGCAGCGGCACGGGGCCGACGTCGCAGCACAACGGGACGTCGATGGCCACGGGTGACAACTGGATCGGCCAGGTGGCCACAGCTCTCGAGCACGGACCGGAGTGGCAGTCGACCGCGCTCTTCATCACCTACGACGATTGCGGCTGCTTCTATGACCAGGTGGCACCGGGGGTGAATCCGGACGGCACCCCGCAAGGGATCAGGGTGCCACTTGTGATCGTCTCGCCCTATGCGAAAGCCGGCTTCAACGACACGACGCCTGCGACCTTTGCATCCATTCTCGCCTTCACCGAGCAAACATTCGGGCTACCTGCCCTCGGCGTCAATGACGCCGGCGCCTACGCATTCGCAAACAGCTTCGACTACACCCAGGCGCCGCTGCCCGGAGCGGCGATGGTCCAGCAACCCGTCGCCCCGGCAGCGGCTGTCGTCCAGGATCCGAACGACCCGACGTGAGGTCTGCTCGCCTCAGCCGGCGAGCATGCGGCCCGTGCCTGTGCCCCGCGCGGTCGTCGGCCTCATCGACATGGCCTGAGGGTCGTGATGGTGCGGGCTGCCTCGTCGACGAGCAGCAGTGTCCCGGCGGCGGTGGCGGCAAGGCCCTGCGGCTCGGGAGCTGCTGTCACCAATGTTGTCGTTCGTCCGCTTGCTGGGTCGACAGCGGCCACTGTACCGGCGAGGTCGGCGACGTAGAGAAGCCCGTTGAGGTACACGACCTCGTCCACCTGTCTGAATGAGCTCAGCGACCGCGTGGCTCCGTTCGGCGCGACCATGAGCACTCCGGGAGCATTCTCCATCCCGATGTACGTGTTGCCCGCGGGGTCGGTGGTGGCGGCGACGGGACGGCCCAGCCCGTGCACGAGCGCCGTCGTGGCACCGCCGACCGCGTACGCTAGGAGCGTGCCGTTGGGACTGTCCGGTACCAGCAATCGCTGCGCAACGGTGTCGTAGTAGATGCCGTCAACGCCGAGGTTGGACGAGTGGTTGGACAGCGTGAGCAGCCGAGTGGGTGCCCTGACGCCGGCCGCGAAGGTGCTCAGCGCATTGGTCTCCTGGTCGGCGACGACAAAGCGGCCATCCGGGAGCTCGACGATCCCCTCCGGACCACCGGGATCGCTGAGCGTGGCGATCACGGTGCCGCTCGCGGTGAGCTCGGTGATGCGGTGCGCGGCGAGCGCGGTGACCCAGATATGACCGGCGCGATCAACGGTGAGGTCATCGGGTGATACGGCAAGGTGGGCAAGGACCGGCAGCGCGGCCTCCGGCTGCGCGGGCGGGCACCCACTCAGGCTGGCGGGCGTGGCTGCAGTGCCGCTCGCCGGTCCGGAGCCCGTCGACACCTCCGCCGGACTGACGCTGGACGACGCCACCGACGCGCAGCCGGCCATGGCCAACGCCATCGACGCTGCCAGCGCGCCTGCGCGATGCCTCCTGACCACATTGCTTGATACCACGCGCTCCTCTGCGGGTGGCGTGGACGATCGGCACGGAACGGCGCAGAATCCGTTTCGCGCATCGGAGGGTGGTGGCGGTGGCTGCATCGCTGGCCCTGTTCGCACTCGGCGCCTGCGGGAGCGCCGCGGGCCGGGTCGCGTGGGCTGCCGGTTGATGCATGCTCGAGCGGTGCCGTACCACGTGTCCGCCGACGACTTCGAGCGCATCGCCGTTGCGGCCCTCGACAGCATCCCGGCAGACCTTCGGGCCCGGCTGGATGCCGACAACCTGATGATCACCATCCAGAGCGGTTCGAGCGAGGACGACCGCGACCACGACATCGATGAGCACGTGCTCGGCTTCTATGAGGGCGACGCCGACTCGGCGTTCAGCATCTCGCCGTACCCCAAGCGGATCGTGCTGCTGCAACGGCACATCGAGGCGTACTGCACGAGCCACAGGGAGCTGGTCGACCAGGTCACCGACACAGTGCTCCATGAGGTCGCCCACTACTTCGGCCTCGACCACGCCGACATCCGCGACACCCGGCTGGATCACTGATGCACGGCGTCCACCGCCGGTCCGCGGGTCCTACATCGCGACGACGGTGATCCCATCTGCGCCGGGCGCATCCATCGCCATCAGGGCATCGGGAGTGCCGTTGAGGTCGATGACCGACCCGACCAGGCGCCGCGGCTGCAGCGCACCGGACTCGACGAGCTCGAGCATCGCCGGGTAGTCCCGCGCGGCCATGCCGTGCGACCCGTACAGCTCCAGCTCGAAAGCGATCACCCGGTCCATGGCCAGGGCGGGTGTGGCGTCGGCGCCGTGCAGCAGTCCGACCTGCACGTGGCGGCCGCGGCGGCGCAACGAGCGCACCGACGCGATGGCGGTTGCCGCGCTGCCGGCGGCGTCCATCGACACGTGCGCTCCGCCGTCGGTCGCGGCGATCACCGCGCCGGCGGTGTCGGGCTCCCTACCCGCCTCCACGGTCACCACCGCGCCGATGGCGGTGGCACGCTCCAGCGCCCCCGCGAACGCGTCCACTGCCACCACCTGCGCGCCCAAGGCCGTCGCGATCATCACTGCTGACAGACCGACGCCGCCGCACCCGAAGACTGCCACCCATTGTCCGGTTCCGACCCTCGCGTGCGCCGTCAGCGCCCGGAACGCCGTGGCAAAGCGGCACCCCAGCGATGCCGCGGTGACAAAGTCGAGCCCCGCAGGGAGCGCGACCAGGTTGAAGTCGGCGCGCTCGACGGCAACCCGTTCGGCGAACGAGCCAGGCCCGCTGAAGCCAGGTTGTCGTTGGTCTGTACAGACCTGCGCGGCACCCGCCCGGCACTGCTCGCAGATTCCGCACCCGAGGACGAACGGTGCCGTGACGCGCTCCCCCACCGTCCACGAACGCACCCGCTCACCAACGGCTGCGATCACCCCGGCGAACTCGTGTCCCGGGATGTGCGGCAGCGCCACCGTCTCGTGGCCGCGCCAGGCGTGCCAGTCCGACCGGCACAGACCAGTCGCGCCGACCTCGATCACCACGCCGTCCGGCGGGCAGCGCGGCTCGGCCACGTCGACCACCCTCGGCGGGCTGCCGTAGGCCTCGAACTGGACCGCCTTCACGGCAGGCGATCTTCGCTCACCGGCTCAGGTCAGGGACGCTGCTTCGGCGCCCACCGGCTGCGGAAGGCGAGCGACGTGGCCTCTCGCTGCGAATGGACCCCGAGCTTGGCCAGCACTCCCCGTATCTGGGTGCGCACGGTCGCCACCGTCGTGCCGAGAGTCTCGGCAATCTCATCCGCGCCGAGCCCGGCCATCATCCAGGTCAACACCTGCTGCTCGCGACTCGAGAGCGAGTCCCAGGCAGGCGGTGGCGGGTTGCCCGTTTTCTCGGAAGGGTCACTCACACGGCAAAGGGATTTCCTCATACTTCTTATACGCGCTCGTACCCAAAAACGCCCTCTTCCCTGTACAGGAGCGCTTCCGTCAGCGCGGTCCGCACGTCGGGACCTGCGTCACATCGATTTCGCAAGGTTGACGACGGCTCATCGATCGTGATGGTCCGAGCGCCAAACAACAATGTTCGCCGCGCCTTCGAGCGCTCATCAATTGTGATGAACCACGCGCACATCAACGGTTTCGTTGTGGTGTGGGGGTCACGAATCGGTGCCGATAAATGGAAGTCGTACGGCTGCGTACAGACCGTTTTGTGCCGTCCCAGAAATCATTGCGCCCTCCGGTGGGTCATGCACCGACCGCACACCGGCGGTTCTCACCCTGGACGGTGCAGCAGCAGGTCATCCAATGGCCGTCAGATCAGCTCCCAAGACGCCGGGAGCCACTGTGGCCTCCGGCGTCGACAGCGAGCTGGTCGGTCACCCAACCTCGCGCGCGATTCGCAAGAACCCGGGGTACGCCAAGCTCGAGAACAAGAGCAAGGCGATCCATGATTCGCTGAGCGGCGTCGTGGCTGAAACCCAGGCGTTGATGCGTGAGATCGGTCAGCTCAAAGACGCCCAGGCAACCATCGAGCGCCTTGCGCTGACGGACTCGCTGACCGGGCTCGCCAACCGCACCCTCCTCACCGACCGCATGAACCAGGCGCTGCGGGGCCTCCGCCGCAGCCAGGGGTTCATCGGGGTGCTCATGCTCGATCTCGACCATTTCAAGGTCATCAACGACACGCTCGGCCACCAGGTCGGCGACGCGGTGCTCATCGAAGCGGCGCGACGGCTGCAACACCTGGGCCGCCCGGACGACACGGTCGCGCGCTTCGGTGGCGACGAGTTCGTCCTCCTCGTTCAGGGGCTCGCCAACGCCGGCGACCTGACGGCGTTCGCCGACCGCATCGTGACCGGCCTGCGCGTGCCGTACTCGGTCGGCACCGAAGAGGTCGTCGCCACAGTGAGCGTGGGCGTGGCCCTCACCTCCGAATCCGACTCCGTCCCGACCGATCTCCTCCGCGAGGCGGACATGGCCATGTACCGCGCCAAGGACCGCGGGCGCAACCGTCACGAGGTGTACGGCGCCACGCTCCAGGTCCGAGCCATCGAGCGCCTGGGCACCGAACGCGTCCTACGCCGCGCGCTGGCGGATGACCGCCTTGTCGTCGAGTACCAGCCGATCGTGGACCTCGCCACCGGCCTCACGGTGCAGGCCGAGGCGCTGCTGCGCATTGATGACGCGGAGCACGGCCAGCTGGTTCCGGAGCACTTCCTCGCGGTGGCCGCCGAGACCGGCCTTCTCCCGGTCATGGACGATTGGGTGCGCGCCAGCGCGATGCGTGACCTGTTGCGCTGGCGCGATGCTTCCAGGTCCGCCGGCGTCCAGCGCATGTGCGTCAACCTCACCGCGCGAGAGCTGGCCAGCCCGGACTTTACCTCGCGACTCGTCGGAGGCCTGCAGGCCGCCGGGCTGGAGGGCGGCGACCTCAGCATCGAGGTCACCGAGCATGTGCTGATGCAGACCTCGCACTCGGCGGTGTCATCGCTCGGCGAGCTGCGGGCGCTCGGCATCCACGTCGGGCTCGACGACTTCGGCACGGGGTTCTCAGCCCTCTCCTACCTCAAGGACTTCCCGCTCGACTTCCTGAAGATCGACCGCTCGTTCGTGGAGAGGATCGACATCGACGAAAGAAGCTCCTCGATCGTGGCCGCGATCATCGGCCTGGCCCACGCCCTGGGCCTGTCGGTTGTCGCCGAGGGCGTGGAAACCGCCCAGCAGCTGGCCCGGTTGCGCCACTTCAGTTGCGACCTGGCGCAGGGATTTCTCTTCGCGCCGTCCATCTCCTCATGTGACTTCATGCGCCTGCTCGCAGCGGAGGAGGCGACGCCGCAGGCCTGCTGAGCATCGGGGTCGAGCTTCCCTGCCGCGCTCCCCACAACGGCTGTCGCCGCGCCGTAGGATCGCTCCCTCGACCGTCCATCAAAGGAGAGAGTGGATGCCTCAGTTCATGGATTTCCACGACGACATGAAGCTGCCCGAGGACGCGGTGAGGCAGATCACGGACGAAGCCAAGGCGGGCAAGTCCGACCAGTTCGGAGTCCGCCAGGTCGAGCTGTTCCACAACCCCGAGGGCAAGGTCTACTGCCTGCTCGACGCCCCCGACGAGGAGGCGGTGCGCCAGCACCACGCCGCCCTGGGCGTGCCGTGCGGCGATGTCCATCCCGTCACCGGCATCATGTAGAGAGGCTGCTCCAGGCGACGTGCCCGTCCACGATCGTGGCCGTGACAGCGTTGTCCTCGATCAAGGTGAGGTCGCAGAGCATCCCGGCGCGCAGCGCGCCAAGATCCGCCTCCATGCCGGCCGCGTAGGCCACTCCGCGGGAGTAGGCGCGGAGTGCCGAGGCGCGGGTCAGCGCCAGTTCGGGGTGCCAGTCGGCACGGGAGCGCCAGGTGGTGGCGGCCTCGATGCCGAGCAGCGGCGACGGATCCTCGACCGGGGCGTCCGAACCGAACGCGAGCCTGGCGCCTGACCGCTCCAGGGCGCCCCAGGCGTAGGCGGAGGTGGTGCGGCCCGGCCATTCGACGTCCGCGACGGCCCGGTCGGCGATTGCATGGGCGGGCTGCATCGAGGCGATGACACCGATGGAAGCGAACCGCGGGATGTCGGCCGGGTCGACGCATTGCGCATGCTCCACCCGCGGGCGCCAGAGCCTCCACGCGCCGCGCAAGGGTTCGAGGGCGTCCAGCGCGCGCCGCACGGCTCCATCGCCGATGGCGTGAAGGCAGACGTTGAGGTGTCCCGCGGCGCAACGTCGCACGATGTCGACGAGGTCCTCCTGGGGGGTCACGACGACCCCGCTGCCGTCCAGCATCTCGGCGGTCCTGCTCCCCAGGGAACCGTCGAGGAACGCCTTGACGCCCCAGACCCGCAGCCAGTCGTCGCCCAGCCCCGAAGTCACGCCGAGGGCTTCGGCCGCGGCCAGCTCCGCAACGGGAAGGTTCCAGACCACGCGAAGCGGGAGGCCGCGCGCCTGGTGCAGGCGCTGCAGGCTGCGGAAGAGCCCGGGCTGGTCCATGGCATGCACCGCGGTGAGCCCTGCCTGTGTCAGCCGCTGCAATACCGTCAGCAGCGCGGTGTCGAGGTCGGCGTCGCCGGGCGGCGGAACCGCACGCTGGGCCAGGTTGCACGCCTCCTCGCGCACCATCCCGGTGGGCTCGCCCGCGCTATCGCGGTCGACCACCCCGCCGGGCAGGTCGGGCGTCTCGCGCGTGATCGGGACCGCGGCCAGAGCCGCGGAGCTCAAGCATGCGGAGTGACCGTCCTTGCGCGTGAGCAGCACCGGTCGGCCGCCGGCCATTCCGTCGAGCTCGCCGCGGGTCAGGGCGCCCGCGTCGTCGCTCCAGTCGTCGTTGCACCAGCCACTGCCGGTGATCCATGGCGCCTGGGGCCGCCGGCGGGCGAAGTCGCTGACGCGCGCCAGCGCCTCACGGCGGGTGCCGGCGCCGGTGAGGTCCGCGCCCAGGGCTGAGCGCGCCAGCCATTCCAGGTGGAGATGCGCGTCGCCGAGCCCCGGGTGCGCGCGGCCCCGCAGGGTGAGCACATCCGCGTCACGGCCGGCCGCTGCGCGCGCCGCCGGGCCGGTTGCAGCGATCCTGCCGTCAGCGCCGACCGCCACCTCGGGCACGCACCCCGCGAACAGGGTCGGGCGCCGCGCATCCTCTCGTCGTGGGGTCACCGTGCCCCCATTCTGAGCTGGCGGGCACGACGGCACCAGCCAGCGCTGAGGCGACCGCGCGGAGGCCCTGCACGAGCGGGGCCTCCGCTGCTCATTCGGGTTCCAGGTCCGGGAAGCGACGGCGTTCGGGGATGAGCTGGTCGACGACCGTCTCCATCCAGTCCAGAACGGCGCCATGCAGCCGCGCCGTGTTGCGCGCACGGAGCACCTGGCGCGGCAGCGGCACGTCGATCTCGGCCTCGAGCCGGCGCACCAGCTTCCGAACCCCGCGGTCGATCCTCCGTTCGCCCTCGAGGTTGCGCTCCTCCAGCACCTCGATCACCTCGTCGATGACGGCGATCTTCTGGCGGGTTCGCATGGTCGCGTAGTGCCGCCGCATCGCGGCCAGGCGGTTGTTGCGAAGCTGCACGTTC
This sequence comes from Candidatus Aeolococcus gillhamiae, assembly GCA_003244045.1. Taxonomy (GTDB): domain Bacteria; phylum Chloroflexota; class Dormibacteria; order Aeolococcales; family Aeolococcaceae; genus Aeolococcus; species Aeolococcus gillhamiae. Next base: position 8,342 of record QHBU01000084.1, read on the forward strand.
GGCTCGGCGTATCGGTACGGGAGCGTGGCGTCGGGATGGTTGAGCACGGTGCGGTCCTGGCCTCCTGAGCCTGCCGCGGTGTGCCCGCCGACAGCTTGTTGACCAGTACTACGCAGCCGAGCCGGCCCTGGATCATGGCGGGCCGCAGACGCGGCCCGCCCTCTGGGCGCGCTTGTATCACGCTGGTGCTGATCGTGGCATCGCCCTGCACCGGACCTGCTAAGGCGGTTCGGATTTGACGCCACGCCCGAAGCTCCCCTAGGATCGGCGCGATGAACCGGGAGGGCGATTCGCTGACACGCAGGCTGTGGCTCGACCACGGCCACTGCGTCACGGAGCTCTGTCGAGCGCACTGAGCGCAGTCGACCGGCTTTCCCGCATGACCGGGGTCGTGCCGTCGGCGTAGCCACCAGCATCGCGGTGCTGCGTGATTCCCTCCCCAAGCCGAAGGAGCGCGCGTCTGCGTCGTGCGGGCAGGTCGGGAGGAGCTGCTCCTCGAACGCGCGCGCCTCGACACCGCCTCGCCGAACGACGTCATCGAATGGGCGTTCTCGCGTTTCCCATCCGACCGCCGCGTCGTAGTCACGGGGCTGCAGGCGGACGGGGTCGCAGTGGCCGACATGGCGATCGCCGCGGATCCGTCGGTGCGCGTGCTCACGATCGACACCGGCCGCCTTCCCGAGGCCACCCACCGGTACCTCGACGCGCTGCGCGCGCATTGGGGGCGTGGCATCGAGGTGGTGCTCCCGGAGAGCGCCGAGGTGGAGAGCTTCGTTGGCGGGCATGGCAGCAACCCGTTCCGGCGTTCGGTGGCGCTACGGCTCGACTGCTGCCGCATCCGCAAGGTGGCGCCGCTCGAGCGGGTGCTCGCCGGCGTCGACTGCTGGATGACCGGCCTGCGCCGCGGTCAGTCGGAACGACGCGCCACGACCTCGGTCATCGACATCGACGAGCGCCATGGCGGCGTGGTCAAGGTGAACCCGGTGGCCACCTGGAGAGAGGACGCGGTGACCGAGTACCTCACCCAGCGGTCGGTGCCTTTGCATCCTCTCTACGACGCAGGCTACCGGAGCATCGGCTGCGCGCCGTGCACACGCGCCGTCGCTCCGATGAGGACGCCCGCGCGGGCCGCTGGTGGTGGGAGGACGGAGTCGACAAGGAGTGTAGGATGCACATGACCCCCGAGCGGACAGAGATGGTGACGGCGTCATGACCGACCGGCCCCGGCCACGCTGGTGATCGGGCACGCGGTCAACGTGTTCGCGCAGCCAGGGTCCTCAAGCGCCGTCCTCGCCGAGCAGCAGGCGTCGCCGGCCCGCTAGACGACGGGGCTAGGCGGGCGCCTTGGCGTAGCTGGCCGCACCCTGGAAGTCGACCTGGACGCAAGGCTCATCGCCGACCACCCAGGCGTCGTGGCCAGGCGCCGCCACGAACACGTCGCCGGGGCCGACGTTCGTCTCGGTGCCGTCGTCACTGCGGACGGTCATCCGTCCCGACGCCACGTAGGCGAGGTGGGCGACCTGGCAGCTGTCGGTACCCGCGATCGGCTTAACGTGCTCCGACCAGCGCCACCCGGGCTGGAACGTCGCCTTGCCGATCGGTCCGGCCTCGCTCTTGACGACCTCGAGCTTGCCCTTGCCGTCGGCGAACTGCCGGGTCTCGTCCGGCGAACCGAAGTCGAGCGTCTGTACTCCTGCCATGCCCATCTCCTCGTGCGTCTGCGTGCGCGTACCGGGTGCAGCGGAACGGATGGTAGCCCTCGGCGGGCGGCGTCAACAAGGGGGCCACGCGATCTACCCCCGTGCGGGGATTGTGAATTCATCGGCGTGGGTGACAGTCGCATAGACCGTGTGACCGTCCGCCGACGTCACGCTGACGTCGAGCGTGTACTTCCCCGCTGGGACGCCCTGCGTCCCCCACTCCACCGGCAGCATCTTGCGCTCGTGACTGCCGAAGCTGACCTGGTCGTAGAACACGCCCAGCACCGTCCGTCCGCTGGCGTCGAAGATGGTGAACAGCACCCGGGTGGCCACCGCGCCGAGGTCACGGCCCTCGACCTGAGCCCACGGCCGCACCGAGGTGTGCCGGTCCGCCGTGACAACGCCGCTCACCCCGGTGTCGATGATGGTCACCCCGGCGCCGGCGTCGCCGAACCCGATAAAGCGACCGGCCGTGGTCAGGCCGACCTCCGACGGCACGTCGAGCGGGGTGCCGAGGCTCGCCACCAGGATGCCGAGCACCACACCCGCACCGGCGCCGACGCGGCGCGCGGTCCTGGCGGTGGTGGTCGTCGCCCACACCCCAACTCCTGTGCACACTCCCCCAAACCCCAGCACGAGCAGTGGCTGCGCGCCGTGAAGTCCCCAGCGCACCCACCCGGTCGTCTCGGTGAGCAGGCGCCCACGCAACATCGGCAGCCAGAGGTCGGTCAGCGGGTTGGCCACCCCCTCGAACGCGTTGGGCATGGTCACCGTCGCCACCGACGTCAGCGCGACCGACGGCACCATGAGCACAGCGGCCGCGTAGCGGAGGACCCGCGGGGCCAATCCCACCAGGACCGCGGCGAAGGGAAGCATGGGCATCAGGAAGCGGGGGCCCGGCGTGGCTCCACCGAACGGAAGGAAGTAGCCGCCGTTAAGCAGTAGGTACGCGCCGACCAGCGTCGCGCAGACCCCAACCTCCCAGCGCAGGCCACGGCCTCGGGCCGCCCAGAGCCCGGCGGGGGCGAGGGCGAGCCACGGCGAGTAGCGGAGCAACCCGCGGGTGCCGAAGAGGAGGTCCGCGATGGCGCCAGGACCTGGCAGCGTCACCCCGAGAATGCCCTTGCTCTGGCCGGCAGCGAAGCCGCCGTTGGCGAGGTGGGCGTAGCCGATGCTGAACGGGCCGCCGAACGAGACCCAGTTGTAGAGGAGCAGCAGCACGGCAAGAGGCGCCACCCCGGCGGCGAACAGCAACGGAGTGCGAAGTGCGGGCAGCAGCGGGCGCCGCAAATTGTTGAGGAGGGGACGCCGGAAGTTTGCCAGCACCGGTGGCCGGAAGAGCGGACGCACTGCGTAGGCCGCCATGGCCATGAGGCCGATGGCGGTCGAGACGTCGACGAGGACTGCCCAGCCGGCGCAAAAGCCTGCCAGCGCCGGCAACCAGCGACGCCCGGGGCTCTCGACGTGCCGCAAGAGGTAGAAGGTGGCGAACAGGAAGAAGGCAGCCGCCGCGTGGCCAAAGAACATCGTCGCGAACGGGAAGGCCATCGTGCCGAGCGCGTACGCGAGAGCCACGACAATAGCCCACCACTCCCCGACAAGAGGTCCGAGGAACCTGATCAGCAGGATCGCCAGCAGGGCCGTCGGGATGCCGCAGATGACGAACGCCAACACCTGGATGGTCACGCCCTCATCCGCCGCCGGCTGGTGGGTGACCAGTCGGATCAGCCGCATCACCCCGTACACCGGCGCCCCGAGGAACGCAGTGCCCGGCTCCTTGTCGGAGTAGTAGTGGCCCTTGTACACAGACTTGTCGCCAGTGTTGGCCTGGTTGCGGTCGATCTGGGTGGTGTGGTCGTCGACCAGCGCGACCACGAGGTCGTAGCGGCTGGGTTCGTTCCAGATCGGCGCCTGGTGAAAGTAGCCGAAGCAGAACACCAGGAACAGCCCGATGAGCAGCTGGCGGATGACCGCCGGCGTCAGGCGCGAAAGCATCGCGTCAGCTACCACTCCATGTCTGGAATGGGTACAGCGTCACGAACCAGTAGCCGAGGATGGCGACGTAGCCGAGCAGCGCCGCCCGCGGCAACCAGCGGCGTGAGAACAGCTCGGCCACCGCCAGGTACACCGCCGGCATGACGATGACCATGTAATAG
>QHBU01000085.1 GCA_003244045.1 Candidatus Aeolococcus gillhamiae
GGGGGCTGGATCGACGACCAGGCGCTCGCTGCCTCGGTGGGCGCTGCGCGACGGACACACGGCTATGGGCGGCGGCGGGTGGCTGCCGACCTTGCCGCTCGCGGCATAACCGACGATGCCGTCATAGCTGCGGCTCTGGGCGACGATGGGGAGGCCGAGCTCCAGGCCGCCCGTGACGCGGCCATGCGGCTGCGTCGGCGGTTCCCCTCGGGCCGCCTGGGCGAATCAGAGCTGCGCCGGTTGGCGGCGGCGCTGCAGCGTCGTGGCTTCAATCACGACGTCATTCGCAGCATCCTCCGGGAGTCCGATCTCGCCGACCAACTGGCCGACCTCGAGGACGACTGACGGGACCCCGGGCGCTCTCAGAGCACCCGGCTGCGGCGCAAGCGGTCGATGACGAGAGCAATGAGCAGGGCGCCAGCGATCCAGAAGAAGGGGCTGGATGTGGAGACCTGATCGTGGATCCATGCCGTCGCTCCAGAAACCCAACCGGCTAGGTCCCCGTGGTTGTCGGCCACCGAGATGCTCATCCAGGTGGGGCTGACGACGTGTACCGCAACGGGATAGGCGCTGCCGAGTAGATACACGGGCACGGCGACGACGACGACCCGCACGGCATTGCTGACTCCCAGCGGCGTCGTGCCGGGGCGAAGGGCGGCGAGAACGACCACCGCGATCGCCGTGCAGATGAGAATCGCTATGACGAGATCCGGGGTGTGCAGGGGCGCTGCTGCCGCTACCGCACCAGCGAGGGCGCCGATGATCCACCAGGGAATCCGCTGCCGTACCAGTGCCTCACTGAGGACGAGGAACACGGCAGGAGGAATCACCAGGAGGAGGGGCGTGAGTGGTCCGTCGAGAATGGAAAGCACTGCGGGGGTGACTCCGAAGAGCACCCCGCCGAGGGCCGATGCCCCCCAGCCCCGCTTCCAGCCCCGAATGGAGAGCGCTGCAGCTCCCCCCGCCAAAGCGGCACCGGCGGCAAACATCGTCTCGCGACCGGTCACCAAGACGGTGGGGGAGGCCGCGGTTGCCAGCAGGCTGTTCACAGGGGATCTCCACATGGGAAGCACGTTGTCGGATCGCCGACCGAGAGGACGCAGAGAATCTAGATGGTAGACCAGATCAGCGAACCCCGCCGCGGGCGGCGCGGGGCGCTAGCGACTGCCACCCTCTTCGAGGAGCGGGACCGGGCCGGCCAGGTTGCGGATGAGTGCTTTCTCGTAACGCACCACTGGGCGCAGGCTGAACCAGGTGAATACGGTGGCGCCAATGCCAAAGATGAAGAGCCCGTCGGCGTGCCCGAGGGCGGTGCATAGCCCGCCGAGGATCGCCCCGAGAGCCCCGCCGGCGGCCAGGGTCACTGTGTAGAAGGCCATGAGTGCTGACCTGTCCGCCATGAAGGTCTCCGAGCATTCGGCGAGATAGGCGACCGCTGCGGGACCAAACCCGGAGAGCCAGACGATGCCGGTGATGGCCACGGGAATCGCCAGCGCGACGAGAGGCCCGGTCAGGTGATTGGCAAGCAGCAGGCCACCGGCGAGCACCCAGGCACCGGGCACCGCTCGACGCATGGTGACTGCCAGCCCGAAGCGGGGCAGGAACGGCGTCCACAGGGCGATGCCAACGACTAGAAGGATGACCCAGGCGACGAGGATGGTGCTCACCAGCCGCTCATCGAGGGAGTGGACCAACCGCTGGTCGACGATCGTTCCGTGACCGTCAGGGAAACGGGCGAGCAGAGCGGGGAGATTGGAAATGAAGGCTCCGAGAAACGCGAAGGTCCCCATCCAGGCGGGAAGGAAGCTGCGGATGGGGCCGGGACCAGCGACGGCGCGGAGGATGGTGCGCAGCGGGCTGACGGCCAGCGGGCGGACCCGGGGAACGAAAACGGCGCAGACCATGGCGGCTCCGAGATAGCAGGCCGCCATCACCAGAAACGCTCCCCGTCCGAACGCGGCATGGGTAAAGCCTGCCAGTCCCACGCCACCGGCAATCCCCACCAGGGTGGCCGCCTCGAAGGCGCCGGAGGCGTTGGCCCGGGCGTGCGCATTGCGTGATGTCGCCGCGGCGATGGTTCCCAGAGCGGTGGGCACGAAGGCGGCGCTCCCCATGCCCTCGAGGACGCGGGCAACGAAAAGGGCTGCGGGATGGCCCACGGTGGCGGCGATGAGCACGGCGATGAGGCCGAGGACGGGCCCCCCGACGAGGAAGCGACTGCGGCCGACCCGATCCGCCCAGCGCGCCAAGAGCGGAGCGAAAGCCATCTCTGAGATCGCATGGGTGGCACCGAGAGCGCCGACGAGAACGGCGCGCTCGGAATCTGACAGGCTGGGCAGAATTGTGGGGACCACGAGCGCAAGGACGAGTCCCGAGCCGTACGACCCCACCCGGAGGAGCGTGGTCCCGGCGAGGAGAGCCCCGATCGTGGCTGGTCGGGAGTCGCGGAGTCCGCGCTCCGCATCCTTGGCATCAGCGATCTCGGCGGGATCCGCCTGCGGGACGGCAGGGGAGTCCTCGTCTGATGGATGGGGAGGATCGACCGGAAGCGCTCGTCTGGCATCGCTCACGAGCCGTGATGATATGGCTGGTGCCGGCGCACTCGTGAGCGGTGAGTGCGAACGGCCGGTTCGACCCTGGGGCGATCACGGGCGGGCGCCGGCCCGTACAATGCGCGCCACAGGTCCCGAGCTCGCCGGCAATGCGCCGTCCGGTTGGACAGGCACGTTGAGTGTGCCGTCCCTCCCCCTGCTCGGGAGGCTGGCGCCATCGAGGTGCGGAGCACCTCACTCTTCCGTTTCCGAGGACACCTCCATCACCACCGAGATCGTGGCCATCGTGGCCGTCGGCCTCAGCTTGGCCGTGGCCATCGCCGCCGTCATCTATGCTCGCCGTGCCGGGTCCGGTTCAGCGTCGGAGCGGCACGCGGAAACTGCGCGCCTTCGCGACGCGACGAGCGCCGCGGAACAAGAGCGAGCCTCGCTGATCCTCGCCGCCCGCGAGGAGGCGCTGCGTCTCCACTCCGAGGCGGAGACCGAGGCCCGCGACCGGCGCACCGAGATGGTGCGGCTCGAGAAGGTCCTGGCTCAACGCGACGAGAGCCTGGACCGCCGCATCCGTGACGTCGAGCAGGGCGAGCAGCGACTCGAGCGCCGCGAGGAGGAGTTCGAGGAACTCCGTGTCGCCATCGAGACCGAGCGCTCCCAGCTGGCCACCGAGCTCGAGAGGGTCGCCGGGCTCAGCCAGGAGGAAGCCCCCGAAGAGGTGCTCGCGGACGTCGAGGGGGGGCTCAGTCATGAGATTGCAGAGCGCATCCGGGCCGCCGAAATCGAGGTGCACGCTGAGGCGGCCGAGCGCAGCCGGGACATCCTCATCACCGCGATGCAGCGCCATGCCTCCGAGCAAACCGGCGAAGCAGCGGTGACCGTACTGCACCTGCCGAGCGACGAACTCAAGGGCCGGATCATCGGCCGCGAGGGCCGCAACATTCGCGCGCTGGAGGCCGCCACGGGCGTTGACCTGATCATCGATGACACACCTGAAGCGGTTATTCTTTCGGGCTTCGACCCGGTGAGGCGCGAAGTGGCGCGCCTGGCCCTGACGAAACTGATCCTCGATGGGCGCATCCACCCCACACGCATCGAAGACGTGGTGGCCAAGGCGCAGCAGGAGGTCGATATCGTCGTGCGCGAGGCCGGGGAACACGCGGCGCTGGAGGCCAACGTTCACGGCCTCCAACCCGACCTGCTCAAGATCCTGGG
>QHBU01000086.1 GCA_003244045.1 Candidatus Aeolococcus gillhamiae
CGAGCTGGCCCGCGCCCTGGCCGCGTTCCTCTTCGACAGCGAGCACGCGATGGTGCGCATCGACATGTCCGAGTACATGGAGCGCCACAGCGTGTCCCGTCTGGTCGGCGCGCCTCCCGGGTACGTCGGCTACGACGAGGGCGGACAGCTCACCGAGGCGGTGCGACGCCGTCCGTACAGCGTGCTGCTCCTCGACGAGATCGAGAAGGCGCACCAGGACGTGTTCAACATCCTTCTTCAGCTTCTCGACGACGGCCGCCTCACCGACGGGCAGGGCCGCACCGTGGACTTCCGCAACACTGTGGTGATCATGACCAGCAACCTGGGCTCGCACGTCATCGCGGAGATGCCGCCGAACGCCGACGCCAGAGAGCACGAGCGCGTCCACGACGAGGTGCTCGCCGTACTCCGCCAGCACTTCCGCCCGGAGTTCCTCAACCGCGTCGACGAAATCATCGTCTTCTCAAGATTGGATCGCGAGCAGCTGCGCCACATCGTCGAGATCCAGCTCCAAAGCTTGCGCTCCCGGCTCGCCCAGCGTTCGATCAGCCTCGACGTCGACGAGGCGGCGCTCGACCTGATCGCCGAGGACGGCTACGACCCGACCTACGGCGCGCGCCCGCTCAAGCGGGTGATCCAGCGCCGCCTCCAGGACCCCCTGGCCATGGCCATCCTCGAGGCCCGCCTGCGGGACGGCGATCGCGCTCACGTCGAGGTGCGCGGCGGCGAGCTGGTCATCCAGACGCCCGCACACACCGACGCTCTCCCGGTCGGCTGATCCGGCCCCCACGCCGTCAGCGGGTACGCTTGCACCGATGCCCGCCATGTCGCTGCGCACCGCCGCCGGCCTGACGGCGCTGGCCGCGTACATCGCGGTGATCTTCGCCGCCAACTGGGCGGTACAGCGTTTCGGCCTCGTGCCCGTGGGCTTCGGGCTCCGCGCTCCGGCCGCTGTGTACTTCGTCGGACTGGCCTTCACGCTGCGCGACCTGGTGCAGAACATTCTCGGTCGCTGGGTGTCGGTGGCGGCCATCGCCGCCGGCGCGCTTGTGTCGGCGGCTGTCTCGCCCGCCCTCGCGGTCGCCAGCGGGTTCGCCTTCTTCACCTCGGAGCTCGCCGACTTCCTCGTCTACACGCCGCTGCTGCGCCGTGGCTGGATCGTGGCGCTCGTTCCCGCCAACCTGGTCGGTTGCGTGGTCGACTCCGTCGTGTTCCTGAGCATCGCGTTCGGATCGCTCTCGCTGCTCGGTGGCCAGGTGATGGGCAAGGCGTGGATGACCGCTCTCGCGGTGCTGCTGCTCGCCCCGGTGCGGCACTGGTATGTGCTCACCCCGCGCCGCGACAGCGGCCGGTTCGCCGGTGCGGCGGCATGAGCGAGGACGCGGAGCCGCGAAGCCTTCTCGAGTCGTTCGACAACCGCAGCCCCGAGCGCGACTACACCATCCAGTTCACGCTGCCGGAGTTCACCTGCCTGTGTCCACGCAGCGGGTTCCCCGACTTTGCGGTCGTGCATGTGCGTTACGTCCCCGGTCCGCGCTGCGTCGAGCTGAAGTCGCTGAAAATGTACGTCAACGCCTTTCGCAACGTCGGGGTGTTCCACGAGGACGTCGTCAACGGGATCCTCAGTGACCTCGTCTCGCTGCTGGCACCGCGCTACTGCGAGGTGATCGGCGACTTCAACGTCCGCGGCAACATCAAGACCGTGGTGCGCGCCACCCATCGTGACCCCGGCTTTGGCCGCGAGCCCGACGGTTGGTGGACGCCACGCGACGAGCACTCGGCCACGTTCTGACACGGGCGGGGCAGCTCTCGCCGTCAGCTGAGCTGCAGCGAGTCGTCACCCGGCGCGAGGAAGACGCGCACCAGCGGGTCGTCCCGCTGGTCGGCCCTGATGCGCAGATACAGGTCGTCGCCGTCGGCGTCCAGCGCCTCGCCGAACGCGGTGGCGAGGAAGAGCGCCACGCGTGGATCGACCGCGCCAGCGCCGCGGAAGACGGGCAGCGGCATGGCCAGTCCATACGCACGAGCCACGTCCGGCGCGCGCCGGTTCCAGGTCGCGCCGGGAACCCTGACCAGCTCGGCCCCGAGCATCGAGCCGAGGATCGCGGCCAGTGCGACGATCCGTGACCGCGCCGGCTCGGGCACGCCGTCCCACAGCGCGCGCTCGTGGACCATGCCGTCGAGCACGTCGCGGGCGCGGTCGACGACGGCGTCCGGCGGGATCGCCACCCAGGTGCCGGAACTCCCGGTCCGGGCGCACCAGCCGTCGACGCGCGCGATTGCCCCCGGGATGCTCGCGGCCGCCGCCACACAGTGCGCTGCGCGACCATCCGCCAGGCGCCGACCCGGAAGCAGCGACGTCTCCTCGTCCCACGACCGCGTCGCCTTGTGCACGACGCTGTCGCGCACCAGCGCGAGCGGCAGCGAGAGCCGGTTGAGCCCGGTCTCCAGCGACGCGCTGCGCAAGCCGTCGGCGCGTTCGCTCGGCGGATACAGCGCACCGCCGATCGAGTCGGCGGCGATGCGCGCGAAGCCCAGTCCCCAGCGCTGCCGGTCGGCGCGGCGGCGCGCGGTGGCGGCACCCGGGGCGCCGTTCGAGCCGTGCCACTCCACCGCGAACGCGTGGCGGTCGGCGCGAAGCGCCAGCGATTCGGCGCGGTCGTGCCGCTCGGCGTTGGTGGCGAGCTGGACGAGCACCAGCGCCGCGACGGGCGGCGCCAGCACGGCGAATGGTTCGTCGTCCTCCACAGTGACCTGCAGCGCGGTGCGCGACGCGATCCCGGCACAGGCGTGTTCGAGCACGTCGGCGCTGGTCCCTGCGGCGTTCAGCTCACGGCCCGCGACGATGCGCAGGGACGCAGCGAGCATGCGGACGCGTAGCGCCTGGCGCCGCGCCAGCGTCGCAGCGGTGCCGTCGATCTCATCGAGGAGCGCGTCGAGAACCGGTGCACACATCGGGTGGATGTCGTCGGTGCTCACCACCAGCCGGGTCTGGCGGACGCGGTAGGTGACGGCACCGGGTCCGGCGCGGTCCCACTCCGGCGTGTGCGCCACCACCTGCTCCCCGTCGAGCAGCGCCGCCGGCAGGGGCAGCTCCGCCACCTCGCCGATGGTGAGGTTCACGGGCGCGGGGCCAGCCGGTACTTGCGATTCCCGTGGCTCACCACGGCCACCCGCGACCCTCTTGTGTTCAGCCATTGCCCGAACCGGCGCACGGCCTTGGTGGCGGTGTCCGAGTGAAATGTCACCATCTCGGGGTAGTGCACCACCAGCCGCACCGCCTCGCGGTGATGGTGCTCGGCCATGGTGGGCAGGTGGAGCACCACCGACCCGTCCTTGATGCGCAGGTCCTCGACGGTCGGGTCGAGCATGCGCTCGACCCGTTCGATGAGCGAGAGGTCACCGTCGCGCTTGTCGTGCAACCAGGCACGCGGATGGGCACGATGGATCTCGCTGCGCACCCGGAACGAGTCGATGTTGGCTGAGTACACGATGGTCAGGCAGTCCGACAGCTCGCGGGCCAGCAGAGAGAGCACGTCGCTGCTGGTCAGGGTCTGGTCTGGCGCCTTGGACAGGTCCCAGTCGACCACGGCCAGAACCGGTCGCGTCGACTCCGCGTTGTTGCGCAGCGCCGCCACCGCGTGCGCAGCGCTGCGAGTGGCGAGCGGATGGAAACGCTTGCGCGAGAAATGCGCACGCAGCTCGTCGAGCGTCTCCGCGTCGTCCTCGACGATGAGCACCTCGGCATTGGCGCGCATCATGCGGCCCGAGTGTCGAGGCGCGCGCCGCCCGCGGCGGTGCGCGTGACGTGCAGCGCAACGGCGTGGGCGTCCAGCGTAGCGTCCACAGTCCGGAAGTGATGCGCGGCGGCGAAGAGGGGCCGGGGGTGGCTGGCCACCAGTGCCTCGAGCGCCGCGCCGGCGTGGTGCCGGCCGTCCGGCATGGTGACGCCGGCCCCGGGCGCCAGACGGATGCCGCCCACCTCGGCGCCGAGAGCCGACTCCGCCGCGGCGGCCAACTCCGAGAAGCGCTGGAGCTGCCGGGTGTGGGCGGGCAGCCCCGGAGGAGGCGCGCCGCGCCACAGCAGCAGGGTCGGATGCCGCCCCAGCAGCTCCACGGCCGCCCGGGCGAGTCCGGCGCCGTCGCCGACGACCATCCACGGCCAGGGATGGCAGCCGCGCACCGCGGCGTCCGCCTCGGCGGTGCGCGCGTCGCACACCGTCACGTAGCCGCGGTCGAGCCGGTCGCGAAGGGCCACCGCGAGCTCGATGTCCTCGCTGATCACCAGCACCGTACGGCCGTCCCCCCTCGAGCCCACCCCCCGCATGGACGTGGATCTTAGGCTGCCGCCCGCGGACGTTCGGCGGACAGTAGGCGAAGGCGGAACCGCGTTCCCCCCTCGGAACCCACAGCTCAGCGGAGTCAGCTCCGGCGAGGTGGAAGTCGCCTGCGCCGACGGTCTTGCCGGAGGAACCGTGTGCGAGCGGAGGCGAGCCCGGGGCGATTCATCGCGCCGAGTGGGGAGTGAGGTTGGCCAGCTCTGCCGGACGGCCGAGAGGGGCGCATCGCCCCTCTGCTAGAAGAACGGGTCCCCCCGCGCGGCCCCGCCGCGTGGGGGTCCCGCGCGGCTCAGCCGCGTGGGGCGGGTCAGATGTCGGCGGTGTCCCCGGTGTCGGCCTCGTCGATGTCGTCGAGGAAATCAACGATCTCGGCGTCGTTGTTCTCGCGGGCCTGGTGGAGCACCGCGCCGACCACCTCGACCGTTTCCGGCGTCCATTCGAGAGCGGCCGCCAGCTCCAGCGTGGTCGGCTCGCGCTCCAGGCGGCAGCGCAGCACCACCTCAGCGGCCTCGAGGAGCTTGACCTGCTCGAGGAGCATGGTGTCTGCCAGCTTCTGCGCCGCCTCGCGCTTGATGACGTCGTCGAGGAACTTGTCGACGACGCGCGCCACGTAGGCCCGCAGTCCGGTCGCCGCACCGCCGCGACTGGCGAACTCGCCGGCGGCGACGGTGGCAGCGATCGAGCCCTCCTGGTAAAGGTCCATGAGGTCGACGCCCTGTCCCCGCCGCGCCAGCACCGCGTCGAGCACGGTGCCGAGCTGCTGCTCCACCAACTGTCCCGTGGCAGGGCCCGTCGGCGACTGGCGCGCATCGTCGAGGAGCCGGCTCAGCTCCGCCGCCGGCATCCGTGTGAAGGAACGCACCTGGGCGGCGATCGCGTCGAGCTCGGTGTCGTCCGGGAAGCGGGTGGTCATTTCCGCCGTGCCGGGGCCGCGTCCTCGCGCCCGAACCGGGCGGCCAGCTGCTCCACCGCCCGGGCCACCTCGCGGCGAGCCGCCGGCTGGCTGGCGCGCTCGACGGCCCCGCCGAACGCCCCGCCGACCGAGTAACGGGCCTCGACGCGCAGCTTGCTCCCCGCCCTGGCCGGGGTCACGTCGATGGTGATGGTGAGGTCGAGGCCCTCCTCCAGCACCAGCACCATCCGGTGCGGATCGTCCAGCTCCTTGACGAGGAGCACGCCGCGGAGATGCCGTCCCACCATCCCGGCCTCCACCTCGAAGCGCCCCCCCACACCGCGCTTCGGGCCACCCAGGTGGCGGACGCCGCGCACTGCCGGCAACCAGTCGGCGTTGGAGATGTCGCTCACCACGGCGAATGCCTGCTTGGGGAGAACCGGCAGTGTCGCGGTGGCGCTTGCCTCGATCATCGCGGCCTCATCTTCAGTACATCACGGTGGCGAACTCGCCCTGCTGCTCGAATCCGACCCGACCGTACACGCGCAGCGCTGCCTGGTTGTAGCCGTTGACATAGAGAGCCACCAGCGGGACCTCATCGAGGAGAAGCGAGCACAGAGCGATCATCCCGGCCGTGGCCACGCCGCGCCCGCGCCGCGACGGCCCGGTGAAGACGCCCTGGATCTGCACGACGTCAGGCGTCCAGGCGCTGAGCTCGGCTTTGAACACCACCTGGCCACCATCGATCCAGGCCCAGCTCCACCCTCGATCGACGAGCTGGCTCATCCGCACCCTCCAGGCGACGGCATCGGGCGGCGCGCTGTCCGCGCTCATCTCCTCGCGGTGCATCATCGCCGCCGCCACTGCGAGCGCGTCCACGTCGCGCTTGGTGGTGCGCCGGATCGGCGCGGGCGGCAGGACGCGCAGCCGCTGGCGGTCGATCACCATCACCGGCTGCGGATCGTGGATCTCCCGCGCTGGTCGGCGCGGCTCCAGGCACGCGTGCAGGGCGCGGACGGCATCCCGCGGACCGACCATCAGATGAGGCGCGGTATGCGCGCGCGTTGCCTCGGCTAGGCGGGGAGCGTCGCTCGGGTCCGGAAGGAAGGGCACGGTCAACGCGCCGGCGAGCACCACGGCGCGCAGCTCATGGCCGTCGGTCACACACCACCACGGCGCCGCGCTGCCAAGCAGGCGCAGCTCACTGCGCAGGTAGACGTTGTGCACCGGGTTGGAGTCGAGCAGCCGTCGAAGCCCTGCCACCTCGGTGGCCCCGACGCGCGCAACGGTCAGCTGGGTCACGGTTCGATTGTGGCGGGTGTCGCAATCCCGGCAGCGTGCGGCGCCGTTCTCCGGCGGCGCGACACTAGACTGGGCGGCCGTCGCGCCCGAGCCAGACGAGGTCCTCCGAGTGATCCGAGCCCGCCACGCCATTGCCGTCGTGGTGGTGTGCTGTGGGCTCCTCACCGGCTGCGGATCACCTGGGACGCCGGTGACCGGTTCCGTGACCCCGGCGACGCCGTCGCCGTCGCCCCTGAGGGGAACTCCGCTGGCCACCGCCGGCTTCACGACCATCGTCCCCAACGGCTGGACCAACCGCGTCTCTGACGCCAGCGAGGTCCGCAAGTTCAGCGCCAACGGAAAGGTGGACATGCTCATCGAGGAGGGGCCGCCCGGCCAGCTGGTGCAAAACATCAACGACGTCACCGCCAACATCAACGTCCTGCTCCTCACGTTGCCGGTCCCGGATGACCAGGTGGCCGGCTACCTGCAGAGCGTATCCAGCAACGGTGCCACCAACCTCAGCACACCGAAGTCCTTCACCATCGACGGCGCCACCGGTCAGTACATCACCTACGATCGCGACATCCAGGGGACACCGGGCGAGAGTGAGGACATGATCATCAGCCACGGCACCACCACATACGACATCGTGCTCAACACCTCGCAATTCGCCTTCAACCAGCAGCAGTCCGGCCTGTTGGCCGTGCTGACGGCATGGCGGTGGACGAGCTGACGTGCTGATCATGATGAACGCGCAGGCCACGCCTGCGGAGGTCGCCAACGTGATGCAACACGTGCGCGATCGCGGCTACAAGCCGATCGAGCTGCCGGGCGCCGACCGGCTCGCCATCGGCGTGCTCGGCAGCAACCCCTCGTCCATCCGTGACGCCGTTGTGGCCCTTCCCGGGGTGGTGGCAGCGATCCCGGTGAGCAAGCCCTACAAGATGGTGGGGCTGGAGTGGCACCCGGAGCGTTCCGTTGTCAACGTCGGCGGCGTACCCATCGGTGACGGCTCGCTGGTGGTCGCCGCGGGTCCCTGCGCGGTGGAGAGCGAGGCGCAGCTGCTCGAAACCGCCGCGGGCGTCGCCGCCGCCGGCGCCGGGCTGCTGCGCGGCGGCGCCTACAAACCACGCAGCTCGCCCTACTCGTTCCGCGGCCTGGGCGCCCAGGGGCTGGAGCACCTGCGCGCGGCGCGCGAGGTCACCGGCCTGCCGGTGGTCACCGAGGTGCTGACGCCGTCCGATGTCGCGGTTGTCGCCGAGGCGGCCGACATGCTCCAGGTGGGCACCCGCAACGCCCAGAACTTCAGCCTCCTCGAGGCGGTCGGCGAAGCGCGCAAGCCGGTGCTGCTCAAGCGCGGCCTCAGCAACACCGTCGAGGAGTGGCTGCTCAGCGCGGAGTACATCGTGGCTCACGGCAACAACGACGTGGTGCTGTGCGAGCGCGGGATTCGCACGTTCGAGAGCAGCACGCGCAACACGCTCGACCTCTCCGCGGTGCCACTGGTGAAGTCGCTCTCGCATCTGCCGATCCTGGTCGACCCCTCGCACGCCACCGGGCACCGCCACCTGGTTCCCAGCATGGCGCTGGCGGCGGTTGCGGCCGGCGCCGACGGACTCCTCATCGAGGTGCATCCGTCGCCTGACGACGCACTGAGTGACGGTCCGCAATCGCTGACGCTTGAGCAGTTCGCGTCGCTCATGGACGATGTGCGCCGCCTCGTCACTGCATTGCGACACGAGCTTGTTGGCGTGCCGTCACACGAGGCGCGGTAGGATCAAGGCGCGCCAGCCGGCGTGCACCATGCCATTGTTCAAACGCCGCCCCACCGAATTCGCCGCACCGATCGGCACGCTGCCGTGCACCGACCAGGGCTGCAGGAACGAGACGGCAACCGCGTGTTCCTACCGGGACCGCCGCGGGCGCGCGTGCGAGATGGCATTCTGTCCCGAGCACTGGTCGATGATCGGTGGCATCATGTACTGTCGGCGTCATGCTGGCACCATCAGCGCGATGGGGCCGGGCACCGACCCGAGCGCGCTTCCCGAGCTGGAGAACCGCGGACCCTCGCTGGTGAGCTGGGTCGCTGACGAGATCGGGCCGGAGATCGAGGAGTTGCTGCGCGGCATCGCGCGGAGCACCGAGACGGTGAAGACTGAGCCCGAGGTGAAGGTGGTGTTCGACCACAAGCGCCGCCGCCGTTGGGAACGCAGCTGGAAGTTGATCGAGCCCACCGGCATCAGCCTCAAGGTGGCACTCACCGTCAACGAGGACGAGGACGACGCGCTCGTCGACGTGCGCGTCAACTCCAACGTCATCGCGCGGGGCGTGCCGCCGTGGATCGCGCGGCGCCGCGCCGGCCTCGGCGTCGGTGGCCAGGTGGACAAGGATCAGCGCGAGCTCTTCCACCGCTTCTTCATCAATCACATCGCCGAAGAGATCACCGCCCAGCGCACCGCGGACGCCAGCCTCAGCGCATAAGCGAAGGGGGAACTGCGTTCCGCTGGTGGGGCTTTCGAGGACCTGCGAGCGGACGCGAGCCCGGCGCGATTCATCGCGCCGAGTGGGGAGTGAGCTGCGCCGGCTCTGCCGACGCGGCGAGAGGGGCGCATCGCCCCTCTATCAGAAGAACGGGGTCCCCGCGCGGCCCGCCCGCGTGGGGCAGCGGACGCGAGCCCGGCGCGATTCATCGCGCCGAGTGGGGAGTGCGCTGCGCCGGCTCTGCCGACGCGGCGAGAGGGGCGCATCGCCCCTCTGTGAGAAGAACGGGGTCCCCGCGCGGCGCGGCCGCGTGGGGCGGGTCTACAGCCCCGCTATTGGCACTCCGATCACGTCGAGGAGCGGGCCAATCAGCTGCGCCGCGCTCACATCCGCGCCGGTGGTTCGGCGGGGCAGCGTGGGACGCCCGGCCACCTCGTCGAGGATGACCAGTGCACCGGGAGTGTCGAGGTCATCGTCGATGCAGGTCATGAAATCGTCGTAGACCGCCTGCGCGTCGGTGGCGGTGAACATGGCCTCGCTGCCCAGAGCTGTTTGATAGCTGAGCCATCGCGCCTGCGCGCGATCGAGCTCGGCCTCGTCGTACTCCCACGCCACGCGATGGTGGTGGGCGCAGAGCAGCAGCCGAATCACCGCCGCGGGGACGCGGTCGAGAAGGTCGCGGACGAACACCAGATTGCCGAGCGACTTGCTCATCTTCTCGCCCTGGTAGCCCACCATGGCCACGTGCACCCAGTGGCGCACATACGAACGCACACCACCCGCCACGGCCTGGGCGATCTCGGACTCGTGGTGGGGGAAGATGAGGTCGTCGCCGCCACCGTGGATGTCGACCGGGAGAGGCAGCTCGGCGGCCGCCATCACCGTGCACTCGATGTGCCAGCCGGGGCGGCCCGAGCTCCACGGCGACGGCCAGCGTGGCTCGTCCGGCAGAGACGGCTGCCAGAGAACGAAGTCGAGTGGATCGCGCTTGCGCGCGTCGTCGGGATCACCGCCGCGCTCGCGCGACAGCGCCACCATGCTCACAGTATCGAGGCCGCTGAATGCTCCGTACCGCGGGAAGCGCGCCACATCGAAGTACACCCAACCCTGCACCTCGTAGGCAGAACCTCGTGCGATGAGACGGTTGATCCAGTCCACCATCTCAGGAACCCGGTTGGTTGCGCGCGGAGCCGCATCGACGTCGAGCAGGCCGAGGTCCGCCATGTCGCGATCGAAGCGCAGCGTCTCGCGATCACCCAGCACGCGATAGTCGATTCCGCGCTCACGGGCAACGCGCAGGATGTCGTCATCGACGTCGGTCACGTTGCGGACGCTGCGCACGTCGACGCCGTCGGCCCAGAGGCGGCGGGCGATGACGTCGAAGGTGTGGTACGTGAAGGCATGGCCGAGATGGCCGCCGGCGTACGGCGTGAGGCCGCACACGTACATCCCGACGCGACCGTCGCGCGGGGTCAGCGTGGCGAGCGCTTCGGTCGCGGTGTCGAAGAGTTGCACGTGGTTCGATTGTAGGGACGCGGCGGTGGCTGCCCGTCAGTGCTGCAGAGCGGGGAGCGCGGTTCGAGCCGCGGACAGCGCCGTGCGGGTGTCTTTGAAGCTGGCGCGCGCGCCAGCCTCGTCAATGCTCAGCCATTCCACCTCGTCGATCTCGCCGGCCTGCGGTCTGATCTCCGTGTGCGCCGGTGCGGTGATGAGGAAATGCTCCACCAACTTGAACGTCAGCCTCCCGGCACGGCGATAGGCGTACTCCGACGCCGGCAACCTGCTCACCACTGTCAGTGACTCGACCGCCACGCCGCACTCCTCTGAAATCTCGCGCAGCGCGGCCTGTTCCGCGCTTTCTCCGGCCTCGACATGGCCCTTGGGAAGGCCCCAGTAGCGCCCGGCGCGCACCATGCACACCTCCCAGCCATTCACCGATGGACGTGCGAGCACACCACCTGCAGAGATCTCATCGGGACGACGTCGCGGCATGAGCGCAGCGTAGCCGCGCGGCGGGTCGGGCCAAACCCCGATGCTATGATCCGCTCTCCGCGGCCCCGTGGTGTAGCCTGGCCTAACACGCCACCCTGTCAAGGTGGAGATCGTCGGTTCAAATCCGATCGGGGTCGCCACCTTGACAGGATTTGAGGGGAGGACTCTCGCCTCGCCTGCGGTGAGGCGAAGGCCCCTGCGGCGCTACGGCCACTCCGGAGCCACCAGGAGGCGGCGCAGGCGATCGAGCCGTTCCTCGTCGAGGCCGATTTCCGCCAGGTAATGGGCGGCGCCACCGTGGTCAGACTCGATGCGCTCCACCGTCGCCACCATGGCCTCGCGGCGCACGGTGAACAGGCGCTCGGCACGCACCGCGTCCATGCCTCGCTCTACGGCGCTTACCCTGTCGCGCGCCAGCATGTCGGCGAGCTGCACCCCGCTGAGCGCGTAGTCGTCGGCGATCGCGTCGACACCGACGCCGGCGAGCAGCAGTGCGAGCGCGACCACGACGCCGGTGCGGTCCTTGCCGGCGTGACAGTGCACGAGGACCGGCGCAGACGTCGCGTCGGCGATCGCTGCCATCGCTGCCTTGATGCCGACGCCGAGGTCGCGCAGCCACCAGCAGTAGACGTCGGTAGCGGTTGTCAGGCCGCTCGGGAACTCATCGTCGTCGTTGAAGATCGGCGCGTTGACGCACTGCATCTTTCCGACGCTGACAAGAAGGTTGGGCCGCTCCTGCCGCTCCGACGCGGTGCGCAGGTCGACAACCGTGGTGACGCCCGCCCCCGCCAGAGCGCGCGCGGCGGTCTCATCCATCTGGTGCGGTGAATCACTGCGCAGCAGCCGACCGAACCGAGTCTCTCCACCCGCCTCGATGGGCAACCCGCCGAGGTCACGGAGGTTGAGGAGTCCGTCGACATGGAGCGCGTCGGACTGTCCTGTGACCACGCTCCTACCCTACCCGACCGGTGGCGATTCACGACTTGCACTCCTGCGCTGCTGTCGGATCAGCCCGCCGGCTCAGCGCCCCGGCCGCGGCCGAGGTGGGGCGTCAGCATCGCCACCCGCCGCCATGCGCTTCTCAGGCTCGTCAGCTCGTCGGACCGCGCGCTCGGCGACGAGTAGAAGGTGCGATCACTGATCGTCGCGATGTCGCGCAACGCATCGGCGAGGCGCACCGGCCATAGAGGTCTCTTTGCGGCCGGATGGACGCCACCTGACGCGCGTGAGTCAGTGGGCAGGGCGGCGGTAAGACGGTCGACGTACTCGTCGAACGTGAGCGCCCGGTCACGTCGCACCCCCAGCAACCGACCGATGATGCCGACCCGCCGCCACACGCCGCGAACATTGCGCGGTCTCAGGAACCACGTTGCGAATAGCGCGGTCACCAGGATCATCGAGCCCGCGACTGCCCCCAGGCCCACCAGCAGCCCGCGCCCGCCGCTCCATCGCGGCGTGTTGGGGCCGTTCGGCGTCGTGACGTCGCGGGGTGCGGGCTTCGGGCTCGGCGCCGCCACGGGGCCACCGCTGCTGGGCACTGACCTGGTCGTACCGATCGGCCCTCGGGTGAACGGCTGATAGGCGCCGGCGATGGACGAGGGAGTGGGCTCGAAAGGGATCCAGCCGTAGCCGGGAAAGTACGCCTCGACCCAGGTGTGCGCGTCGTTGCTGGTCACGGTCCAGGCGGAGTCCGGGTTGGTCCTGCGCGCGGCCGCGTTGGGGGTGGTCCCGGGCCCGTAGCCGTTGACGAGTCGCGACGGGATGCCGACGGCGCGGAGCATCGCGCCCATGGCCGTCGCGAAGTACTGGCAGTAGCCGCTGTGGCTGCTGGTCAGGAAGTAGGTGACCGGCCACTCCCTGACCGTGCTCGGCGGCTGCGGCGGTTTGAGCGTGTAGTGAAAGAGCTTGGGGTCGCGCAACGCGCTCTCGACGGCGGCGGCCTTGTCATATGGGGTGGCTGCCGTCCGTGTCCACTGCCGGGCTAGCGCGCCGATGACGCCGGGGCCGCCGGTGCCGTCGTCGATCAGGCCGAGGAAGTCGCGGGTGATGAACGAGGGATACGACGTTCCGGCCTGGCGCAGCTGTGCCTCGGTCGCCGTCGATTGCGTCGCGGTGGTGGTGAACGCGGTACCCATGACTTGGCGCAACGCCCGGACCGTGTCGATGGTGAGCAGCTGACCGTTGGTTGTCTCCGGCCCGGTGAGGCCGCTGACCCGGGCCGCCAGCGTGGTGCTGTCAGGTTCGCCGGCGAAGGGGAGGACGTTGGTGTCCGTGGTGTCGTCGACCATCTTCACCGCGACCGACACGCTCTCTTGTTGCCCTCCCACGCCGCCCACCGCCGGCCGCCGGTCGCGGGAGATGGGCCCGGGCAGCGCGATCTCCTGGGTGTCGTCGCCATTGCCGTTGGCGCTCTCCGCGGGCAGCCAGTTGCCGCCGTCGAACACGCTGTCCGTGGCCATCCGCAGGTACACGCCCGTGGAGAGGCTGGGGAGGTAGGTGAGCACGAGCGTGCTGGTCAGAGTCAGGCCGCCGCCCGGGATGGTGGCCGCGTTGAAGCGAACCGTGGCGCCGCCCAACCCGCCGCCTGACCCCGACGAGCCGCTGTGACCCTTGGCCGCCCCGCTGCCGGTACCGAACAGACGGCCAGAGATGTCCGAGCTGCTCAGTGGCGGCGCCAGCAGCGCGAGAAGAACGATGAGCACGCCCGCTGCGGCCGCGGCCGCAGCGAAACGGCCGTTGGTGCCCGGCAGCACGCTGACGCGACGCTGCCGCCAGCTGTCGCTGAGTCGGTCGAGATGAACGGCTGCGATCAGCATGATCGCTGTCGCCGCGGCCAGGGACGCCGGAAGGGTGGCGTTGCTGGTGGAGGGCGAGTTGATGACGTTGACGGCAATAACCACCCAGCACGGCCCGGTGGCGGTCGCGCCGCGCTTCTCCCGAACCGCGAACCAGGCACCCCAGGCTCCGCACACCCAGAGAAGAGCTCCCAGCGCGACGTTGAACTCCCACTGCGCATTGCCGAGCAGGCCGGTCAGCGCCGCACTCGCGTACTGGCCGACCAGATGGCCAAAGCCTTCGGCCGCGCCGGCGGTCGGGCGGAGGCCGGCGTTGGTGGGTAGCAGGCTGATGAACAGGAACACGGGGGCGGCGGTGAGCGCGACCAGACGCGGAACCCGGGTCCGCGCCAGCGCCACGCCCTCGAGCGCCCCGGCGACTCCAACGAGGACCACGCTGGGGACGCCGTCGCTCCAGCCGCCGGCCAGCACCGCCCAGCCGGTGGCGGCGACGAGGAGCGCCGTCAGCAGTGCGGTCGCCGGGCGGCGCGGCGACAGGGGCCGGACGCCGATCGAAGCGGAGGCGACACCCATGGCTCAGTCGCCGGCGGCGCGCGCCCTCTCGCCGCTGCCGAGGACGTCGCCACGGCGCACCAGCCACCAGTCCAGAGCCAGCCGCCAGGCCGCCGGGATGCGCATCGGCGGGCCGGCGGCGCCGAACGACGATGTCTCAAGGAGCACTGCGAGGTGGCGCTGCCCACGCGTCCCGGAGTCGACGAGAGCCTCGACCCAGGCCGGGTCGCGGTCGCCGCTCACCACCACCATCCCGCCCCGTCCGCGCCAGCCCTCTCCGTGCCTGCTCACGACGTGCGCGAGAGGCGCTGTCCCGTTGTCCCGCGCGGTGGCCAGGTAGTCGAGAAGCCGCATGCGCTGCGCCTCTCCCCGGCCGGCCCCGAAGGCGCGCATCTCGGCGTCGTTGGTGATCAATCCCACGGCCTGGCCGCGGCGCGCGACCGCGTTGACGATCGACGCCGCGATGGACACCGCGTACTCCAGGGACGACTCCGGAGCCTGGCCTGAGTGGACACCGGCGCGGAGGTCGAGGATCACCAGCAGGTCGGCGCTGTAGCGCGTGTCGTAGGTGCGGCTCATCAGCCGCCCGGTCCGCGCGGTCGATGCCCAGTGGATGCGGCTCATGCCGTCGCTGGAGTCGTAATCACGCACCGACGACACCTCGGGCGGGACGTCGACCGCCTTGCCGCGGCGCATGTCGCCGGCCCCGTCACCGCTCCACAGCGGGCCTATGTCCTCGAGCGGGTGCAGCGCCGGGTAGACGGTCACCTCGCTGCGCGCGGCCAGGCGCACCGTCCTGCTGAAGAGGCCGAAGGGGTCGCCGATGCGTGCCTCCACGGGGCCGAAACGATGGCGGCCCCGCGCGGTGAAGTGACCGCGCGCCGTCCATGAGACGCTGTCACCGGCACCCAGCGCGCACGCCCTGCCGGCGGCGTAGCCGGGGATCTCGCTGCGGTCGTGGACCTCGCAATACGGCACCCACAGAAGGCTGCGGTTGTGGATGGTGAAGTGCTCGCTGAACGGTTCACCGACCGAGTAGGAGCCCTCCGGCGAGGTGCGATCCACGCTGATGCGCCGCGCGATCGCGCGCGTCCAGATGAACGCCAGGATGAGCAACGCGACCAGCACGTACGTCAGCGTGTAGGCGAGGTGGATTCCCGTGATGCCGGCGAAGAAGCTGAGCGCCGCGATCCCGGCGAGCAGGGGAACCCGCGAGCTCACGACCCCTCGCCGGCCATCAGCTGTCGCTCTGCGGGCACCACCTCGCTGGCGAGCACGTCATCGATCACCTGTGCGGAGGTGATGCCGCGCAGTTCGGCGTTGGCACGGAGGACGATGCGATGACCGAGCACGCGGTGGGCGAGCTCCTTGATGTCGTCCGGGGTGACGTAGTCGCGGCCCTTAGCGGCGGCGCGCGCCTGCGCGGCGTGGAGTAGCCCGAGGCTGCCGCGCGGCGAGGCGCCGAGCGCCACGTCGGTGCTCTCGCGCGTGCGCTGCACGATGCGCACGCAGTACTCCTTGAGGGAGTGGTGGCAGAACACGCCCTGCAGCTCGTGGCGGCACGACTCGATCTCGGCGGCGTCGGTGACCGCGGCCAGCTCGTCGAGCGGCGACTCGCGCTGGAAGCGGTCGAGCATGGCCACCTCGTCGGACAGCGCGAGGTAGCCCAGGTTGACCTTGACGAGGAAGCGGTCCACCTGCGCTTCGGGCAGTGGGAAGGTGCCACCCAGCTCGATGGGGTTCTGGGTGGCCAGGACGATGAACGGCGAGGGCAGCGGGTGGGTGACCCCGTCGACGGTGACCTGGCCCTCCTCCATCGCCTCGAGCAGCGCGGACTGCGTTTTGGGGGTGGCCCGGTTGATCTCGTCGGCGAGAAGCACTTGGGCGAAGATCGGCCCCTTGCGGAACTCGAACTCGGTGGTCTTCATGTTGAACACGGAGACGCCGGTGACGTCGCCGGGGAGCAGGTCGGGGGTGAACTGGAGGCGCTCGAAGTTGCAGCCGGTGGCCCTGGCCATGGCCTTGGCGAGCATGGTCTTGCCCACGCCGGGGACGTCCTCGATCAGGACGTGGCCGCCGCAGAGGAGGGCGAGCACGCAGAGCTCGACCTCCTGGTCCTTGCCCACGATGACGGTGCCGACGCTTGAGACGAGGCGGCGGACCACACCTTGGACGAGACCCATGACAGCTCCCCTGAGACGCCAGAACCAAGCACCGCTGAGTATACGGACGGCTCAGTTGGTTCGATTGTCCCGAACTGGTGTAGAGTTCACGGAAACGTGACAAGCGCACCAAAGGTGGTGTATACAGTGGGCCAGGAGAACTTGGGGGGGGCGAACCCCTTGGAGCCATGGCGGGCTCTGATTTCAGGAGGGATGTGAATGGCCGCGATGCAAGAACAGATTCTGACCACCGGTGAGGCCGCTGCACTGTGCGGGGTCTCGAGGTCCACGCTGCGCCGCGCCGTGGCCCAGGGCCACCTCCAGGCCTGGCACACGCCCGGAAAGCATCTCCGCTTCGCCCGCTCCGCCTGCCTCGAGTTCGCCCGCTCGCTGGGCAGGGTCGACCTGGTCGGGATCGCCTACGGCCGGGACGTGGCTGGCACCCCGACCGCGAACCGCGTCGGCGAGAACGTCCCCCGCTGACCGCGTCAGCGACGCCGGGAGAACAGTCCGCCGATTGAACCGCCGACTAGCGCGAGCATGTCGCCGCTGATCAGGTTGCCCATGCTCATGGGGCCGAGGTCGACAAGCGTATGTGTGCCGCTGGCCAGTGAGCTGTGCACGATCTGGGCTTCCTGGGCGAGCTGGAAGATGGCGCCCACGGCGATGAAACCGGCGCCGACGACCACCCCCTGGTAGAGGCCGAAGCGGCCCGCCAGGCGGGCCGCCAGATAGCCGCCGAAGAACACTGCCAGGAAGGTGGAGACACCGACGATCCCACCGTCCGCGGTGCGGAAGCCGGCGCTGCCGAAGGCGGCGTTGGTGATGCCCAACGCGAGGTTGCTCACCAGGAAGAGCAGCACCTCTCCCGCGAACAGCCCGATCAGACACGACGACCACGAGACCTGGCCGCGTTCAGCCGCCACCACGGCCGCTCCGGCGCGCGGTGGCCGGGGGCGCGCCGGCCGTGCGGTGCGGGCGCGCGCGGGGGCGCGGCGCTGCTTGGCCTTGGACATCGCCACGAGTATAGGAGTCACCGAGCCGGCACCTGCCTCCTCCAGCGCAGAGCCGCGCTACGCGGTTCTTGCCCCCTCCGGCGCCTGGTTGGTGTGGCAAGCGTAGAACTTCTTGATCTCGTTGAGGTTGAGCGTCGATCCGACAGGGTCGAACCAGTCCCAGGCCAGGGCGTCGAACTTCTCCTTCTGGGCGGAGTCCGGTACGGCGATGAACTTCGCGTACGGGACCGTGCCGCCGGCATCGGGCGGCAGGGTCAGGAACCAGGACTGCAGTGTCTGCAGGTCGGCTGTGCACCCGCTGGGGCAGTTGAAGGTGACCACGATGTAGCCGTGCTCGAGGTTGTGCACCCAGTACTCGGGCGTCAGCTTGGTGTTCGTGGACGGGTAGATGCCCGGCTTGAGCGGTGCCGCGCCGCCGCCGAGGCTGTAATGGCAGCCGCTGGTCGGCGGGTTGTGCATGTAGGTGATCTTGGTGCCCTCGACCACGTGGTAGTGGGGCATCTCGTCGACTGGCTGACCGACCGGCGCCGTGTTGGTGTTCGGCGGTGACGGCGAGTAGGCGCTCTGGCCGTTGGTGTCACACGTGCTGTTGCCGACGAAATTCACCGTGACGCCGTTGGTCTGGGGGGGGTCGCACGCGGTGAGCAGGCCGAGAACCACGAGCAGGAGGACAGGGAGGCGACGCATCCGGGGACTGTAGCAGGGGTCAAATGTCGCGCCGCCCTGTCCCGATCGCGGTGTAGGGTGCGCCGATGCGGCTCATCGGACTGACCGGCGGAATTGCAACGGGGAAGTCGACTGTGGCCGCGCTGCTGGCCGACCGCGGTGCCGCGGTGATCGACGCCGACGCCATCGCTCATGAGGTGCTCCTGCCCGGAGCGGCCGCCTTCGATGACGTGGTGCGGCGTTTCGGCGCCGCGGTGCTCGACCCGGGCGGCGCCATTGACAGGGCTGCGCTTGGTGGCATCGCGTTCGCGGACCCTGAGCTGCGCGGCGAGCTCGAACGAATCACCCACCCGAGGATCAACGCGTTGATGCAGGAGCGTATCCTCGCGGCCCTGCAGTCGGACGCACCGCTGGTGGCGGCCGACATCCCACTGCTGTTCGAGCGCGACGGCGAGAATGCGTTCGAGGGCACCATGCTGGTGTACGCGCCGGCCGCCACCCAGCTGCTGCGCATCCGCGAGCGCAATGGCCTCGACGACACCGCCGCGCAGCGCCGCCTGGTCGCGCAACTGCCCATCGAAGAGAAGCGAGGACGGGCCACCTGGGTGATCGACAACCAGGGCAGCCGCGAGGCCACCACCGCCCAGGTGGATGACTGGTGGCGCGAGGTGGTCGAAGCCACCTGACGCGCGGCTACGCACTGCCGGCGCTCATGCCGTCGAGGAGCAGCGAGAGAAGCTGCTGCTCGTCGCGCGCGTACGCGTCCTGGTCAGTTCGAGGCAGGCTGCCGATCACGTAGCCGGTGAGAACCATCTCGGCGACGCCGAGCACGACGTAGGTGGCCAGCTTGGCGTCGAGGTCGGCGCGGACCTCGCCGTTGTCACGACCCTGCGCGATGATCCGCTCGATGGGGTCGAAGGCAACCAGCACGGCGGTGATGTCGTGTGACTCCAGGAACTCGTATGAGCGGGTGATCTCGTTGATCATCACGGCCATGAGGTCCGGCTCCTGACGGTAGGTCTCCACCCAGAAATGGATGAGCCGGCCCATGCGCTCGCGAAATGAGAGCGGCATCCGCGCCACCTCCTCCAGGTAGGCCACGTACTGGGCCCAGCGCTCCGCGAAGATGGCGGTGAGGATCTCCTCTTTGTTGCGGAAGTGATGGTAGACGAGCCCGTACGCGATACCAGCGCGCTCGGCGATGTCGGCGACGCGCGTGCCGTGCACACCGCGGCGCGCGAACACCTCGGTGGCGGCCTCGATGATCCGCTCACGGGTACGAGCACTTCGCCGCGTCGGCCGCGCCGCCGGGCGGGAGCTCACGCGGTCACGCGGTCGTTGACCAGCTGCGCCCACTCGGCATCGCCGACGCCGATCTCGGCGAGCAGGGCGCGGCTGTGGGCGCCGTACCCGGGAGCGGGGCCGGTGGGGGCGTGCGCCTGCGCACCGACCCGGAAGGGGAACCACACCGGCGACCCGTCCACTTCCTGGGCGCGATGGCGCACCTGCGGATCTTCGAGCAGCTCGGCGATGGTGAGCACCGGCTCGAAGCAGGCGTCCTCAACCCCGAGCCGCTCGCGCCACTGCGCGCGCGTCGCGCCCCGGAACACGCCCTCCAAGCGCTCGACTGCGTGGTCTGCCTCTGTCCCCGTGGCGAAGGCGCTGTCGCGCAGGTCCTCGACGCCCAGCAGCGCGCACAGGC
Source organism: Candidatus Aeolococcus gillhamiae (assembly GCA_003244045.1). GTDB lineage: Bacteria > Chloroflexota > Dormibacteria > Aeolococcales > Aeolococcaceae > Aeolococcus > Aeolococcus gillhamiae. The sequence goes on from QHBU01000086.1 coordinate 19,883, forward strand.
GCGCCCAGAACTTCGGCTCCAGGGCCGCTACCGTGATCCACCCATCCGCGCAGCGGTACACGTGGTAGCAGGGGTGGGCACCGTTGAGCAGCATCGCCGACGGTCCCGCAGTGCTTCCCGACTGCGCAGCGGCGATGTGTGGGGACATCCAGCTGAGCATGCCATCGAGCATCGACACGTCGCAGTGGCTGCCGGTGCCGGTCTGTTCGGCGCGGCGCAGCGCCGCGAGCATCGCGATGACGGCGCTCTGCGCACCACCCCCGAGGTCGGCCATCTGCACGCCGGGGATGGCCGGCGCCGCGTCAGGGGCACCGCTGATCGAGAGCACCCCCCCGCGAGCCAGGTAGTTGAGGTCGTGACCCGCGCGCAAACGATCCGGCCCATCCTGTCCAAAACCGGAGATGCTGCAGATCACCAGCCGAGGGTTGCGCGCGTGCAGAGCCGCGGCCCCCAGCCCGAGGCGGTCCATCACCCCAGGGCGGAAGCTCTCGAGCACGACGTGGGATCTCGCCACCAGGTCGAGGAAGAGCTCGCGGCCGCGCGCCGACTTGAGGTCCAGCCGCAGCGACCGCTTGTCACGGTTGATGGCGGTGAACATCGCTGCGGTGCCGTCCTGCAGCGGAGGCATCCAGCGCATGTAGTCGCCGCCGTCGAGGTCTTCTACCTTGATCACCTCAGCGCCGAGGCCGGCGAGGATCATGGTGGCGAACGGCCCCGGCAGGAGACGGCTCAGGTCGAGGACGCGCACGCCGGTCAGGGGCATCGGACAAGCGAGTGTAGTGAAGCGGTGGCTCGGCCGATTCCCCGCTGTGGTAGATTCGAACTCCAGTCGCATGGTGAGCAACGCCGACGTCCTCCGGACGCTGGAGCGGATCGCCGACCTCTGCGAGATCCGCGGTGGGAACGCGTTCAAGCTGCGGGATGAGTACGGTCTGTTCCGCATTGATGACGGTGTACGCGTCGACGGCGAAACTGAGCACGATGTCCATGCGGCTTTGGGGTTACCCTGATCCCACCGCAACGCCGCGAGGACCCGGCCGAGATCGACACCGTCGCGCTGATCCCGGTCGCAACGGAGGTGTGAGCATGGACGAGCTGGTGATCAAGGTCCCCTCGCCCTTCAGCGGGGTGGACGATGTCGGCTTCAGCGCACGCTACCCGGCGCAGGCGTGGAACGAGCGCCTGCGCGACGTGCCCTTCATCGTCGAGGGTCCACCGCGACCGATGCGCCGGCTCGTCGAGCGGCTCAGCCTCTTCACCGCCAAGGACTCCCTGATCACGCTGCGGGGAGACGACGAGGCCTACAGCTGGACGGCGCCGGTCCAGCTCACCGACGAGGTGTGCGTGCTGGCCTTTCGTGACCACAGCCTCCGCGAGGTGAATGGCGACGACGACGCCCAGGCCGGCCGCCAGTACATCTGGAACCTGGTCCGCCCTCTCGCCTTCACCTTCCTGCGCGACTGCGTGCGCCTGGGCGGCCTGCGTCTCGCGGACAGCATCGCCGTGGTCCTCGACGTCGGCCATCCCCCGCTGGTGGGTCTCGAGCTGAAGCGCACCGCGATCAGCGCGGAGAACGGAACGCTGTTGCTCGCCGCCTGAGCCTGGCCTGGACTAGGGCGTTTTCGTCGGCGACGGCGTCGGCGTGGCCGGCGGCAGTGTGTTGAAGACGGACGTCGGCGTGGGCGTTGGCACCGGCGTTGGCGTGGGCACGGGCGTTGGGGTGGGTGCGGGCGTCGGGCCGCCCGGGGACACCGAGACAGTCGGTGTGGCCGGCGGACGAGCCGGCGCCGTCGGGCAGTTGGCCAGCGCCGGATTGAACGCGGTCGGGGTCGGCGCGGGGACCAGTGCGGTGGGCGACGGCGTGGCCGAGGCACTGGCACTGGCGCTGGCGCTGCCTTTGGGAGACGGAGACGGCGTCGCGGTCGCGGACGGCGTGGGCGTGACCACGTAGGGGGTGTACGAGGGGCACGGCGGCAGTGGCGGGACCGGCGGCTGATGGGAGCCCGTGACCACCAGGGAGATGGCCACCGCGACGGCGCCGACGAGCACGGTGAGGACGAAGGTGATCGCGCCCCACTCCCTGCGGAAGATGGTCATCGGGCGCCCACCTCCACGGCGGCGCGCAGGGCGACGGCCAGGGTGGGGTCGTCCATGGCGAGCCGCGCGTTGGTTGCCAGCCAGCCGGCGGGCGTGCCGACGTCGAGGAGCTCACCGGTGAACTCGACGCCGTGCACCGCGCCGGCGTCGAGCAGGGTCGCGATGCCGTCGGTCAGCTGGATCTCACCGCCCGCGCCAGGCTGGGTGCTGCGCAGCGCCTCGAAGATGTTGGGCGTCAGCACGTACCGGCCCATGATGGCCAGGTCGCTGGGTGCGTCCTCGGCCTTGGGCTTCTCCACCACCGCGCTCACCCGGTGGATGCGCCCGTGGAACTCGACGACGGCGGCGCACCCGTAGCGGGAGATCTGGTCGCGGGGAACGCGCATCAGCGCCAGGATCGGCGTCTGGTGCTCGCGGTAGGCGTCGACCAACTGGCGCAGCACCGGGTCCGGGCCGTAGGAGAGGTCGTCCGGGAGCATGCACAGGAAGGGCCGGTCGCCGACAGCGTCTGCGGCACAGAGGACCGCGTGGCCGAGGCCGAGCGGCTCGTCCTGGCGGACCCAGGTGAACGACGCCATGTGATCGCTGGCGCGCACGGCCTCGAGCTCGTCCAGCTTGCCGCGCTTCTGGAGCAACGCCTCCAACTCGGGCTGGACGCTGAAGTGCTCCTGGATCAGCTCCTTGCCCTCGCTGATCACCACGACGATCTCGCCGGCTCCCGCCGCCACCGCCTCCTCGACGCCCCACTGGATCACGGGTCGGTCGAGAACAGGCAGCAACTCCTTGGGGAGAGCCTTGGTGGCGGGAAGGAATCGCGTCCCCAGGCCGGCGGCTGGGATGACGCAATGGCGGAGATCCACGGCGGCGCATTGTCGCCCGTCGGCCGCTTGCTGTGCTCTCTGACGAGCAGTTCGGCGGTGCCCACTACACTGGCGCCTCCTTGACAATCTCGACGGAGGCAGCGGTGCCGGACGCGCAGTTGGTGGCCAGCGCGGTGAGCGCTGAGCTCGCCGCCGCCCTCGACAGAGCGGTTGCCGCGGGAGCGCTGCCACGGTCCGAGGTGCGCACCGACATCGTCGTCGAGAAGCCCAATGACCCGAGCCACGGCGACGTCGCCACCAACCTGGCGATGCGCCTGGCCAAGGTGCTGGGACTGGCCCCCCGTGGGATCGCCGAGCTGCTGCGCGAACACCTCGGCGGCGGCGAGATCATCGAGTCTGCCGAGGTGGCCGGCCCCGGCTTCATCAACATGCGGCTGGCGCCGGCGTGGCTCGCGGCGCAGCTCGGCGGGATCATCAGCGCTGGGGAGCGGTGGGGAGACGCGTCGCTCGGCGAAGGCGCAGGCCGGTCCGTGCAGATCGAGTTCGTCAGCGCCAACCCGACCGGGCCGGTGACGCTCGGCGCCACCCGCGGCGCCGCCGTCGGCGACGCGCTCGCCAACGTGCTCGCCGCCGCCGGCCACCGTGTCGAGCGCGAGTACTACGTCAACGACGCGGGCAGCCGCATGCGCACCTTCGCGGTCAACTGCGCATGGTTCTACCGGCGCCTCTGCGGGATCGACGACCCCCCGCCAGCCGAGCCGTACCCGGCGGCTGAGCACGCCGCCGAGCTCCTCTTCGCCGAGCACGGCGACGGGCTTCGCGACGTGTCCGCAGACGCGTTCGGCGAGAAGGCGCTCGCCGCGCAACTTGCCGAGATCCGCCAGGACCTGGAGCACCTCGGCGTGCACTTCGACGGCTGGTTCCATGAACAGGGGCTGTTCGACAGTGGAGCCGTGGATCGCATGCTGCAGCGCCTGAAGGAGACGGGGTGCGTGGTCGAGCGCGACGGCGCAGTGTGGTTCGAGGCCACCCAGCTGGGAAGCGAGAAGGACGAGGTGCTGATCCGCAGCAACGGGTTGCCCACGTACTTCATGACCGACATCGCCTATCACCTCGATAAGCTCGAGCAGCGCGCGTTCGACCGCGCCGTCGACGTCGTCGGCGCCGACCATGCCGGACACCTGCCGCGCATGTTCGCAGCGCTGCGCGTGCTCGGCATCGACGACACGCGCCTGCGCATCGTGGTCACCCAGCTGATCACCGTCGCCGGCACCAAGATGAAGAAGGCCTCAGGCCACTATGTGACGCTGCGCGAGATCCTCGATCAGGTGGGCGGCGACGCCATCCGCTACTTCCTGATCAGCCGCGCCTCGGGCTCGACCATCGATTTCGACCTCGACCTCGCCACCAAGGAGGGCAACGAGAACCCGGTGTACTACGTGAAGATGGCGCACGCGCGCTGCGCCGGAGTCTTCCGCCAGGCAGAGCTCGACGGGGTGCCTCTCGAGAACCCCGATCTCAACCTTCTCGGCCGCGACGAGTCAGCGCTCATCCAGCTGCTCCTCGACCTTCCCGAGGTCGTGCGTAGCGTTGCCCACGACCTCGAGCCGCACCGGCTCACCTTCTACGCACACAGCGTCGCCGCGGCGTGGCACCGCTACTACCACGACCACCGCATCGTCGACGCCGGCGCACCCGCGCTCAGCACCGCGCGCCTCCACCTCGCTGCAGCGGTGCGGGTGACTCTGGCTCGCGCGCTCGCTCTCATGGGGATCGCCGCGCCCGACCGGATGTAGCACCGAGCGCCCCTATACTTCGCAAGCCCCGCCCCGTTCGTCTAGAGGCCCAGGACACCGCCCTCTCAAGGCGGAGATCATCGGTTCGAATCCGATACGGGGTACCACATTCTGAATTCGAAAGAGGGGTAGCGACGCTCCTCAAGGAAGCCCGCCGGACCCAAATGTTGCCCAAATGTTGCCCAAATCCGCGATACTGGGCAACATGACGCGGGACCACGCGGCACCGCCGGCGTGAGCCGGATCCACCGCCGTTCGGCGGGTGCCTGGGAGGTCATCCTCGAACGCGGCCGGGACCCGCGCACGGGCAAGCGTCTGCGACGCACGTTCACCGTTCGTGGCACCAAGAAGGACGCCGAGCGCGAGGCTGCCGTTCAGCTGAGTGCGATGACGCGGGGTACCTACGTCGACCCCAGCAAGGAAACGGTGGGTCAGTTCCTCGAGCGCTGGCTCCGCGACTACGTCGAGCCTTCGCTGGCGTTGCGGACCCGCCTGCGCTATGGGGACATTGTTGAGCACGACCTACTTCCCCACATCGGCAATATCCCTCTTCAGAACCTGCGGCCCATACACGTGCTCGCCGTCGAGCAGACGCTGCGCGCCGCCGGCAACCGGAAGACGGGCGGCTCACTGGCGCCAGCGACGGTGAGGAAAATCCACAACGTCCTCCACAGAGCGATGGGCCACGCCGTTGCGTGGCAGGCGATTCCGCTAAACCCAGTGGACGCCGTTGACCGACCCTCCATCCCGGCGGCAACGCCGCGCACGCTCACGGCCGAGCAAGCGCGAACGCTGCTGAACGTCCTCGAAGACCATCCGTTCGGATTGCCGCTTCGCACCGCGCTGCTCTGCGGCCTGCGGCTCAGCGAGTTGCTCGCGTTGCGCTGGCACGATGTCGATTGGAGCGGTGGGCGCCTGGTGATCCTGCAGACGCTGGATTCACGCCACGACGGTGTGGTCCGCTTCAAGGCAACGAAGACGCATCGTTCGGCTCGGCCGGTCTCGGTGCCACCGCAGCTCCTGATCGCGTTGCATGATCACCGCGCCGCCCAGGCCCAGCAACGGTTGGTTGCGGGGGCACTCTGGGATGACCTCGATCTGGTGTTCGCCACCGACTGCGGACGGCCGCTGACGTCGGGTTGGGTGCGCAAGTCCTTCTATCGCCTCCTCGACGATTCACGCTTGCCGCGCCTGCCTTTGCACGGGCTCCGGCACACCATGGCCACGCTCATGTTGGCGGCGGGCGAGCATCCCAAAGTGGTGAGCGAGCGTCTCGGCCACAGCAACCCGGGTTTCACGCTCACGGTCTACGGCCACGTGGTGCCCGGGATGCACGAGGAGGCATCTCGGCGGCTCGAGGAGTCACTGGCGACAGGTGGCCTTGCTGAGAGCTGAATGCATGATCATGCAAGGTGATTGGCTTCGCCAGTTCGGGTCGCAACCTTGAGCGCTGCCAACGCGACACGATACGGATGGCCAGCCGGTGAGTCAGAGATCGTTGCGGACCTCGGGGCCGCGGTCATCGCCCGTGCGCCTTGCCCTCCTACATAAACCCAGTACCCGGTGTGCTCCGCCGGAGACGCCCCAGCCGGCGGTGTCGAACACGGCGCATGTAGTGCTGCTCAGCTTGCCCCGTTGTCGACGATCGCCACTGAGACGGCCGATGCGTCAGGCTCGGGAGCCCTGAGCGGAGGACCCGGGCTGGAGACGGAGCGTCACCTCCTCGCAACAAATGCGGCCGCGGGTCCTAGTGTCGGCCTGCACCGGAGTCGGGGTCCCGGACGAACCTGCCGTCGTGTGCGGGACGGACGTACTCGGAGGAGCCATGCGATCGGGGTGAGAGTGAGTGGCGATGAAAACCACGACGTGCACGAAGACGTGTGCTCCATACGTCGGAGCTGACACCGCCGTCGACGCCGTCGCAGGCGACCACCGGCGCCCCGCCGACGTGCCAACGGCGCGTACCATGCCCCCATGTGGCTCCGGGGCCGCTGGGGCTCTCCAGGCACTGGCGACGTCGGCTGCCCGAACCTTCAGGACGGCCCTTAACCCGGTTCGCCAGACCACAGCTGACGTGCAGGGCCGCGTCGTCAGGCTGCCGCGCGGCACAAAGGTGCCCACTGGCGTCACCGGCGGTGACGCGAGTTCTTCATCTCGATCTGTGCCGGAACCGTCGCGCTCCTGGGCTGGTACGTGGTCGCGATGCTCCTATTCGCCCGCGGGCGACACTGCTGTTGACGCCGAGGCGGGAGCCGGCGTCGCGATCTTCAGCCTGCCGGTCGCAGTGGCCGTTGCCTTGGCCGCCGGCTTAGGTGTAGCCGCCCAGGCCGCCGCCCGCCTGGCTGGCCAACAACCCCGGCATCGCCACGCAATCCCACGTCGCTCCTGATACCGCCCAGTGCTGGGCTCGACGCGGGGCCTAGTGCCGCTGCAGTGCCCCGGCGCGATTTACTGCGTGGGAGGTTAGCTCAGCGTCCCGCGGGTTGAACGTGGCCAGCCGACCGGGGATGATGTCGGGATGCAGGTCTACCTTCTGTTCGTGGGCTGCGACGTGCGCATAGCCCACAATGACATGGTTTCCGCAACAGCCGGATCGCCGGTACGCATTTGCGTCGCTGGGTCGTCCTATGGCGACTAATAAGCAACAGCAATTCACGGGGATCGTAGGGGCGGATGCCGCCAGGTACAACATGCGGCTTGTACGGCTCTTTCCGTTCCTGGCATTTGGGACCCTGTTTCTCGGTATTCCCTGCTATATCTGGGCTTTGCTATCCCACACCACGTACGCCTGGATCGTGTTCGGCGCGGGTGTTGCCGCGATCCTTTACACGTTCGGATATTTGGGGTGGCTGCAACGGCGGATCCACACACTGTCGCGCGCCTTCTTTGCAGAAAAGTACGGCTTGGAGATGAGCGTGGGGGCCAACTTTCTCCCCGAAGGTATGACGAAAGCGGTCTCACGCGCGAAAGAGAAAGCGACCGGAAACCAAAGCGGGCCGACCAGTGCCTCATCGTGAAGGGTTCCAAGCCTCTAGGCTCCCCTCTGTGCTGCTGACGCGTTTTGGGGGTTTTGTGGGTTCCCTCAAAGTCGACAGTCGACGCACCTGTTCGGATAGCGATTTTGGCCCTCCGGGGCCTTTACTGGAACGGCACTCGGCGATGCGCTCCAACACAGTCACAACGGGCGGCTGACACCCTCCCCCTCGACCGTCGGCGGGCCTACGCGGCCGCCGGCGATCGCCCCCCACGAGCCGCCCGAACTCAGGCGACCGACCTCGAGCGTCTGCGGACGTCACCCGTGCGAGCTGGTAGACCGCTACGGTTCGATGGCCAACGACGCGGCCCCTCAGCGCGAATACGGAAGTCGCTACGTGCCGGCGCCTCGTGGCTTACTGCTCGGTAGCTCAGGGGTCATCGCCCCACGGGCCAGCGCCCAGCTGATCAGGACCGTCGAGATGGCGATGGGCAACATCACAGGATTGGCAGGCCCACTGACCGTCACCATGATCGCGATCGCCGAGACGGCGATGAGCACCGTAGGAAAGAGCGCGGCGAGGCAGGCGCCAGAGCGCCGTGTGGCCAGGATCACGATCGCGCAGATCGTCTCCACAAGCCCGAGAGGCGGCAACAGGTCCAGACAAACCACTCCGAGCATCAGGGCGCCAATGCCCCCCAAGACTCTCGTGGCCGTGATCGTCACGTTTGTACCTCTGTCCCGACATTCAACAGTCTGCCATCAGGGGAGCCACCCAGCAGGCCGACCCTCGAGGATGCGGCGGGTGGGCTCACGCTGCTGTTCCTCCCTAGCCTGACACCTACGCTGACACCTCCGCGACCAACCAGTGGCATCCATTGGCAGACACGGGCACACGGCTTTCGGCCAGCCGCCGAATTCACGCGGTCCGCCGCGGCCAGACACAGACATCACCCGCCCCAGCTTGAAAACCGCAGGCGGACG
>QHBU01000087.1 GCA_003244045.1 Candidatus Aeolococcus gillhamiae
CATCGTGATCGCCGGCCTGGCGCTGGGTTACGCCCTGGTCCCCGAGTCACGTGACCCCTCCCAGGGCCGCCTCGACCCGTTGGGAGCGGTGCTGTCGATCGTCGCCCTCGGCGCCCTGCTGTGGTCGGTCATCGAGGCGCCCACCAAGGGTTGGGGCTCGACCGAGATCGTGGCCGGCTTCGTGGTCGGAGCCGTGCTGCTTGCCGCTTTCCTGGTGTGGGAGCTGCGGTCGCGCCACCCCATGCTCGACATGCACTTCTTCGAGAACCCCCGTTTCAGCGCCGCCAGCGGCGCCATCACGCTCGTCTTCCTGGCGCTGTACGGAACGCTGTTCCTCATCACCCAGTACCTGCAATCGGTGCTCGGCTACTCGACGGTGAAAGCGGGCGTGGTGCTGGTGCCCTCGGCCGTGGTCATCATGACGTTTGCCCCGCTGTCCAACGTGTGGGTGCAGAAGCTGGGCAACAAGGTCGTGGTCGCCGCCGGGCTGGCGGCGGTGGCGACGTCTATGGCGTTGTTCACCACGTTGCAACCCCAGAGCAGCGTCGCCCACGTCATCGCCGTTACCGCCCTCATGGGCCTGGGCATGGCCAACGTGATGGCCCCGTGCACCGACTCCATCATGGGATCGCTGCCCCGGGCCAAGGCGGGCGTGGGCTCCGCCGTCAACGACACCACGCGCCAGATGGGTGGTGCCGTCGGTGTCGCCGTGTTCGGCTCAGTCCTGGCCAGCCGCTTCACCTCGGCGGTCACCGGCAAGCTCAGCGGCGTCGTGCCCCGCCCGCTGCTGGCGGCGGTTAGGAACAACGTCGGCCAGGCCGTCGCCATCGCCCATCAGCGGGCCACACCCCCACCCGTCGCGGCGCGCATCGCCCAGGCAGCCAAGGAGAGCTTCGTGGGAGGTCTCCACGTGGTCGGCGTGGCCGCCGCCGTCATCACCTTGCTGGCCACCGTCGGCGTGGTGCTGTTCCTGCCGGCGCGGCCCCGTGACGACGACTCAGAGCCGCCCCGCGAACCGGCGCAGCCGCTGTCCGTAGGCGCAGGAACCTCGTGACCAACCCGGTTCCCGATACCACGGATCGGCCGCGGGCGGGGCGGCGACGTGACCCGTTGTGCGACGAGGCAATCTTCGCCGCCACCCTCGCCCTGTTCGCCGAGCAGGGGTACTCCGGCGTGACCATAGAGGGGGTGGCGGCCCGGGCCGGAGTGGGCAAGGCCACCATCTACCGGCGCTACCCCGACAAGGCCCAGCTGGTGGTGGCAGCCGTGCACGTGGGGGCGTGCGTCACCGACCTGCTGCCCGACACCGGCGACCTGAGGGCCAACCTCACGACCATGCTCGGCAGCCTCATGGGCCTGCTGCGCGGCAACCAGGGCCCCGTGCTATTGGCGTTCGCGGCCGAGCGCATCCGCTACCCGAGCCTCGACGAGGAGTTCAAGCGGTCGGTGATCGGAGCCAAGCGTGCCCACATCCGCCACCTCGTCACCTCGGCCATGGAGCGGGGCGAGCTGCCGGCGGGCACCGACGTCGACATCGTCACCGAAGCGGGGCCGGCGCTGCTGTGGTACCACGCCCTCAACCGCCTTCCCCTCACCGACGACCTGCCGCGCCGCATCGTCGACCTGGTCGTGCCACCGACCTGAGCTCGACGCGTGTCGCGAGCCCAGTGGTGCCGACCGTCAGCAGCGCCCCACGGTGACCTCGTTGGTGGTATGTCGGGCCAGCGCCCTCAGGTCGCGTGGATCGCTCGTGAGCACTGTCGCCCCGCCGACGTCGTCGGCGAGGGCAACCACCAGGGCGTCCACGGCCGAGGGGGAGCGTGAGCCGCTGGCCGATTCGCGTCACGGCGAATAGGGAGACTCGAACTGAGTCTTGCCCAGACCAGCGTCTCTCGCTCTCGCCATGGCCTCTGCTCGGCCGGCAGCATGGAGTTTGGTCATGATGTTGGATACGTGGTTAGGATCCGCGTCTGAGCTAGT
>QHBU01000088.1 GCA_003244045.1 Candidatus Aeolococcus gillhamiae
TTCTTCAGCGCCCTGCTAGAGGCGCTGCTGCGCGGTCCCGACGAGGTCCTGCTCCTCGACGAGCCCGACAACTATCTCGATGTCCCGGGCAAGGAGTGGCTCGAGGGGGCGCTGCTGGCGACACGCAAGACTGTGCTGTTCGTAACCCACGACCGCGAGCTGTTGGTCCGCACGGCCCAGCGGGCGATCACCGTGGAAGGAGGTTCCGCCTGGACACACGGTGGCGGTTTCGCGTCGTACGCGGCTGCCCGACGCAGTCGCCACGAGCGCCAGGAGGAGCTGCACCGGCGCTGGGCAGAGGAGCATGAGCGGCTGCGCACGTACGTGCGCACGCTCTAGCAACAGGCGGCGCGCAGCTCCGACATGGCATCGCGGTACCGCGCTGCGCAGACCCGCCTGGCTCGCTTCGAGGCGGAAGGGCCTCCGCCCGAACCGCCGCGCGAACAGAACGTGCGTATGCACCTGCTCGGCGGCCGCACCGGCGTCCAGGTCCTCGTGTGCGACGGCCTGGAGCTCACCGGCCTGATGGCGCCGCTCGACCTGGAGGTCTTCTACGGCGAGAGGATCGCTGTCGTCGGGCCCAACGGCTCGGGGAAGTCGCACTTCCTGCGGCAGCTTGGTGGGGAGGATATCCGGCACACAGGCCGCCGGCGCCTCGGTGCCCGCGTGGTGCCGGGCGCGTTCTCGCAGCTGCACCAACGCGCCGACCTTCAGGGTCGCACCCTCGTCGATGCACTGCACGACCACGGGCTCGACGGGCAGGCGATCGGCGCGCTGCGACGCTACGAGCTCGGCGGCCAGGTCGACCAGTCGTTCGAGACGCTGTCGGGCGGCCAGCAGGCGCGACTTCAGATCCTCCTTCTCGAGCTCGGCGGCGCCACCCTCCTGCTCCTCGACGAGCCGACCGACAACCTCGATTGGAGAGCGCGCAGGCCCTCGAGGACGGACTGGTCGGGTTCAGCGGCACGGTCATCGCGGTAACTCACGACCGCTGGTTCGCACGCTCGTTCGACAGGTTCCTGGTGTTCGGAGCCGACGGCGCGGTCCGCGAGTCCGACGCGCCGGTGTGGGACGAGGCTCGCGTCGCGCGCTGACCGGCCAGTGCTGGGGGCGACGTAGGATGGGCCGATGCCCGAGACTGCCGTCGTCTGCGGCGCCAGCGGTGGCCTCGGGCCAGCGGTGCTCGAGGCTCTCGCCGTGCACCACGCACGCGTTGTCGGCGTGGCCTCGCCCCGCCAGTCGCTGAAGGACCTCGAGGCGATCTGTCCGGGCACGATCTGGGAGCGCGCCGACCTCACCGACGCCGAATCCGTCGACGCGCTCTGGCAGCGACTCGACGCGCTGGAGGGAGGCGTCGACACACTGGTGAATGTCACCGGTGGCTTTGTCGGTGGAACCGTGATCGACGCAACCCCTGCGGACGTGCAGCACATGTTCCAGCTCAACCTCTACACCGCGTGGTGGTCGTGCCGGGCTGCGGCCGCACGCATGACCGCGGCCGGCCGGAGCAGCATCGTCAAGGTGGGCTCGCGGTCGGCGCTGGTCGGTGGCGCCGGCTCAGCCGCCTACGCCGTCGCCAAGTCGGCAGTGATCCGGCTCACCGAGGTGATGGCCGACGAGGTCAAGAAGACGGGGGTGCGCGTCAACGTGGTGGTGCCGGCGGTCATCGACACCCCCGCGAACCACTCCTGGATGAAGCCGGCAGACCTCGCCAAGGCGGTGTCGCCGGCGGCCATCGCCTCGGTCATCGCCTTCCTATGCGGCGACGACGCCGGCACCATCACCGGCGCCACGATCCCGGTGTATGGCAGCTTCTGATCGTCCGGCCGCGCTGACCCCGGAGGACGCCTACCGCGCCCTCAAGGCACACCCGGCGTGGATCGTCGAGCGCGACCGCATCCACCGCGATCTTCGCTTCGGGTCCTTCACCGCGGCGATGGAGTTCGTCAACCGCGTCGCCGCTGTCGCTGAGAGCGTCGGCCACCACCCCAACGTCCGCCTGCACGAGTGGTGCTTCGTGGAGCTGGAGATCTATTCCCACGTCAGCGGCGGGCTGACCGCGCGGGACGTCGAGCTGGCCACCGCCATCGACGCCATCATCGACGAGCGGCCTCCGACGTGAGGCTGGCCACCTGGAACGTCAACTCGCTGGGCGCACGCCTGCCCCGCGTCGTCGAGTGGCTGGCGGCGACGCGTCCGGACATCCTCTGCCTGCAGGAGACCAAGCTCGCCGACGCCGCCTTCCCCCACGAGCAGCTCGGCGAGCTCGGCTACGAGGCTGCCGTGCACGGCAGTGGACAGTGGAACGGCGTGGCTGTCGTGTCGAAGGTGGGGGTCGCCGATGTGCGGCGCGGGTTCGACGGTGAACCAGGCTTCCCGGAGGCCGAGGCGCGCGCGCTGGCCGCGACCTGCGGCGGTGTGCGTGTCTGGTCGCTCTACGTCCCCAACGGCCGCACCGTCGACAGTCCGCACTTCGCGTACAAGCTGGCCTGGCTGGGCGTGCTGCGCGACGCGATCGCCGCCGACGCGGCGACGTCGCCCGCGATGGCGGTGTGCGGAGACTTCAACGTGGCCCCGGCCGACGTCGACGTCTGGGACCCCCCAGCGTTCGTGGGGTCGACGCACGTGACGCTGCTGGAGAGGGCGGCGGTGTCGTCCCTCGTCGACATCGGCTTCGTCGACGTCGAGGCGCGCGCGCTCAAGGGGGATCGGCCGTTCACCTACTGGGATTACCGCGCCGGCAACTTCCACAAGGGGATGGGCATGCGCATCGACCTGGTGCTTCTGAGCACCGCGCTGGCCGCCGGTGTCACCGACGCCTACGTCGACCGCGACGCGCGCAAGGGCAAGCTGCCCTCGGACCACGCGCCGGTAGTGGTCGACCTCGCCGCTCCCACCACCTGACCATGGAGGTGCAGGTCCGCCGCGGCGACCTCGCCGACGTGGACTCGCTGGAACCGCTCTGGGCGGGGATGGTCGAGCAGCACCGCGAGGTCGCCGCCGCCGAGTGGCCGGTGCGCGCCGCCGCCGACGCCTGGAGGATCCGCCAGGCGGAGTACCGCGCCTGGCTCGCCGACGGTTCGGGGACTCTCTTCGTCGCTGAGCCGGTTGGTGTGGTGGCGCCGGTCGGCTACGCGATGCTGCAGGTCCACGCGCCGGGAGCCACTTGGGACCTCGGTGCGCAGGTGGGGGAGGTCGAATCGCTCGCGGTCGCTGCCGCCGCCAGGGGCGCCGGGGTCGGGACCGCCCTGCTCGCCGCATGCAGGGCCGAGTTGAGCAGCCGCGGCATCGTGTACTGGTCGGTCGCGGTCGTCGAGGCTAACCGGGGGGCGGTGCGGCTGTACGAGCGTGAAGGCTTCCGGGCCTACTACCGGCTGCTGCTCGGCGAGGTCGAGCGGTAGCGGGGCGTCGCGCCACCTTCGACGTCGAGCACCTCGGGGTGGGCCACTGAGCTCGGCATCCGGGTCCGGTGACGGGCTGCATCCATGGTCAGGAGCGCGAGGGCCAGCCACACCAACGCGAATCCGCCGAGCAGCGCGGGCGGCAGCGGCTCATGGCGCACCAACACACCGATGGCGAACTGCATGACCGGGGTCACGTACTGGAGCAGCCCCAGCGTCGACAGCGGAAGCCGGGTTGCGGCAGCGGCGAAGAAGAGGAGCGGGATCGCCGTCGCCGGCCCGGCCGCGATCAGCAGGAGCAAGTGGCCGGGGGTAGCAGCTGGGCCGACCCAGGTGGCGCCGCCTGTGCCCGCCAGCACGCCGAGGACGATCAGCGCCGGCACCGTCAGGGCCGCCGCCTCGATGAACAGCCCCTCGGGTGCGGATGCGCGGATGCGCTTCTTGATCAGCCCGTACGCGGCGAATGAGAACGCGAGGAACAGCGCCAGCCATGGCGGCCGCCCGTAGTCGACGCTGAGGATGAGCACCGCCACAGCGCCGAGCGCCACCGCCGCCCACTGCAGGCGGCGCAGCCGCTCGTGCAGCAGGATGACCCCGAGAGCGACCGTGAGAAGCGGGTTGATGAAGTAGCCGAGGCTGGTCTCGACGACGTGGCCGTTGTTGACACCCCAGATGTACGCGCCCCAGTTGACGGCGACGATCACACCAGCGAGGCAGAGGCGCAGCAACGTGCCGCGGTCGAGGCGGCGCAGCCCGCGCAGCTCGCGTCGCACCGCCAGAAGCAGCGCCACCACCACGAGGCTGAGCACGATCCGGCAGGCGAGGATCTCGAGCGCGCCGGCCGGCTCCAGCAGCGGCCAGTACAGCGGGAACAGCCCCCACAACACGTACGCGGCGACGCCCGACAGCAGTCCTCGCCTCGCCCTGGTCACACCGCAACATACCCGGAGTCAGCTGCGAATGCCGGCTCCCCCGACCAGTGCCTGCTCCTGCTGGTCGGCCTCGTAGCGGTCGATGAAGTCGACGATCATGTCGCGCATCCCGCACAGCTCTCGAGCCCAGGCATCGAGGACTGCGTTACCCGCCGGGGTGATCTCGTAGCGGCGCCGCCGCGGACCTTCGGCGGAACGCTCCCAGGTTGAGCGAACCAGCGCGTCGTCCTCCATGGTGTTGAGGGTGCGGTATACCGTGCCGGGGTCCCAGTGCCCCAAGGATAGCGGCGCCAGCTTGTCGCGCAGCTCGTAGCCGTACGTCGGCTCCTCCCCGAGGAGGAGCAGGAGGCAGGGACGCAGGTAGTTGCGCGGTTGGACCGGCGACCGAGAGCGGTCGGCGTGCTCAATCGGCGGGTCGGCCTGGCTCATGGCGCTCCCTCCAGCTGATGAGTCATCGAACGCTCGCAAGGCAAGGCCGTGCTCCCGCCGGCGGTACGGTCGCGACCGCCTCGTCACCAGGCGCTTCCGCAGGGTGGAGGATGCGCCTCGGGGCCGGAAAACGCAACAGTCGAACGGGGTCTATTTCTAGATGGCAGGCGCACTTATTGACGCCGCCGGCAACGGCTCCTACGGTGGCGCCTTCGCGCGGGCGACCGCGCCGTCGCAACGTGTCCATCGCAGCCAGGGAGGTGTGCCGCAATGGTGACCGAGGCAGCGCCGTACGGGCGGAAAACACAGAAGGAGCCTCCCGTCAAGGACGTCCACATCGTGTGGATCACCGCCGGCCTTGGCTGTGACGGCGACTCCGTCTCGATCACGGCGGCCACGCAGCCGAGCATCGAGGATGTCCTGCTCGGGTCGATCCCCGGGCTCCCCACCGTCCACCTCTACAACCCGGTGCTGGCCTTCGACAACGGCGACGACTTCCTGAAGCCGTGGTTCGCCGCCGCCCGCGGCGAGCTCGACCCGTTCGTCCTCGTCGTCGAGGGCTCGATCCCCAACGAGAAGCTCAACGCCGACAACGGCGGCTACTGGGCAGCGGTCGGCACCGATCCCGCCACCGGCCAGCCGATCACCACCAATGAGTGGATCGACCGGCTTGCCCCCAAGGCGGTGGCGGTGGTGGCGGCCGGGACGTGCGCAACGTACGGTGGCATCCACGCGATGCAGGGCAACCCCACCGGTGCGATGGGCCTGGCCGACTACCTCGGCTGGGACTTCAAGTCGGCCGGCGGGCTGCCGATCATCAATGTCCCCGGCTGTCCCGTGCAGCCGGACAATTTCATGGAGGTGGTGCTCTACCTCCTCTACCAGGTGTCGGGGCTGGCTCCGGTCATCCCGCTCGACGAGCAGCTGCGTCCCACCTGGCTGTTCGGAGCCACCGTCCATGACGGCTGCGACCGCGGTTCGCACTACGAGCAGGGCGAGTTCGCCAAGGTGTACGGCTCGCCGCTGTGCCTGGTCAAGCTCGGCTGCTGGGGGCCGGTGGTGAACTGCAACGTTCCCAAGCGCGGCTGGATGGCGGGCATCGGAGGCTGCCCCAACGTGGGTGGCATCTGCATCGGCTGCACCATGCCGGGCTTCCCCGACAAGTTCATGCCGTTCATGGACGAGCCGCCCGGCGCCAAGATCTCATCGAAAGCCATCGCCACCTACGGAAAGACGATCCGCGGTCTGCGCACCATGACCAACAACACGGTCAACAAGGAACCGAAGTGGCGCCACAACAGGCCTGAGCTGACCACCGGCTACAAGCCGCAGACCGGCGGCGTCGCCAAGTCCTTCAACCGTCCTTCGTAGAAGTTAGGAGAAAACCACCGATGGCGACAGTCATGCAGAAGGGGGGGACCCCAAAATCTGGAACATTGACCGAGGTCTCCTGGGACCCGATCACGCGCATCGTCGGCAGCCTCGGCATCTTCACCAAGATCGACTTCGCCAACCGCGTTGTCGCCGACTGTCGCAGCACGTCGTCGATCTTCCGCG
>QHBU01000089.1 GCA_003244045.1 Candidatus Aeolococcus gillhamiae
TGCGCTCACCGGTTGAACTCACCCCCCATATGCCACGACGTCTTGTGCTGATGCTTTCCGGAGCGATAGGGGTGGTTGCTGCCGTCCTCTCGCAGAGTCCGATGGCCGCTGCCAGCACGACCTCGGCGCCACCGCCGGCGGCCTCGTCCGGGCACGACATCTCGTGGCCGCAGTGCGGCGCGGCGTACCCGACTGACGGGTCGTTCGGCATCGTGGGGGTCACCAACGGACGCGCCTGGTCGAAGAATCCCTGTCTCGGGTCGGAGTACCAGTGGGCCGCCGGCTATCCGCGCACGCCCGATCTCTACATGAACACCGCCAATCCGGCACCGCACAGCAGCTACTACTGGCCGGCGTCGGGTGCCAAGGATCCTGCGCTGTGCAAGGACGCCACGGTTACGACCGACCCGGGCTGCGCGTACGACTACGGTTGGCACACGGCGGCAGACGCGCTGGCGACGTCAAAGGCCGCGCTGGGAGCCAATGCGCAGGGTGTGTGGTGGCTCGACGTCGAGACGGGCAACACGTGGAACGGCGACACGTCGTCGAACGCTGCTGACGTACAGGGCAGCATCGACTACCTGATCTCTCAGCACGTTGCCGGCGTCGGCGTGTACTCAACGGGATACCAATGGGGCGTCATCACCGGCGGATACTCGACAAGCAATTACTCGACGTACGCGGCCGCATGGAACGCGGAATTCGCCTCACCGAATGGCCTGTCGGGCGTTCCCTCGTGGGTCGCCGGCGCGTCGGGGCCATCGGATGCTCCGGGCTATTGCACCAGCTCCTTCCTCGGGACAGCCACCTGGCTGGTGCAGTACATCGCGGGGGGCTTCGACGTCGATTACGCCTGCTCGACCGGGCCGCCACCACCGCCGCCTGCCGATTACTCGATCACCGTCCCGAGTTCGGCACGGGTCGCGCGCGGATCGACGGTGAACGTGCCGGTGACGCTGACGTCGACCAACGGCTGGAATGGCGCCGTGACACTGACGGTGACCGGACCATCGCAGGTGAGCACCACGCTGTCGCCGTCATCGCTCACGATCACCTCCGCCTCCACCGCTCGCGCGACGCTCTCGCTACGAAGTGGAATCAGCGGCACCTACACGATCACGGTGACCGCGCGGCCGCAAAGCGGGAGCACGACCTCGGTGATACACAGCGCTAAGTTCGCACTCTCGGTGACCAGGAAGTAGGCGGTCGCACCAGAAGAGCGCCCGCGGATCAGCCGCGGGCGCTCGTTCAGCGGACCACGCTCAGCTCTGAGCGCCCCGACGTTGGCGGTTGTCACGCTGCCCGGCGAGGCGAGCGCTCCCCCGGGGGAAGGGAGCGCCGCCTCCGCTAGGAAGCGGGGACGAAGAGGAGACCGGTCGGCTTGACCCAGCCGGTGCTCACCGGGGTGATGAACCCTGTCTTCAGGTCGATGGTGCCGATGAAGCCGACCACACCCGAGTCGTTGGGTGCCTCGGTGAAGACGGTTCCCTTGGGCCCGGACCACTTGATGGTGTAGACGGCGTTCTTGCCGGCGTCGGTGACGAACAGGGTCCCGGAGTTCGCTGTCGTCCAGACGGTGTCGTCCTCCTGGTTGCCGATCGGCGTCTTGGTCACCGCCTGGTTGGCTGCGCCCGGGTTCGAGATGGTGATCAGGGCGGAGTCGCCCTGTGAGACGAGGACAACGTTGCCGTTCGGGTCGGTGGTGAATGAATCGGGATCGGTGAGGTTGAGGGTCACGGGCGCGTTGGCCACCGTGTCGGTCGCGGCCGCGTTGCCCATGAGCACCGGCCTGACCGTCGCGGAGTTGCCGGTGACGGTGATCTTGTCGACGGCAGGGAAGACGTTGTTGCCGTTGGCGTCGAGCGTGGGATTGGAGCAGGCGATGTACGTCGATCCGCCGACGAAGGCGAGGTCGTCGTAGCCGCCGCCGTGCGCCGTCGGCGACAGGGTGATCGACTGCGGCGTCGCGCTGGCCGGGTCGATGATGTTGAGCGCGGGGTTGCCGTCCTCATTGGAGGTCACCCACGCCTTGTGCGTGGCCGGGTCGATGCGCAGGCCGTCGGTGTGGCCGGGCACCGTCCACGTCCTCACGACGGTCCCGCTCGTCGTGTACTCGACGATGGTGCTGGTCTTGCCGTCACTGCCGTCCTTGGCGGTGACGTTCTGGTAGCCGACCCAGATATTGCTGCCGTCCTTCTCGATGGAGTCGGGGTTGGAGTACTTGCCACCACCGACCGCCCAGAGGGTCAGCGTCCAGCCGGGAGGGGCCACCAGGTGGTTCAGCAGCTCGGCACTCTGGGTGGACGTGGCGAACTGTCCCGGCGCCGGCGAGAACGCGGCGGCGTTCGACGACAACGGCGTGGCGGTGGTGGTGGAGCTGGAGCAGCCCGCCGTGAGCGCCGCGATGGCGATGGACCCGGCGACGACGATGCCGCGCTGTTTCCCCCGATGACCCATGGTCGAACCTCCACTCTCCCGTGCCGCGGCGGGCGGCGCACCGCTGCACAGGACACCACTTCGCCGGTTATGGACGTGGTAAGGAGCGGCGAGGGTTTGGTGGAGAGGCCGACCCGCCTACTTCCAGAGCCGGCGCCAGACACCGGCGCGACCGAGCGCCCTGCCGACGAGCTTGTTCTTGGCGCGGCGGGTGATGCGGCGTGGGTTGCCGCTGCTGACCGCCTCGATGTCGCGTGACGCGCGGGCGGCGCGGTAGAGGAATCGGGACAGGTTCACGCTGGGCCTCCTTGCCGCAAGCATCGTACGCGGCTCGAGCCCAACGCCGGGGCGACTGTCCGCGAAGGCACTGGGCTCGGCTATGCCGACTTCGCACCCCTGGTCACGCGCGCCGACTTGACCGCGCCCGGGCGGGCGCGGCCTGTTTTCCGCTGCCTGGCGAGTACCGCCGGGACGACGTCGCTCGCAACGCTGATCACCACTCGGTTGCGTCCCGCGCGCTTGGCCTCGTACAGCGCGGCGTCGGCGGCACGCACGAGCTGATCGGCGGTTCCGAGCCGCTCCGAGAACCCAGCCACCCCGAACGACGCCGTGACCGCACGATGGTTCCCGTGCGCGCCCAGCGACTGCTCGAGGCGCGTCCGGATCCGCTCGGCGACCTCGGCGCCTCCGACGACATCGGTTTCGTGGAGGAGGATGCCGAACTCCTCGCCACCGTAGCGGTAGGCGGTGTCACCCTCACGGAGCTCGCCGGTGAGCACCGCCGCCACCTCCTGGAGCACCTCGTCGCCGCGCTGGTGGCCGTGCTCGTCGTTGAATGTCTTGAAGTGGTCGACGTCCATCATCACGAAGGTCAACGGGCGTTGGTAGCGAAGACTCCGGCCCGTTTCAGCCTCGAGGTCGACCTCGAACCGGTGGCGGTTGAAGAGGTGCGTCAAGGCGTCGAGCTCGCTGCGCTCCTCCACCTTCTGGTGCAGACGGGCGGCCTCGATGGCGGTGCCGGCGTGGGTGGCGAGCGCGTCGAGGGATTCGACGGTAGCAGCGTCCGCGGTTCGCCCCTCAGAGTCGCGGACCTCGAGCACGCCGACCACCCGCGCGCCCACGATCATGGGAAGGGCCAAGCGGGTGCGCGAACCGTCCGGCCCGACGGCGGTGGCGTCGTCGCCATCGGTGGCGGTGCGGCCGTACTTGGCGGCCTTGCCCGCGCAACCTTCGCCCAGCGCCAACGGCTCGATGTCGATTGGCACACCGTTCGTTCCGTCACTGTCGTACGCGGCGACCAATCGATTCTGTTCGTCGTCGGTGAGCCACACGGTGGCTCTTGACCACCCGCTCACGACCGTCGCGCTCGTCGCCACAGCGCGGAGGACGTAGCGAAGGTTGAGGCTGCCCGCAACCTCGCGAGCGAGAGTCAGGATCTGCTGCAGGCGCTGAGCATTGTGAATCGCCTCCGACTCGCGAGCCAGCCGCGCCTCGCGCTCCTGGGCCAGCGACCGGGTCATCTCCGTCAGACCGCTGCTGATCTGGCGTAGCTCGAGCGGGCCGGATTCAGGAACTTTGGCGGCGAGGTCGCCGTCGCGAACGGCACGCATGGTGGCGAGGAGCCCGTCGACCGGCTGGACGATGTCGCGCTGCAGACGTCGATGCTGTCGCGCGGTGACGAACAACGTGATGGTGAAGAGGAACAACTCGAGTGCGGCGGCGACCCCCAGGACCAGGTACTGGTTGAAGCGCGCGGAGGACAGCTCGACGTCGATCTGGTTGGCCAGCGGGGTCTCAGCGGCCCGATACCGGTCGAAGAGGGTCTTGCCCGTGCTGAGGATCGGCTGCGCAGCGGCGACGCTGGTCGGTGCCGGTGCGGCGGCAAGGGGTTGCGCCCAGGTCGTGACCCAGATCTGCTGAGCGACCCGCGCCGGTATCAGGTAGGACTGCAGGATGGGACTGCCGGCCACCTCCGCATCAAGACGGGCGTTGAAGTCGGCGAGGTCCCGCGCGCCCTGGTTGTACGGCTCGAGGAAGGTGCGGTCGCGGGTGAACAGGTAGCCGCGCACGCCCGTCTCCTCGTTGAGCATCGCCTGCTGAACCTCGTGGGCGTTGTTGTTGACGTCGATCTCGCGGCCCAGCTGAGGTCCCACCACGAAGACCGACAACGCGAGAGTGATCAACGCGATGGCGAGCGCGCCCGCGATGATCACCGAGATCAGCCGGAAGGACGTCTGCAGCTGACGCGCGATGCTCGTCGGTGGGGAGGCGGGGGCAGTCATCCCAGCTGACCTTACGGGCGTGCCATCGGGGGAATGTCACGTGACCGTTGACAATCGCGCACAAGTCGAAACGGCGCTTGACAGCGGCTTCTGCGTGCGTCTACACTTACGGTAAGTGATGGCTAACGGAGAGGCGATGACCGCGCTCGGCGACCCGACTCGGCGGGCGATCTTCGAGCGGCTTGCGGACGGACCGCTGCCCGTCGGGGCGATCGCTCGCGGGTTGCCGGTGAGCCGGCCGGCGGTGTCGCAGCATCTGAGGGTGCTGAAGCACGCGGGGCTGGTGCGCGATCGCCCGGTCGCCAACCGTCGGGTCTACAGCCTCGACCCGCACGGTGTCGCCGAGCTGCGCGCCTACTTCGAACAGTTCTGGGACCACGCGCTTCGCGCATTCAAGACAGCCGCTGAAAAGGTGGAGGAGGAGACCCAGTGACGACACAGGCAGCCGACACGACCGTCCGCGCATCGGTGATGGTCGACGCACCGATCGACCGTGCGTTCACCGTGTTCACCAAGGAGATGGGAACCTGGTGGCCGTCGACCCATCACATCCTCCAGGGTGAGCTCGCCGAGATGGTGTTCGAGCCCCGCGTCGGCGGCAACATCTATGACCGCGCCACCGACGGCACCGAGTCCCGCTGGGCGCGCGTGCTCGCGTACGACCCACCGAACCGGCTGGTGTTCAGCTGGGACATCAGTAACCAGTTCCAGATCGAGGGCGACCCGGAGAAGGCGAGCCAGGTCGAGGTCATGTTCACCGCCGAGGGGCCGGGACGGACGCGCGTGGTGCTCGAGCACAGCAAGCTCGACGCCCACGGCGAGGGCTGGGAGCAGCACCGCGACATGGTCGGCAACCAGGACGGGTGGCAGCTCGGGCTGGAGGCGTTCGCCAAGGCGGCGGAAGCACAGAGCTAGCGCCTCGCGCGCCGCGCGCGTATCCGCGGTGCGTGCGCGCGCGTATCCGCGTGCGCGCGGGGGCGCGCCCGTCCGTGACGCGTGCGCGCGAAGAGCCCGTCTCCCCCTGCGGCGGCGGGCTCTTCGTCGTCCCCCGGGCCGCGGTCGAAGGCGTACCCGTGGTGCCAGAATCCGCGTCAACCGGGCCGACGGCCCGCGTCGTGGAGGGGGCTGTGCCTCGGTCAGGGCTGCTCTGGATCGGACTTGCAGCCGTTGCGGGGGCACTGCTGCCAAGCACGGCTGCGGCTGCGGGGGTGTCGTTCTCCACTCCGGCCGGCCTACCCGGGCTGCCACCACTGTTCGGCATCGTCTGCCCGAGCGCGATGACCTGCTACGCGGTCGGCGGCCTCAGCGGCGCCACGGTGGTGTCGACCAGCGACGCTGGCAGACACTGGACGACCACCACGGCGGCCGGCATCGACGAGCTCGACAGCGTCAGCTGTTTCAGCGCCACCCACTGCGTCGCCGTCGGACGTGCAGCAGGCACAGGCGCCGCAGCGATCACGCGCGACGGTCGCACCTGGACCGCCGCCGGCTCGCTTCCATCAGCGACGGCGCTCAGCTCGGTCTCGTGCGTCGCGTCGTCCCGCTGTCTGGCTCTCGGATCGACGTACACGACCTCGAGCTCGCAGTGGATCTCGTCGGAGCTGGTGTCGGTCGATGGCGGAACCACATGGACCGCGGCGGCGGCGCCCACCTCCCAGGGGATCCCCACGGGGCTCAACAGGGTGCAGTGCGCGACAGCGCAGCGCTGCTTCGTGGTGGGCGGGGGCACCTGGGTCAGCGACAACTTCGGCGGCTCGTGGAAGGACGTCTCACCACCGAATGGGTGCTCGGCAGGCCAGGGCTTCTGCCTGCCCGCGTACAGCGACCTCACCGGCATTGCCTTCACCAACGCGTCGCACGGCGTGGTGGTGGGCGGCGAGCAGTGCGGGGGCCAGGGGGTCACGCAATGCGCGTCCGCGTATTTCTCCACCACTGACGCGGGCGCGAGCTGGCGGATGTGGCCGGCACCGAACGGCAAGCAATACGCGTTCCTCGACGACGTCTACTGCAGCGGTGACCTGTGCCTGGTGGCCAGTGATTCGTCCGCCAGGTCCTCCATCCTGCAGACGTCCGACGGCACCAGCCTGACCAGCGTCGGGACAACCGCCGGAGTCGTGATCGCGATCACCTGCGCTCCAGCCGGACCGTGCATCGCGGTTGGCAGGAACGTCGACGCAGGGATCCTGCTGGTGTCCGGGGTGGGGATCAACCCCGCTGCTGGTGGCGGCGCTGGCGCTGGCACTGGCACTGGCGGGGGTGGCACAACGAACAACGTCGTGTCGAGCTTCAGCACGTCGCTGCCGACTCCCGCAGCGGTGGGCAGCTCCGCGCCGGCGCTGCTGCTCAGCGCGCTGCTGGTGCTCGCGCTGGTGCTGCTCGTCGTCTTCCCGTCGCAGCTCTTCAACCGCACCTATGACGAGAACCACGACCGGATCCGCGCGTGGTGGGAGCGCCGGCTGCCATGGACACGCGCCCGACGCGAACGCGCGCAGACCCGCGCCCTGCGGGGCGCGGCGGCGCTGGCAGCCGCGGTTCTCATCGGCGCCGTGCTCGGGTCTCTGCTCGACCCCCTCGCGGGTTTCAACGCCAAGAGCGCGGCGCTGTTCGCGGGGATCGTGCTGTCGTTCGTGATCTCCATGACACTGGGCGCCGCGGTGACCGCCGCATACCGGGGCGCGCGCCACCGCGGCGCCCATTGGGAGCTGCGCGCGCTGCCGAGCGGGCTGGTGGTGGCCGCGGCCTGCGTGCTGGTCTCGCGCGTGGTCAACTTCCAGCCGGGGTACCTCTACGGGATCATCGGCGGGATCGCGTTCGCGGGCGCGCTGCCGCGGCGCGACGAAGGTCATCTCGTCGCGCTGTCGTCGGCGGTGACGCTGCTGGTGGCCGTGCTGGCCTGGCTGCTGTGGGTGCCGGTGAGTACCGCCGCGGCCAAGCCCGGAGCGGGGTTCGGGATCGCGCTTCTCGCCAACGTGCTCAGCGCGCTCTTCGTGGGCGGACTAGCGGGCGTAGTGCTGGGGCTGGTGCCACTGCGCTTCCTCCCCGGCGAGAAGCTCGCCGCCTGGCATTGGGGGGCGTGGGCGGCCATGTTCGCGGTGGCGATGTTCGGGCTGGTGCAGATCATGCTGCGTCCGCAGTCGTCGAGTGCGCACGTCGCCAGCGTGCCGCTATGGACGACGGTGGGATTGTTCCTCGCGTTCGGCGCCGCGTCGGTCGCCTTCTGGGGATACTTCCGTGCCACTGCCCGGCAGGAGGCTCCGCCCGGCTAGGTCGACGCGCGCCTCGCGGACGCGGATCAGTAGGCCCGGCTAGCCTTTCGGCTCATACCGCATCGCCACCGCCCCCGAGCCGAACTCCAGCTGGCTCACGAGCCTCAAATCGACAAGCCTCGAAAGCCCCGCGAACAACGTCGGCCCGTGGCCCGCGAGCCTGGGATGCACCACGAACTCGTACTCATCGATCAATCCCAGCTCCGTCAGCGCCAGCGGAAGCTTCACGCCACCCACGAACAGTCCCTGACCTGGCTCTTGCTTGAGCAGCTGAACGGCCTTTCCCAGATCCCCGCGCACGAGCTCCGCGTTCCAATCGACACGGTCGAGGGTGCTCGACACAACGTACTTCTTGGCGGCGTCGATCGTTCGGGCGAACTGTTCCATCCAATCGGGCCTCGCTCCCGTCGGCGCCGGCAGCCGCCACGCTGCCTCCATCATCTCGTACGTCACCCGGCCAAAGAGGAGGGCATCGGCCTGGCCGAGGTTCTCGACCGCGTGCCGATGCAGGTCTTCGTCCGCGACCATCGCACGATGATCGCAGCACCCATCCAATGTGACGTTGATGGAATACCGAAGGGGTCGCATGACGCAAGAGTACCGATTGGTCAGTGAGAGTCATCGAGCGGGGTTCAACGACGTCAGGCAGCGGCGGCCTCAGCTTGACGATCAGGTCGACGCCGTCACCGTCGCGCGGACGCCAGCCAGGCGGTCAGACGGTCCGATGTCGCGCTCGGCTGTGGTCGCAGTGAGTTCGCGCGCTCGGCCATGAGGCGAATGGACGGGTCGCTATCCAAGGCCCGGTGTCACGTTGGCTACGAATTGGCTGCCTCGGCCCGCCGACTCTGGAGATGAGCGCGCTCGGCGTCGTTGGTGACGAGCTCGAGGGCGCGGTCGTACGCCACGAGAGCGTCGGCGGTACGGCCGAGACGAACTAGCAGCTCGGCCCTGGTGACATGCAGCAGGTGGTACGAGTCGAGCGCCTCGGCGACGTCGTCTGCGAGGCCGAGCCCCCGCGCCGGTGACCCGCACTCGGCGATGGCGACAGCGTGGTTCAGCGCCACGATCGGCGACGGCGCCAGCGCGCGCAGGGTGGCGTACAGCGCGGCGATCTCCTCCCAATCCGTGGCCTGGACAGAGTCCGCGTCGCAGTGCAGCGCGGCGATGGCCGCCTCCACCTGGTAGCGGCCGGGGCGGAGGTGCGCGAGCGCGCCCTCGAGCACGACATGACCTTCGTCGATCATCTCGTGGTCCCAGCGCGAGCGATCCTGGTCGCGGAGCAGGCGCAACTCGCCGCCGTCGCCCTGGCGTTCATCACGACGGCTGTGGGTCAGCAGCATCAAGGCGAGCAACCCGGCTGTCTCCGGCTCCTCGGGCATGAGCGCAGCAAGGAGCCGGCCGAGACGGATGGCCTGGTCGCACAGCGAGTGGCGCACGACGTCGTCGCCGCTGCTGGCGAGGTAGCCCTCGTTGAAGACCAGGTAGATCACCGCGAGCACTGACGACAGCCGTTCCGCGAGCAAGGGTTGCGGTGGCACGCGGATGGGGATGTGCGCGGCGCGGATCTTGTGTTTGGCGCGCACCAGGCGCTGCGCCATCGTCGACTCCTGCACCAGGAACGCGCGCGCGATCTCCGGCGTGGTGAGACCGCCGATGAGGCGCAGCGTCAGCGCGATGCGAGCCTCCATCGCGAGCGCCGGATGGCAGCACGTGAACAGCAGCGTCAGGCGGTCGTCGGGGATCGGCGTGCCGTCGAAGGGCGACGCCGGGTCGCTGTCGTCGTCGATGTTGAGCCGCAGCGCGGCCTCGCGTGCAGTCGCCTGGGTGCGCTCACGACGGAGGTGATCCATCGCCTTGTTGCGCGCGGTGGTCATCAGCCACGCGCCGGGACGATCCGGGGTGCCGTCGCGCGGCCAGCGTTCGACGGCGGCGGCGAGCGCTTCCTGGACGGCGTCCTCGGCGAGGTCGATGTCGCCGAGCAGCCGTGTCAGGGTGGCGACGATGCGCGCCGCCTCACCGCGGAAGACGCCGACGAGCGCATCCTCGGCGGTGACGGCAACGCGCGGAACGTCAGTGTTCGACAAGTGGGCGGATCTCCAGCGTCGCGCCGTCGACGAGCGGAACATCGCGGCCGATCTCGATCGCCTCGTCAAGGTCGGCGCAGTCGATGAGGTAATAGCCGCCGAGGTGCTCCTTGGTCTCGACGTACGGACCGTCGGTGAAGAGGGGCGAGCCGCTGCTCGGGTCGACGCTGCACACAGCGGTCGATGCGTCGAGACCGCCATCGCTGAAGACGAAGACACCGGCGTTCGTCATCTCCCCGATCACTTCCCTGGCGGATGCACCCCTCTCGTGCAGCTCCTCCAGTGTGAGTTCGGGCACCCACTCGTCGTTGAAGGCGATCAGGTAAAGGGCCATCTCCAGCTCCTCTGCTCACGGGCAGCCCGGACGACTGCCGCTCACCTATTCCACGAACGCGCTCGTGTCGATCCGACACCCCAGCCCAAGATTCTTTCCGGGCGGTTCAGTCGGTCCTGGAAGCCCAGAACCTCCTGGGCACGAACCAGTCAGGCGGCCGGTCCCGGCTCGACGCAGAACTCGTTGCCTTCGGGATCGCGCATCGTCGTGATCGCGGTGCCGCGCCGCTCTACCTTCGCGCCAAGTGACTCGAGCCGTGCGATCTCCTCCGCCATTCCGGCCGGCGCGCGGAGATCGAGGTGCAGGCGGTTCTTGGCGGTCTTCGGCTCGGGTACCTGGTTGAACCACATGTTGGGGGCACCCCAGCCGGCGGCCTCGACATACGCCTTGGCGGGTGTCGAGTCCTCATCAACGTCCGACCCGAGCGCGGCCGCCCAGAAGCGCGCGAGAACGAGCGCATCGGAACAGTCCCAGGTGACGGTTGTGATGATCGACGGCATGGCCGGATGTTAGCGGACCGCGGTCGCGATGGCGAGAATTCTGGCTGGCCGCGGTGCGGGCCAGCAGCAATTGCGTTGCGGTGGAGTTCCGGATCGTCTTAGCGTTGCGTTCCGCGCGACCGGAACGCCCGGCCGGCGGCCGCGAGCGAGCGGACAGGAGATGCGGATGACGTCTGACCTCTTCGCGCTCTGCATTGATGCGAACGACCCGCTCCGCCTGGCGCGCTTCTGGGCCGGCGTCCTGGACTGGGAGATGGCCGGCGACCGCCCCGATGACGGCGTCGCCCTGGTTCCGGGCGACGACACCGGGTTCCGGATCCGGTT
>QHBU01000090.1 GCA_003244045.1 Candidatus Aeolococcus gillhamiae
GGCGACCCGCCAGCCCCCGAGAGCCGCTACCGCGGCAACCATGGCAAAGGCGGCCACCCGTCTTCCTCGCACCGACCCGAGGCTAGCGATACCCGGGGGCTACGGCCCGCGCCATGGCATGTACCTGGGCGAGGAGCGCCTGGGCCTGGGCGACAAGGCTCCGGAGCTCGTTCTCGTCGATGGGACGGCCGTCGAAGGCGCCGCCGTTGAGGTCCTCGCTCATGCGCAGGGCGACCTGGTCACGGAAGCCTCCGAGGGCGCGCAGGCGGGCCTCCAGGTTGGCGTAGACGCTGTCGTTCGCCGACGTCCCGCTGGTCAGGGCCGGTGTCGACACGGCCAGGGTGTCGAGCCCGAACTGGCCCACGGCGGCGTTGAGCTGCTTGTAGAGGGCTCCCATCTGCTCGACCTGAGGCCCGTGGACCCGGAGCGCCTGAGGCACGGCGTCGCCCCGTAGGATTTCGGTGATCACGCGGCCGTCGCTGCGGTAGTCGTCGCGCAGCCCCGCCAGGGCCAGCACCGTAGGCCGGATGTCAGTGTGGTCTGTGAAGGTTGTGCTGTCGGTTCCGGCCGCTTTGATCCCTGGCCCCACCATGCCCAGCCACGTGGTGGTGATCTCAGGCTGGAAGTCACCGTGGATCCAGGCGAACTGCGGGTTGGAGCACACCGGCGTGCCCGGCGGAGCCGGTCTGGGGCAGTCGGAGGCGTTCACGTAGTCGGCGGCCTTGGCGAAGGCGGTGAACGTAGGCGTACGGGCAGGGTCGGCCGTCACCATGTGGAGGATGTCCATCTCGGTGCGATCGGCCATCCGTTCCACGACAGGCTCAGACGTTCCAGCGTAGGGATTGGTGATGCTGAGCCTGGCCACGTCTCGCTCGAGCTGGCGGACGGTAGCGCTGGTCTGGGGCGGGTTGCCGTTGACCCAGAAGTTGGGCGCCGAGTCGTTGCGCAGGTAGAAGGGCGTGGTGTTGGCCTTCTGTGACGCCAGGAGGCTCTTGCCATTGATGGCGACCTCGCCGATCTGGCCGGGTCGGGACGAGGTGGCCACGGTGTGGTCGTAGGTGCAGCGCACGCTCACGCCGTCGCAGCCTGCGGGGATGGGGTTGAGCGTGCCAGCAAAATGGTCGTTCTCTTCCGAGCTGAAATTGAAGACTGTGTTCGACGGGTTGATGCCGTCCGCGGCCAGGCGGGCGAAGAACGCCGCGAAGGCGTCGTCCTGGGCCTTGAGCGCCTTCACGTAGCCATCCTCGCCAGGCCCGTAGGCGCAGTTCGACGACGGCGGGCTGAACCCTGGGCACAGGCTGGACTGGCCGGAATGGGCGTCGTGCGAATCCGAGATGTACGCGTATGTAACGGGCACGCCGTGCTCCTGCATGGAGGCCACGTAGCCCAGCGAGTTGGCCGCCGTCATGGCGTCGAAGCCAGGGAACTGCGAGATGGTGGCGCCCGGTGGGTTGCCGTTGTAGACATCGTTCAAGACGGTGCCGCCGGCGCCGGTACCACCGATGGCCGGCACCACGTTCTTGTGGCCGAACAGGGCCTTGAAGCC
>QHBU01000091.1 GCA_003244045.1 Candidatus Aeolococcus gillhamiae
GCCATGAAGCGCATCGCCATGAACCTGTCGCCTGGTCGTCGGACTCTGGGCATGGTGGCTGCGACGGGGACCATCGCCATCGTGCCAGCGGCGCTGGCATGGGCTTGCGTGGGGCTGGTGTCTTTGACCACCAGCTCGCCGACGGTACAGCCGGGCGGCACCGTCACCGTCTTCGGCAAGGAGTTCGCCCAGGGCGCCCCGGTGCTCATCCACCTCGACTCGATCACCGGGCCGGTCCTGGCTACCGCTCCCCCACCGGCCACCACCATGACCAGCCAGTTCAGCCTTCCGGTGCCGATACCGCCCGACGTGCCGATCGGCCAGCACCTCCTCGTTGCCACCCAGGACGAGCACAACATGAACGGTGGCAACCCTGCCCGAGCAGTGATCTATGTGGGGACGACTCCGCCCGCGCCAGCGCCGGCGGCTGCACGACCGGCGAAGCTCGCCGTCGAGTCCGACCCCGGTGCCGGCGCCCTGGTGCTTATCGCTCTGGGGGTGGCTGTCGTCAGCCTGTTGCTGGTAGGCCTATTGATGGCGGTCACGTCCCGCCGGCGCCCGCAGGCCCAAGCCGTAAAGGCCTCGTAGCATGAGTCACGGTAGGGTACGTCCGCTGTTGATGGGAATAGCCGTGGCAGTGCTCCTTGCCATCCCTGGCAGCGCTTGGGCTGCCCAAACACCCGATACGCCCAAGCCCAAGGCAACCTTCAGCGCCCAATCCGTCGATGTCAAGCGGATGACTGCCGCGGTGCACATGACCAGGGACGATCCCATTCTCGCCCGGGCCTTCACCGGCCCGACCTCGATGATGGTCGACCCGTTCAACCCCCGGACAATTGTGGCTGCCACCGCCGAGCTGCGTACCCGGGTTTGCCATCTGATTCGTTCGAACGACGGCGGGCACACGTGGCACATCTTGCGTGCCGTGCCCGCCCCGGACTCATACCCCTACTGCACTACGGCCGACGACGCCGGTGCCACTCAGGCCGCCATAGCGTGGGGGCGCCATGGCACGCTCTACTACGCACTGGGTGGATACGGACCGGGCGAAGGAGACCGGAACGGCCATACCAGCGTGCTCTTGGCCCGGTCCACCAACCTCGGCAAGACCTGGTCCAGCGTGGTGGTCGACAACAACAGGGGGAAGCCCGACCCAGCGGCCGCTGACTCAGGCGTGACGGGGTTGGCGATTGACACCTCCGGCCCCAAAGACGTGGTGTATGTGGGGTTCATGCAGAGCTTCCCGACGGCGCCGAAGGACTCTCCCCTGCAAAACGGTGCGGCAATGGTGGCGGTGTCTGCCGACGGCGGCAGGACCATCACCCGAAAGGTGAACGTCAACGACTTCTCCCATGTGACGCAGACCGTCGCCGGCAAAGACGTCCCCTTGATCATGCAAAACTTCTTCGCCGGTCCCTTCATAGTGGCGCGCAACGGAGTCGTGGAGGCCATCTCCGGCGCTACAGGCACATACGACTCGAAGATCTCCGGCACCGGCTCCAACGCCTTGCCCCAGTTGGCGGCCCGCTCCACCGACCAGGGACGCACCTGGTCGGTGACGAGTTTGGGCCCACCCGTCTTCAGCGGCACAGGGAGCCAGATAGGCCTGGGCTGGACCCCCAAGGGTGGCCCCATGGGATCGTTCCTGGCCACCTACGCCTTCACGCCGGCAACCGCTGCCAGCTCGGGCACGGCCAACATCGTGTTCCAGCGCTCAACCGACGCGGGCCTGACGTGGAGCGATCCCGTCGTCCTCGACGACGATAACCCCGACCAGCAGTTCACCAGCTTCTATCCCCAGCTGGGAGTGGCGCCCAACGGACGGATCGACGTCGTCTGGCAGGACAACCGGGACCAGACCGACTACCACTTCCAGGTGCGCTACTCGTACTCCACCGACGGTGGAGCCACTTGGGCTCCGAACGTGCCGGTCACCGATCAGCCCATCAACTT
>QHBU01000092.1 GCA_003244045.1 Candidatus Aeolococcus gillhamiae
TTCGGCTTCAAGTGGAACATGGGATGGATGCACGACACGCTGGAGTACTTCTCCAAAGACCCCATCCACCGCCGCCATCACCACCACCAGCTCACCTTCGGCCTGCTCTACGCCTTTTCGGAGAACTTCGTGCTGCCCCTGTCCCACGACGAGATGGTGCACGGCAAGGGCTCGCTGATCGACAAGATGCCCGGTGACGCGTGGTCGAAGCTGGCCAACCTGCGGGCCCTGTTCGGGTGGATGTGGGCCCATCCCGGCAGCCGCCTGCTGTTCATGGGTGGTGAGTTGGCCCAGTGGCAGGAGTGGTCCCACGACCGCAGCCTCGACTGGCACGTGTTGGCCCAGCCCGGCCACGCCGGCGTGCAGGCCTTGGTGCGCGCTCTCAACGCTATCGCCACCACCAACCCGGCCATCTGGGAGCGCCAGTACGACCCCTCCGGTTTCCAGTGGATCGATGCCAACGACGCCGACCAGAACGTGATCTCGTTCGCCCGTTTCTCGGCCGACGGGTTGGCGGTGCTCGTGTGCGTGGCCAACCTGTCGGCCGTGCACCGGGGCGGCTATCGCATCGGCGTCCCCCGGGGTGGGCATTGGGAGCAGGTGCTCGACACGTCCTCGGTGGCCTTCGGCGGTGAGACCCCCGACATCGTGAGCGAGCGCGCTGCTGACCCGGTGCCCTGGCACGGCCTCGACCAGTCGGTGGCCCTCGACCTGGCGCCTCTATCAGTGGTGTGGCTGTCGTCGGTGACTGAGCCGTACTTTGGCGCGCTGGCCGCGCCAGGCGCGGTCAGCGCGCCAAAGAACGTTTGAGGGCGGCCAGGTTGGCCTTCCAGATGCGGCGCAGCACCGGTTTGGCCAGCATCCCCGTGAGCGGGCCGCCCGTCCACCACGGGAAGCGCAGGCGCTCGTCCCAGGTGAGCAGGGTGCCGCCGGGCCGCAACTTGAGGGTGAAGCGCCCGGTGCCCGCCACGACCCCGGTGTGGAGGATGCCCACCGCCCGCCGCTCCTTCCACTCCACCACCTCCATGGTGTCGTGAAGGCGGAAGGGGCCGACCCTGGTGGCGCACTCGAAGGTGGTGCCCAACCCGCTGGTGCGTGAGGACGTGAAGCGGATGCTGTCGGCGTCGTGCATCCAGCGCACGTGCGAGCCGATGTCGCTTACCGCTCGCCACACCACCAGGCGGGGAGCACGGATGAAGGTGCTGACGCGGATGTGGGTGATGCTGGCGAGCCTATGACGCTTTGGAGTAGACGGACACGTGGCGAGTGCTGGCGGCGGTGAACGGCTCACGTCGCCAGCCCCCCCAGCGCTCCACGAGCGTCAGCCCGGCCAGCCGGGCCATGAGGTCGATCTCGGGTACCGAGGCGTAACGGATCGACCAGGCCAGCAGGCGCACACCGTCGGCCGGGGACAGCACCACGTCGTGGCCGCTGACCACCTGGGTGAGGGGGTCGTGGACGCTGGCCTGGAGCACGACCTCGGTGGCCGACTGGGACACGACGGTGAGGGAGCGGTCGAGCCGGGTCAGCTCCGGCGCCAGCGCCTCCACCACGAAGCGCCCGCCGAGCGCCAACCGGGAGGCGGCGCCAGTAACGCACCGGCATTGGGCGTCCTGGTCGGCCAGCTCGAACAGCGAGTTGAAGGCAACGAAGACAAGGGCGAGGCCGGAAGGGGCCAACACCCCGACGTCGGCGAAGTCACCTACGGTGACATCGATGGCCTCACCGCCGGGCTTGGCGCGCAGCCTTGCGACCATTGCCGGCGAGGCGTCGATGCCCGAGACGTCGAGCCCCTTGGCGGCCAGAGGGAGGGCCAGCCGCCCGGTACCGATGCCCAGTTCCAGCACCGGGCCACCACCTGGTACCGCCGCCACCTCGGCGGCCAGGAAGTTGGCGGTGTCGTCGGCCTCCTCGAAGCGGGCGGCGTGACGGCGGTCGTAACCCTCGGCCCGCTCCTCGTCGTATTCCACTCAGTGCCGATTGGCGCCGTGGGCGCGGACGAAGTCGTTGACGGCGTAGTAGTCGTCGATCGACTCGCCGGCGTCGCCCCAGAAGCCGTCGATCTCCTCCCATTCCATGAGCCCCTCGGACACGAACCAGTTGTTGACGTCGGTGATCTCCAGCTCGCCGCGGCCGGAGGGCTCGAGGGTGGGGATGACGTCGAACACGCGGGGGTCGTAGAAGTAGATGCCGGTGACGGCGTAGGCGCTGGGCGGCTCGTCGGGCTTCTCCACGATCGACGTCACCCGGTGATCGGCGTCGAAGCGGGGGACGCCGAGGTTGCGGAGATGGGACACGTCGTCCACGCGGGACAGCAGGATGCGGGCACCCTTTTCCTGGGCACCGAAGTTGGCTACCGCCGAGGCCAGTGAGCGCTCGACGATGTTGTCGGCCAGCATGACCACCATTGGGTCGTCCTTGACGAAGGGGCGGGCCAGGTTGAGGGCCTCGGCTATTCCACCGGGGCGCTCCTGGTAGGCGTAGACGAGGAGGTCGACGCCGTGCTCGTGGCCGCTGCCCAGCAGGCGTAGGAACTCGCCGGCATGGGTGCCTCCGCTCACCACCATGAGCTCGGTGACGCCCGCCTGCACGAGGGCCTCGATGGCGTAGCTGATCATGGGCCGGTCGTAGATTGGCAGCAGGTGCTTGTTGGTGATGCGGGTGAGGGGATAGAGCCGGGTGCCGCTCCCACCCGCCAGGATCACGCCTTTCATGCCCGAACGGTACCGCCTGGATCGGTCACGTCTCCCATGGGCCCTGCGATCGGTGGCCGCGGATCGCTCGCGGCGTGACACCTCCCTGATCGTCGCAGGCCGAGCTCTCCTGATCGACGACCGCGTACTCTGGTGGGGTGACCGCATACCTGGACCACGCCGCCACCACGCCGCTGCATCCCGAGGCGGTCGAGGCCATGATGCCGTTCCTCACCGAGCGGTTCGGCAACCCGTCGGGCTCGCATTCGGTGTCGCGCGACGCCCGCAAGGCGCTCGACGAGGCCCGTGACGTGGTGGCCGAGTGCCTGGGGGCAACACCCGGCGAGGTCGTGTTCACCGGGGGCGGCACCGAGGCCGACAACCTGGCCATCACCGGGCACCATGCGGTGGCGCCCGGTCCGGTGGTGTGCTCGGCGGTGGAGCACCACGCCGTGCTCCACTGCTGTGAGGCCCTGGGAGGCCGGGTGGCAGCGGTGCTGCCCTCCGGGGTGGTCGATCTCGACGCCCTGGCCGCAACGCTCGACCCCGACGTGTCGGTGGTGTCGGTGATGTTGGCCAACAACGAGGTGGGAACGGTCCAGCCCCTGGCCGAGGTCGCCAGGGTGGTGCGCGAGCGCGCGCCCGCAGCGGTGCTGCACACCGACGCGGTACAGGCCTTCGCTTGGCTCGACGTGGCCAGTCTGGCGGCCGACGTCGACCTGGTCGCGGTGAGCGCCCACAAGTTCGGCGGCCCCAAAGGGGTGGGCGCTCTGGTGGTCCGCGACGGGGTGAAGGTGGCGCCCGTCCTCCACGGCGGGGGCCAGGAACGGGGCCGGCGCAGCGGCACCCACAACGTGGCCGGCATCGTGGCCATGGCCGCCGCCATGCAGGTGACAGTGGCCCGCCGGGCGGCCACCGTAGCCCGGGTTGGTGTCCTGCGCGACCGGCTGGCCGACGGCCTGCTGGCCGCGGTCGCCGACAGCGCCGAGACCGGTGACCGTTCCGCCAAGGTAGCCGGCAACTGCCACCTTTCGTTCACCGGCATCGAGTCCGAAGCCCTGCTGGTGCTGCTCGATGGAGCCGGCGTGTGCGCGTCGGCGGGCTCGGCGTGCCAGAGCGGTGCCATAGAGCCGTCGCACGTGCTGGCGGCCATGGGCGTACCCCGCGAGCGGGCGGTGGGGTCACTGCGTCTGTCGCTGGGCACCACCACCACCGACGCCGACGTCGACCTGGCCCTGGC
>QHBU01000093.1 GCA_003244045.1 Candidatus Aeolococcus gillhamiae
CCGTTCCTGCTGGTGGCGGTGCTGGCGGATCGGATGCAGGGGGCCATCCGCGCGGTGAACCGGCACATGGGGGTGGTCAACATCGTCGCCGGCATCCTGTTGCTGGGCTTCGGCTTCCTGCTGATCAGCAACGAGATCACCCTGCTGAACCAGTTCTCCTTCCAGGCGCCGTTCAACCTCTGACGGTGATGAGTGCGATGGGCACGCCGCGTCGGGGTTACACAGGCGGTGGTGGCGGCGGCGGTGGTGGTACCCGTTCGTCCTCGATGCCGCTGCGTGCGACGCTCGGGAGCCAGACGCTGACGATGGTGCCGGCGCCCTCGGTGCTGACGATGGCGACGTCGCCGTGGTTAGCGCGGGCGAGGCCCTGCACGATCGACAGCCCGAGGCCGCTGCCGCCCTCCTCGCGAGCGCGCGTCTTCTCGCCGCGGTAGAAGCGCTCGAACACGTGCGGGAGATCGTGGGCGGCGATCCCCGGGCCCTCGTCGTGAACCTCGATGTAGGAACGGCCGGCCTGGGTAAACGTACGCCACTGCTGGCGCGCGCCGGGCGCGTACTTGCACGCGTTGACGAGCAGGTTGCGGATGATCGCGGCGAGCGCGTTGTGGTCGACGCTGGCGAGAACGTCGGGCTGCAGCTGCCGGTCGAGCTGCGCCGGCATGCCGGGCACGCCCTCGTCGAGATGGTGCGCGACACCGGCGGCGAGGTCGATGACCTCGGCGTGTGTCGACTGCGCGGCGTCGAGCCGTGCCAGTGTGAGCAGGTCGAGCACGAGCACGCGCATGCGCTCTGCCTCGCGTGCCATCGCCTCGAGCGCGGCGTCGAGTGCCTTCGGCTCCGGCGTGGCGCCGCGGCGAATGACGTCGATATATCCCTTGAGCGCAGTGATCGGGGTGCGCAGCTCGTGGGACGCGTCGGCGATGAAGCGGCGGGTGCGTTCCTCGGATGCCTGTTGCGCCGCGAACGACTGCTCGATGCGGGCCGCCATGTCGTCGAAGGAGCGAGCCAGGGCGCCGATCTCGTCCTGACGGCTCTCCACTCCGCTGCGGGCACGCAGGTCACCGGCGGCGAGCTGCCGGCTGGTGGCGGCGAGGCGCTGCAGCGGGCGCAGCGCGCGGCTGGTGAGCAGCACGCCGGCGATGAGCGCGAGCAGCAGGGCGATGAGGCTGCCGATGGTGAGCAGCGCGATCTCGTCGCCGAGCACGGTCTGCACGGGGGCCATCGACGTCGACAGCTGGGCGACGCCGCACACGGTGCCGCTGGCGACGCCGGTGCGGATCGGGAAGCCGACGACGAGCTGGTCCTGGCCGCCGGCGCCGGGGATCACATCGGGGCTGCTGCGGGTGCCGCTGAGCGCCCGCTGCAGACGGGCGGGGTCGAGCTGGGGCAGCGTGTTGCCGCCGGTCTGGGCGATGTCGCTGAGGGTGCGGTCGTACACGATCACCGCGACGGTGTGGCCGGAGGTGGTGGCCACGGTGGTCGCGACCGCGCGACCGATGAGGTCGACGCCCGCCGTGGTGGCGCACAGCGTCCGGCCGCGCACCGTGTTGGCGCCGGCCTTGGCGAGAAGGGCGCGCGCGGTGGTCATGTCGTCCTGCAGGGACATCACCCGCGAGCTGATCAGGCTCTGGCGCAGCGCCACGTACTGGTACGCGCCGAAGCCGGCGAGCAGGATGGCGAGCAGCGCGACGTAGGTGAGCGTGAGGCGCCAACGCACGGTGCGCAGGAACGCGAGGCGGCGCTGCGTGCTCAGCCCTCGGCGAGCGCGGCGCCGGTCAAACTGCGCAGTCGGTAGCCGACGCCGCGGACGGTCTGGATGCGCTCGTGCTGAAGGTCGTCGAGCTTCTGGCGCAGGTAGCGCACGTACACCTCGACGTTGTTCTCGTCGCCGAAGAAGTTGTAGCCCCAGACCTCGTCGAGGATGCGCTGACGGGGCAGCACCTGGTCGACGTTGACAGCCAGGTAGAGGAGCAGGTCGAACTCACGCGCGCTGAGCGAGACCTCGCGGCCAGCGACGATGACGTCGCGCGTGCCGGTGTCGATGGAGAGGTCGCCGGCGCGCACGGTGCGTGACTGCGACGGGTCGCGGCGGCGCATCACCGCGTGGATGCGGGCGAGCAGCTCGCCGAAGTCGAACGGCTTGACCAGGTAGTCGTCGGCGCCGAGCTCGAGGCCCTGGATGCGATCGCCGGTCTCGTCGCGGGCGCTGAGGATGATGATCCCGCGGTGCTGGTCGCCGGCGATGGCGCGGCACATCTCCCAGCCGTCCATGCGCGGCATCATCAGGTCGACGATCACAAGGTGCGGCTTGAAGTCGCTGACCGCGCGCAGGCCGGCGTGGCCGTCGGCGGCGGTCTGCACCGCGTAGCCCTCGTGGGTGAGGCCGAGGGAGATGAAGTCGCGGATGCTCTGCTCGTCGTCCACGACGAGGATCCGCGTCGGCTCGGTCATCCCGCGAGTATATGAGTGGATTTGCCGTTCACCCGCGGCGTTACAGCGATTTCTCAGCCAGTTCTCAACGGGCCGTAGGAGGGTGCGTGGCCGGCGGCTAGACTTGCCGGCGTCGTGTCGCAGGTGATCCGCACCGTTCGCCGTCCGGGACCGCTGGTGGCGATCTCGCTCAGCTACCTGCTGGTGGCCGCCGGGATCATGATCTGGCGCGGCATCTCGGTGTCGCCGGACTACCTGCTCTTCCTGCTCATCCCCGTGGCGCTGCTGAGCGGTCGGTTCCTCGGCTTTTTGCGCGACTGGGTGCCGTTCGTGGTGATCTTCCTCGGCTGGGAGGCGATGCGCGGCATTGCCAGCAAGACCGGCTTCGCGCCTCACGTGTCGGACTTGGCGTCACTGGAGACCGGTCTGTTCGGCGGGCACCTGCCGACCGCGGTGCTGCAGCAGGCGCTCAACGTGGGCAGCCTCGGCCGTGTGCTGACGTACGCGGCGACGGTGGTGTACTTCTGCCATTTCCTCTTCCCACTCGCCGTGGGGATGGTGCTATGGCTCGTCGACCGCGTTCAGTTCGTGCGCTTCACAACTGCGCTCATGGGCATGGCGCTGGTGGCCTTCGTCATCTTCCTGCTGGTGCCGACCGCGCCGCCGTGGTACGCGCAGACGCACGGCGTGCTCAGCGGGTTCCGAGAACTCATCAAGGGCACACTGCCGAGCTATGTGTCGCCGTATTACGAGCGCCTCAACCCGAACCCGGTAGCGGCCTTCCCGTCACTGCACGCAGCGTTTCCCTTCCTCGGATTCCTCGCTCTACTGCGCGTCTATCCCCGCGGCGCCTGGATCGCGTTCGCCTGGTGTCTGATGGTGTGGTTCAGCGTCGTATTCCTCGGCGAGCACTACGTGATCGACGTCATCGCCGGCGTCCTCCTGGCCGCGCTGTCGTGGCTGGTGATGATGCGCATGGCGGTGCCACGCATCGGGGTGCTGCAGCACCACGTGACACCGGCGTCGGAGGTCAGCGTTGCCTGAGCTGCCGGACGGCCTCTCACTTGCCGAAGTGCACGCCCACACCCGCGCCAGCGACGGCATGGTGACAGCGGTTGAGCTGGTGCGCGCCGCCGCCGGCGCCGGGCTGCAGGTGGTGTGCGTCACCGACCACGACGTCATCGCCGACCTCGCCGAGGCGATCGACGTCGGCGCCTCGCTCGGCGTCGCCGTTGTGCGCGGCGAGGAGGTGACCTGCGTCTTCCCGCCCGGCACCCACATCATCGGGCTGTTCATCGAGAAGCAGATCCGCATGCACATGTCGGCGGAGGACACCGTCGACGCCATCCACGACCAGGGCGGCCTGGCGATCGTGGCACACCCGTTCATGCCGACGTACTTCGCGTCGATGTCGGAGCGTCGCCTCAACACCCTGCTGGAGACGCGCACCGTCGACGGCATTGAGCTGCGCCACACTGCGCCGGTGCTGCCGGGCACATGGAAGCGGCTCGACGAGTTCTACGCGGCGCACCGCGCGCAGCTGGGGGCCGCCGTGGGGGCCGGGGACAGCCACTTCGGTGCCGCCGACATCGGGCGGCTGGTGACGGTGTTCGAGGGCCGCGGCGCCGCGGGGTTGCGCGCGTCACTCGAGGCAAGGACGACGTCACCACGCGTGGGGGTGCGGCCGGCTACGGGGCCGGGCCTGCGAGCGCGGCTCGCCCAACAGCAGCGATCGATGATCTGGCTGTCGCATCAGCGGCGGACGGGGCGGGTTGGCGGCGGTGTCGGACCGTCGCGGACCGGGCGGAGCAGCGCCGCCGGGTAGAATCCGCAGCCACGCCCGCTTAGCTCAGCTGGCTAGAGCAGAGGACTCTTAATCCTAAGGTCCAGGGTTCGAATCCCTGAGCGGGCACCATCTCTCGATCAACCGGTGGCTCCCAGGAAGGAGCTGATGACCCTCAGCAAGTGAACTGCATTGGCAGCTGACGTGGCCCAACCTCTGAGCGGAACCGTGGCGATCGTCACCGGTGCGTCGAGCGGCATCGGTGAGGCGAGCGCGCTGGCGCTGGCTCAGAACGGCGCCCGCGTGGCCATCGCCGCGCGCCGGCTCGATCGGCTCGAGACACTCGCCGCGCGCATCGAGGAGGACGGCGGGACGTCGCTGGTGATGGATGCGACATCACCGAGGAGGCACAGGCGCGCGAACTGGTGCGCCGCGCCGTCGACGACCTCGGCCGCCTCGACATCCTCATCAACAACGCTGGCGTCATGTTGCTCGGCAAGGTGGAGGGCGCCAACGTCCGGCAGTGGCGGCAGATGCTCGACCTCAACGTGGCTGCGCTGATGAACCTCTCGCATGCGGCCCTGCCCTACCTGCTCGAGGCGGCGAGCGGCGAGCCACGACAGGTGGCGGACATCGTCAACGTCAGCAGCGTGGCGGGCCGCGTGGCGCGCAGGGGCAGCGGCGCCTACAACGCGAGCAAGTGGGCGGTCAACGCATTCAGCGAGGCGCTGCGTCAGGAGGTGACCGGCCGGCATCTGCGTGTCGGGCTCATCGAGCCGGGCTCGGTGGCCACGGAGCTGGCCTCGCACAACACCGATCCGGAGGTGGTGGCGACCTTGCAGCGGCGCTTCGGGGAGGTCGAGCGCATGACCGCGGAGGGCATCGCGGAGGCGATCCTGTTCATGGTGACGCGGCCGCGGCGCGTCGCCATGAACGAGATCCTGGTGCGGCCCACCGAGCAGGTGGACTGAGCCCGCCTCCCACCGGCATGCACAGCGCGGCCTAGACTGCGATCTCGCCCGCCGGCTGCGGGAGGCCGCCCGGCAAGGAGAGGGGATGCGACTGCTGGTGACCGCGCCGCGCAGCGAGCTCGGCAAAACGGTGGTGCGCATTCGCGGCAGCGACGACGGCAGCGGCGCGCCGGTGATCGTCAATCTCGCCCTCCAGGTGCCCAACACCCTGTTGCACGACGGCCACGCCTGGTGGGACGACCCCGGTTCACACATCCTCGCGTCCACCCGACGCGTCCTCGCCGCCGCCAGGCGCGAGCGTGCCGCGTTTCTCGTCCACGCCAGCTACGCGTTCCTGGAAGGCGCCGAGGGCGGCGCCGAGGTGGGCGACCGCATGCGCCCGGTCGTGGACGCTGCGCGCGAGGCTGAGTCGATGGTGCTCGACAGCGGACAGCCGGCCTGCGTGGTGCGCCTCGGCTACCTCTACGGGCCGGAGTGGCGCGACCTCCGCGGGTACCGGCGTGCATTCCGGCTGGGCAGGCCGTACTGGGCCGGCCCGCGCCGCAACCTGCAGCACCACGTGCACGGCGACGACGCGGCGCGCGCACTGCTCACCGCCGCCCAGCGCCGTTCGTCAGGACGGCTCACCTACGCGAGCGACGGCACGCCGGCGTCGTTCTGCGACTTCATGGATCACTTCGCGCACCTGGTCGGCCGCTCGCGTCCGCTCCACCTGCCGAGGGCGTCCCGCCCGTTCGTGCAGCTGGTGGTGCGCGAGCCGCACATGCAGATGGTGGAGATGGCCGCGACGGGTCCCGCGGCGCCGCAGCTTCCCGGGTGGCGACCGCAATTCCCCAGCTACCGCGACGGCCTCGCCGAGGTCATCGAGGCGTGGGAGAGCCACCGCTGACACCGGTCCCACGCTTCCTGCCCTTCGTGGTGTTCGCGGCGGGGGCGGGATCGCTCGCCACCGAGATCTGCGCGTCGCGCCTGCTGGCCCCGTACTTCGGCAACACCACGGTCGTGTGGGCCAACGTCATCGGGCTCATCCTCGTGTACCTGTCGGTGGGCTACTGGCTCGGCGGCCGCGTCGCCGACCGGCATCCCCATCCGCGCGTGCTCGGCGGCCTGCTGCTGGTCGCGGCGGTGGCGATCAGCGTGCTCCCGTTCATCGCGCACCCCTTCCTCCAGCTGGCGTTGCAGGGGTTCAGCGCGCTGAGCATCGGGGTCGTCGCCGGCTCGTTCTTCGCCACGCTGCTGCTGTTCAGCGTCCCCGTGTCGCTGCTCGGCATGGTGTCACCGTTCGCAGTACGGCTGGCGGTGCGCGACGTGCAGACCGCCGGCTCGGTCAGCGGCCGGCTCTCGTCGCTCACCACCATCGGCGCCATCGCCGGGACGTTCGTCCCAGCGCTGCTGCTCATCCCCGCGATCGGGACCCAGCGCACCCTTCTGTGCGCCGCGCTGCTGGTGAGCCT
Source organism: Candidatus Aeolococcus gillhamiae (assembly GCA_003244045.1). GTDB lineage: Bacteria > Chloroflexota > Dormibacteria > Aeolococcales > Aeolococcaceae > Aeolococcus > Aeolococcus gillhamiae. Next base: position 6,639 of record QHBU01000093.1, read on the forward strand.
TGCCGCGTTCCCGCTGCTGCCGCGCCGCGCACCCATCGTCAGCGTGGTGGTGGCGGGACTGCTGCTCATCCCGCCGGCGACGGTGAAACCTGTCGCAGGCGCTGTGCTCGAGCGCGAGACTCAGTACCAGTACGTGCAGGTGGTCACGACGCCCGACGGTCGCACCGCGCTGCGACTCGACGATGGCATTGCTGACCAGTCGGTGTACCGGCCGAACACGGTGCTGACCGGCAGCGAGTGGGACATGCCGCTGGTGGTCCCACCACTCCTCGACCGGCCGCTGCGCCGCGTGCTGGTCATCGGCAACGCCGGCGGCACCATGGCGCGGTCGCTGGCGCACGAGTACCCCGGCGTGCAGATCGATGGCGTGGAACCTGACCCCGCGGTGAGCGACATCGGCCGCCAGCTCATGGGCATGGCGGACGTCCCCGGCCTGCACGTGGTCGAGGCCGACGGGCGTGCGTTCCTGGCGACGACGCCGGCGCGGTACGACCTCATCGTCGTCGACGCCTACCGCCAGGCATACGTGCCGTTCTGGCTGGTGACCCAGGAGTTCTTCGCGCTGGCGCGCGCGCACCTCAACGGCGGCGGCGCGATCGCGTTCAACATGGCGCGCGTCCCCGGTGACGACCGGCTCGCGCAGGCGGTGAGCGGCACGCTGGCAACGGTGTTCCCCGACGCGCGCATCTGGCCGGCGCTGAGCTTCAACGAGCTCGTCGTCGGCTTCGACCACACGGTGTCACCGAGCGCGCTGCAAACGCGCCTCCAGCAGCTGCCGCGCGACCTACGCGTGCTCATCCCGCTGGTGTCGAGCCAGCTGCACGCGGTGGCACCGGTCGCCGACCCGCTCACCGATGACCACGCACCCGTGGAGTGGCTCACCGACCGGGCGCTGCTCGAGGAGATCGCCGCCGGTGGTCACTTCACCGAGGAGCTGCTGCCCACCCATCCCTGAAATGTCGGCCGCTCCCGTACGGAGGGTTGACACCACGAGGGGAAACCCGTACTTTCCACCTTGACTAATTAGCTAAGAAGGAAACTAAGGGGCCGTCCGAGATGCCCGTGATCGAGGAAGTGCGACTGAGCGGGACCTTCGCTGCGCTCGCCAATTTGACGCGGCGAGCGATCCTGGCCCGGCTCGCCGAGGGGGAAGCGAACGTCAACGAGCTCGCCGAGCCCTTCGACTTGACGCTCCCGACCATCTCCAAGCACATCAAGGTGCTGGAAGGCGCTGGACTGGTGGTGAGGAGTCATCGGGCCCAGTACCGGCCGTGCACCCTCGAGCCCTCACCGCTTGAGGAGATCTCGAGCTGGGCCGAGCAGTACCGCCCTGTCTGGGAGGCCCGCGTCGACCGGATGAACGGGTATGTCACCCATCTCATGAAGCAACGAAGGACGGCCGACAACGATGACTGACGCTCAAACGTCCCAGGACGCGGTGGTGATCGAATACAGCTTCGATGCACCGCGGGATCTCATCTGGCAAATGTGGACCGAACCGGAGCACTTCAAGGCGTGGTACGGCCCACAGGGCGCCACCATCCCCGTGGCGAGGTTAGCGGGACCGTGTCGATGACCGGTGGTCCATGATTGCCGCCATGCGCACATCACGGGGATGGTGAAAAGCATGTTGCCGAAGCTGTTTGACGGCGTAGTGGACGCGGCCCAGGGGGTGGCGGAGACGGTCCAGGCGCTGCCCCGTGCGGCGACGCACCTGGCTCGCGCCACGACCGCCTCCGCGAAGGTTGCCAACCCCAACCAGGCGTTGCCGCCCGGACTGATCATCCCTGTGCCCGGTCATGGCGAGATGTTCGTGCGCGACACCCATCCGCACGGGGGCGGTCGTCGCGGCACGTTGCTGCTGCTCCACGGGTGGCTGGCCGCCAGCGACACCAACTGGTGGTCGCTGTACGAACCGCTGCGCCAGGCGGGGTGGCGGGTGATCGCCATCGACGTCAGGGGCCACGGCCGTGGCCTGCGCGCCCACGGTGCGTTCAGGCTCAGCGACTGTGCCGACGATTGCGCGGCGCTGCTGCAGGTGCTCGCGCCGGGCCCCGTGGTCGTCGTCGGCTATTCGATGGGCGGCGCCATCGCGCAGATCCTGGCGCACCGTCACGCCGAGATGCTTCGCGGCATGGTGCTGGTCGCCACAGCGGCGGAGTGGCGCGCGGCGCCGCAGTTGCGCGCGGCCTGGTACCTGATGGGGGCGATGCAGCTGGGCTGGCGGCTGACGCCGCGGCGCGCCTGGAGCCAGGTGATGAACCTCCTCTACGGCGGCAAGGCGCCTGACTGGTTTGCCGGCGAGCTGGCCCGGGGCGCGCCGTGGGATATTGCCGAAGCCGGCAGGGAGATGGGGCGCTATGACGCGCGCGAGTGGCTGCGCGAGGTGCGGGTGCCGTCGGCAGTGATCGCCACCACGCACGACGCGCTGGTGCCCATATCGCGGCAGCGAACCCTCGCGCGGGCACTGGGCGCGCCGGTGATCGAGATCGAGGCCGGGCACATGGTGGCGCTGACCAACCCGCGTCAGCTGAACGGTGCTCTCCAGGGCGCGCTCGAGCTCATCGTGCCGGGCTCACGAGCTCACCGCCAGGGAGCGTCGCGAACCAACCATCGCCAGCCCACGCTGGCCCGCGGTGACCGGGGCGACGATGTCGGCGATGCCCAGCGCCTGCTCTCGGCCGCCGGTGAAAGCTGCGGGCAGATCGATGGCATCTTCGGGCCGGCCACGGCTGCCGCGGTGGCGCGCTTCCAGGCAGCGAAACGGCTGCGCAAGACGGGCAAGGTCGACCGTGCAACCTGGACCGTGCTGGCCGGTGTGCCGCGCAACCGCGCACGGGCCGCCCGCGCGCAGCGCCCGCCGGGCGACTTCGAGGCACCCAAGCTCGTCGTGCTCTGACTGGGGTAGCCCGCTCACAGAAGCCTCGGCTGCCCCGTGGTCAAACGGGCTCGATGTCGATCTCCGCCATCAACTGCACAGCAGCCTCAACGAGCGCCGCGTTGTCGAGCGCCGGCCGGCCGTCAGGAAGGAACAGTGTGTCCTCGAGGCCGGTGCGCATGCCGTGGCCGCCACGGAGACCGCGCTCGTTCACCGCCCAGCTGGCGATGCCGTCGCCGTGGTGCACCTGGGGGAGGGTGATGCCGGCGAGCGCCAGCACCTCCTCCATGGCGGCTGCGTGCGCCACCGCGACGTCGGGCTCGGTGTCGAGCGGCTCGAGCAACACCCGGGTGCACTGCGCGGCCAGGCCGGAGCTGACAAATGTGTGCGCGTCGGCAAGCTCGAGCAGTCCGGCCTCGATGCCGACCCCGCGCGCGAGGAGCTCATGGCAAAGGTCGCCGATGCCGGGCTCACCCTGGTTGGCGGTGACCAGGTCGGGAAGTTGCGTCCACTCCTCGATGAGGCGGCGGCGATGGGCCGGGTCCGGGTCGATGAGCGCCCACGTGGTCAGCGACAGCGCAATGCCCGGGCAGGCGGCGCGCACGGCTGTGATAGCCGCGGCCGTGGATTGCGCGTCGAGTGTCGGGATGCCGTGGTCGTCGCATGGATGAAGGTGGACGACGCGGGCGCCGGCGGCGACGGCGTCGCGAGCGCTCGTCGCCAGGTCGGCGGGTGTACGCGGTATGTGCGGTTCGCTTCGCTGGCCGTTGATCGCCACCTGGAGCAGCGCCGTGCGGGCGGTCATCCTGACCCCGACAGTGGTGCGATCCCCCAGCGACTGACTACGCTCTCGCCAGGCGCCAAGACAATGAGGCCGTCACCTGAGGCAAACGCGTTGGGCGCGCAGGTCATCGGCTCGACCGCCAGTGAGCGTCGGCGTTGCTCGCGGGCCGGCAGCGTGTCGCCTGTGAAGAGCATGTAGAACGGATAGCGCTCGTCCATCCAGAGCCCCACGCCGTGCGTCTGGTCTCCACTCCACACGCGCACCCAGGCGCGGCCATCGGCATCACGTGCGACATCGGTGAACGCGGTATCGATGGCCTCCTTGCCGACCTGGCGGCGCCGGCGGAAGTCGTACCGGGTTCCCTCGACGTCCGCGACACCGGTGGGGATCTGCCGATCGTCGACGGTGAGGTACCGTCGTGCCGGCGCCTCCACCCAGACGTCATCGACGCCCGCGTCGCCTGCGAGCAGGTACGGGTGCACCCCCATGCCATACGGGGACCGCCGCCCGCCGACGTTGGTCGCGGTGACGGTCGCGGTGAGCCCGTCAGCGCCGACGCCGTACTCGACCGACGTGTGCAACGCGAACGGGTAGCCGGCGCGGGGATGCAGCGTGTGCTCCATGACCACGCGATCCTCGGCGCGCTCGGCGATGCGCCATGACTCCCAGCGCAGGAAGCCGTGGATGGCGTTCTGCTTGTCGGGCTCGCTGAGAGGCACGTCGTAGGCCTGTCCGTCGAACTCGTAGCGGCCGTCGCACAGCCGGTTCGGCCACGGCACCAGCAGCTGTCCACGGCCTCCGCTGCACAGCTCGCCGGCCTCGTAGCCATCGAGGAGGGTGCGCCCGTCGACGTCGTAGGTGCGCACCCCGCCGGACACCTCGACGATGGTCGCGCGATGGCCGTCGCGAGAGATCTCGATCTGCTCTCCGGAGGGGTACGACAGGGAAGCCGGCACCGCGCCATCGTAGGGTCGTACGACCATCGACCGCGGCGTCCCGGAGCTGAGCTCGCCGAGGATGGGCGCGAGATGCGAACACCGGCTAGGCTGCGATGACCATGACCGTGGCCGACGAGGGTCGCGCGGGCACCTCCACCAGCACCGCGGAGAGGGTCGAGGGCAGCCCGCGTCGCGCGGGGCTGCTGCGCCGCGTGCTCAAGAACGAGGTGGCCCGCTTCGCCGCCGGCGGCCTGCTCGCGGCGCTGTTGGTCGGCGCGGGCACGTTCGTTGTCGTCAGCCGCGACGCCGAGGACCAGGCGATCCAGCACGCCAAGGACATCACCCAGGTGGAGGCGACCGGCATCGTCCAGCCGGCGCTCAGCGATTCGCTGCTCAGCCGCGACCCCGCCGCGATCGGGGCCCTCGACACCATCGTGCGCCAGCGCATCCTCAACAGCGACGTCGTGCGGGTGAAGCTGTGGACCGCGGACGGCACGGTCATCTACTCCGACGCGCGCCAGTTGATCGGCCGGCATTTCAGCCTGGGCAGCGCCGAGCTCGCCGCTCTGCACGGCGGCGCCGTCGACGCGGGCGTCTCCGATCTCACCGACGCAGAGAACCAGTACGAGCGCAGCTTCGGCAAACTGCTCCAGGTGTACCTGTCGGTGCACACGCCCAACGGCATGCCGCTGCTGTTCGAGACGTACCAGCGCTATGAGGCGATCAGCCAGTACCAGCAGTCGGTGTGGTCGTCGTTCCTGCCGGTGCTGATCGTCGGCCTGGGCATCCTCTTCCTGGTGCAGATCCCGCTCGCCGTGGGCATGGGCCGCCGGCTGCGCGCGTCGCTGGCCGAGCGCCAGGTGCTGCTCGAGCGGGTCATCAACGCCTCCGAGCAGGAGCGCAGACGGATCGCCCGCGACCTCCACGACGGCGTGGTCCAGCGCCTGGCGGCGGTGACCTTCTCGCTGAGCGCGCTGGCGCGGCGGCTGACCTCCGGCGGAGGGTCGAGGGCGCCGGCCGCCAACGCGCCGGATGTCGAACACGCCGCCGGCGAAACGCGTGCGGCGATGCGCGATCTGCGCACCCTGATCGTGGAGATCGCGCCGCCCAACCTGCACGCCGAGGGCATCGACAACGCGCTCCGCGACCTCCTCGAACCGCTCGCCGCCAACGGGGTCACCGTCAGCCTCGACGCGCCGCACAACACCGCTCTCTCGGCCGCCACCACGAGCCTCCTCTTTCGCGTGGCCCAGGAGGCACTGCGCAACGCGACCAAGCACGCCGCCGCCTCACACGTCGACGTGCGACTCCACAACCGCGGGGACCATGTCAGCCTCGAGATCGACGACGATGGCCGCGGTTTCAGCGCTGCCGACCTCGAGAACCGCCGCCGCGACGGCCACGTCGGCCTCAGCCTGCTCCGCGACCTCGTCGCCGACGCCGGCGGTTCACTGCGCGTCGTCTCCGAGCCGCAGGCGGGAACCCGGATCGCGGTCGAGGTGCCCTGCTGATGGCCGCGCGCATCCGCCTGCTCATCGTCGACGACCACCCGCTGGTCCGGCGCGGGCTGTGCGAGCTGTTCGGCGGGGAGAGCGACATCGAGGTCGTGGACGACGTCGGCGACGGCGAGCGGGCCGTGACTGTTGCCCTGGAGGAGCAGCCCGACGTGGTGCTCATGGACGTCTCGATGCCCGGAATGGACGGCATCGAGGCGACCCGCCGCCTGCTCGCCGTCCGCCCCGAGGCGCGCGTGGTCATGCTCACCTCGTTCGCCGACCACGAGCGCGTCATGGAGGCGCTCGACAGCGGGGCGGTCGGCTACATCCTCAAGGACGCCGAGAGCGACGAGCTGGTGCGCGGCGTCCGCGCCGCCGCAGGCGGGGACTCACCTCTGTCACCGCGGGCGGCGCGGGCGCTGATCACCGCGCGCCGCGGGCGGCGGCCGTTCGAAGAGCTGACCGGCCGTGAGCTCGACGTGCTCAAGCTGGTGGCACGCGGGCTCAGCAACAAGCAGATTGCCTGGCGTCTGGCGATCAGCGAGAAGACCGTCAAGGCCCACATGACCAGCATCTTCGGGCGCATCGGGGTGGCCGACCGCACCCAGGCGGCGCTGTGGGCGCAACGCCACGGAGTGTTCTGAGCCGATCTTAAGACCTTCGGACGTTGGCGGTGAGGACCGCGGCGGACGCACACTGGCGGCACACAACTCGGGGAGGACACCATGCACACCACCATCGCGCAGCGGCTCTTCGGCGGCGCCGCGCTGCTCACCATCGCGGGTTGCGGCGGCGCCGCTGCTGACACTGGCGCCGCCACCGCCAATGGAGGCGGCGCTACCGCGACGCCGACGGCGAGCACAACGGTGGCGGTGGCGACCGTCACCGGGCACGGATCGGTGCTCGTCGGCGGCTCCAGCGGCATGACCCTGTACGTGTTCGACCAGGACACCCCGGGCAGCAACACGAGCGCGTGCACCGGCGGCTGCATCAGCACCTGGCCGCCGCTCACCGTCCCCGCGGGAACCACGCCGACGGGGGCCTCGGGGATCACCGGCCAGCTGGCCACCTTCACGCGCAGCGATGGCAAGGGAGTGCAGGTCACGTACAACGGCCACCCGTTGCACTTCTACAGCGGTGACACCAAGCCGGGTGATGCCAACGGCAACTACCCGCACTGGTCAAGCGTCCCGGCGACCTCCGGCGGAGCCGCAGCCCCAACACCGACCCCGGCCGGGGGCGCCCCCACGCCGACGTACTCCTACTGACCAGCGCGGCACCGTGGCGTCAGATCACACCCTGGGTGATCGCCGACTCGATCCACGGCACCACCTCCTCGAGCATGTCGTCGAGTGAGGTTGTGGCCGTGAAGCCCAGGACAGTGGCCGCCTTGGCGGTGTCGGGGATGCGCCGCTGCACGTCGTGTTCGAAGGGCGTCTCGGACACGTAGCGGAAGGGCTCGTCGGCGCCGCGGATGCGGTGCCAGATCTTCTCGGCGAGCTCGCGCACGGTGGTGCTCTGCGCTGTCGAGAGGTTGAAGTCCTCGTTGAGCGCGGCGCGGCTCTCCATCGCGGTGACGATCCCCCGCGCCAGGTCCCCGCCGTACGTGTAATGGCGCGTCTGCTCGCCGCTGCCGAGGATGTGCAGCGGGTCCTGGCCCTTGAGCACCTTCTGCACCAGGTCGGGCACAACGTGGCTCATCGCCAGCTTGACGTTGCCGCTGAGGATCTCGACGTCGCCGAGCGCCCGGCCTTCGCCGATGCCCACGCAGTTGAACGGGCGCAGGATGGTGTACGGCAGCTGGTACTGGTCCCACGCCGCCCGTGCGTAGTACTCGACGGCCAGCTTCTGGAAGCCGTACGAGCTCAGCGGTGGCGGGATCTGCCGCTCCGAGCCCTCAACCGACGGCCACGAGGTCGCCGACTCGAACACCATCGAACTGCTGATGTACGTCGTCTTCTGCAGGGTGCCGTCGCGGTGCGCGGCGATGGCGGCGTCGCAGGAGGCGGCCATGATGCGCTCGTTGGTGGCGAGAAGGTCGTACGCGTAGGTGTGGAAGTAGGAGATCCCCCCGATCATCGCCGCGCCGGCGATGAAGTGATCGCAGCTGGCCAGCAGTGAGCTGAGCAGGTCGACGTCGCGTGCGTCGCCCTCGACGAAGGTGTACGCGGGATTGCCGTCGTACGACTTGGCGACGCGCCCGTACTTGGAGAGATTGTCGACACCCACCACGGTGTGGCCGCGGCGGAGCAGCTCCTCGACGATGTAGCCACCGATGAACCCCTGCGAACCGGTGATCAGAACCTTGCTCATGTGCCCTCTCTGCGTTCGTCGCGGTCGGTCTCCCACGCGTGCGGATGCACCCGGTAGCCGGCGCGCAGCGGGGCGCGGTGCGGGCCGAGCGCGGCCAGGTACCAGCGCAGGTAGCGGGGGATCCACTCGCGCACCTTGAAGTTGGACTGTCCGTGGCTGCGGTCCAGCCAGATGGTGGGGATCTCGGCGATGGGCAGGCCGCGGCGGTGCGCCTTGGCGACCATCTCGATGCCCAGCTCGAAGCCGGCGTCGGACGCGATGCCCACCTCCCGGATGAACTCGGTCGAGTACGCCTTGAAGGAGTTGGTGGGATCGTGGGTGCCTACCCGCGAGACGAGGTGGAGCGACAGCCCGGCGGCGCGCGAGATCAGGCCCTTGATCCGCGGCCCGCCGACCTGCTGGCCGCCGCGCATGTAGCGCGACGCCGCCGCCACCACCACGCCGCGCTCGACGAGCCGGGTCAGCTGGTCGATCTGCATGGGATCGTCGGAACCGTCGGCCATGGTGACCACCGTGACGTCGGCGGTGACGTGCTTGATGCCGAAGCGCAGCGCTGCCGCCGGGCCCCTGCCCCGGTTGTTGAGCAGCGGGCGCACCCGGTGGTCACGGCGCGCGTATTCCTTGACATACGGCGCGGTGGTGTCGTCCGGCGTGTCGTACACCACCAGCACCTCGCAGGGCAGCTTCACCGACTCGAGGATGCGGTCGAGGAAGTCGTTGATCTCCGCGCCCTCGTTGTACGCGGGGACGACCACGGACACCCGTGGCCTCATATGAGCACACCACCCTTGCGCACGTTGAAGACGTCGACCACCGGCTGCTTGATGTCGAGGCCGGCGTAGCGCTTGTGGGGCGCGCCGATGATCACCAGGTCGACGGAGTCGATCAGGTCCTCCTGCGACACCAGGTCGGGGTCGACCTTGACGTAGGGATCCGCGCACACCACGTTCTTGGCCTTGAACGCGAGGATGCGCTTCAGCTTGTACGCCAGCGAGGAGCGGATGTCGTCGGACTCTCCCTTGAACGCTGTGCCCAGGATTCCCACCGACATCGAGGCGAGGTCGAAGCGGCGTTCCAGGCGTGCCACTACGTACAGCGGCATCCCCTCGTTGATCATCATGCTGGTGTGACCGAGGGTGAACTGGTTGTTGTTGAAGGCGGCCAGCTGCATGGTGTCCTTGAAGAGGCACGGCCCGGCCGCGAACCCAGGGCCGGGCATGTCGGCGGCACGTGGATAGTCGGTCACCAGCGCGTGGCGAATGCGCTCGAAATCGAGACCGAAGTCGTTGGCCATCATGTAGAGCTGGTTGGCCGCCGCGAACCGGATGTACCGCCACGTGTTGGTGAACAGCTTGGCGAGCTCCGCCTCCTCGGGCTGCAGCTCGATGAGCTGCGGCGCCAGGCGCGAGAACAGGCGGCGCGCCGCCGCCATCCCCTCCGGGGTGCGCGCCGAGATGATCTGGGGCAGCTCGTGCAGCTCGACCATCGAGCGTCCCTGGGCGATGCGCTCGGGACAGAAGCAGACGAGGTTGTGCAGCCCGCGGTCGGCGAGATAGCGCTCGACGAGCGCGGTGACGCCGGGATAGATGGTGCTGCGCAGCACCACCACCTGGCCGCCGCGCCCGAGGTGATCCGCGAACTGGGCGATCGCCTTGACGACGGCGTTGGGGTTGGGGTTGAGGTGCTCGTCGACCGGGGTGCCGATGACCACCACCACGTACTCGGCGGTGGCGATCACCGCGGGCTCGGTGGTCGCCGTCAGCATCGAGCCGGCGCGAAGCTGCGCGAGCGGCTCCTGCGCGCCGTCCTCGTCGAACGGCAGGCGACCAGCGTTGACGGTGTCGACGGCGGCCTGGTTGGTGTCGAACAGCACCACGCGCATGCCCTGCTGGCCGAGCGCGATGCCGAGCGGCAGGCCGACGTGGCCGCAGCCGCCCACCACGACGACGTCGGCGTCGAAGCGCGAACCCGCAGTCGCCTGGGCAGCCTCCGACGGCATACGAAGCGAGGGCGAGGTGTTGGTGGACATCGGCAGCAGCCTCACATGGGAAGGGGAGATGCCCCAACTTGACCCGGCCGAATCGTAGCTGGTGGCGGGTTCTCGACGAACGCAGCGACGCCGGCGGACGCGCCAAGTCGTGGCTGTTCCTCACCCATCCGGGGCCATCGCTGCTGGTCACCGTGCTGCTTGTCGCCGCCGCCGGACTGCTGACGCGACAGCTGCCACCGGCGCGGATCGCCATCGGCCTGACGCTGATGATGCTGCCCGCGCAGCTGGCCATCGGGGCGCTCAACGACTGGGCCGACGTCGAGCTCGACAGGGCCGCCAAGCCGTTCAAGCCGATCCCGCGCGGAATCGTGCCCCGCCGCGCCGCGCTCGCCTTCGCGCTGGCGGGCTTTGCGGTGTCGCTGGCGACTGCGGCCTGGTTCGGCCCGCGCGTGCTCGGCGTCGACGTGCTCGCCGTGCTCGCCGGGGCCAGCTACGACCTCGGCCTGAAGCGCACCCCCGCAGCCCTGCTCGCCTACTGGGCCGGCTTCGTGGCGGTGCCGCTGCTGGCGATGGTGACCATCGGCAACACCCATGGCGCTCTGGAGGTCATCCCGCTGGCCGGGCTGGTGGCGCTGGCATTGGAGATCGCCAACGGGCTTCCCGACGTCGAAGGAGACCGTCGCGGCGGCTCGCGCACACTGCCGGTGGCGCTCGGGGTGGCCAGGTCGCGCTGGGTGATGGGCCTGGCGCTGACAGCCGGCGCCGTCTATGTTGTCGCCAACCGGGGGCGACTCGGCCAGAGCAACCTGGCCCTGGTCGCCGCTGGGCTGATCGGCGCCGGCGCGGTGGTGCCCCTGCTACCACGCGGCGCCCCGCGGATCGCGTTCCCGTTGCTGGCCCTGCTCGAGGCCGCGGCCACGGTCAGCTGGCTGGCGGCCTTGCCTCCAGCGTCCGCCTGAACACGGCCAGGTCCGGCTCGCTGAAGAGCACGAAGGTGATCAGCTCCAGGGACGTGTTCGGCGCCGCCAGCGCTGACAGCGCCTCCTCGATCGCGATCGGTGCCGCCGCCTCTATGGGGAAGCCGTAGATGCCGGTGCTGATCGAGGGGCACGTCACGCTGGCGCAGCCGTGCTCCGTGGCCAGCGCGAAGGCGTTGCGGTACGCGGAGCGGAGCTTCTCGGGCTCGCCGTGCTCGCCGTCCCGCCAGCGCGGACCGACGGCGTGGATGACGTGGCGCGCGTCCAGTCGTCCCGCGCCGGTGATCACCGCGCCGCCGGTAGGGCAGCCGTCGTAGCGCTCGCGCAGCTCCGCCATCAACGAGGGACCGGCGGCGCGGTGGATGGCGCCGTCGACGCCGCCACCCCCGGCGAGGTGCTGGTTGGCGGCGTTGACCACCGCGTCAGCGGCGACGGTGGTGATGTCGGCGCGGATGGCGTGCACCCCGCCGGGGGACGCGGTCCTCGGTTCGCTCATTACAGTGAGCGTATGGTCAACGACGATCCCGACGCCACCGAGGTCTCCGACGCCCCGGACGTCTCCGCAGAGAACCCCGAGAGCGAGAACTGGATCTGGGTCGGCCGGCATCGGCCGCCGGTGCCGCGCGCGCTCATGGAGCTGATGTCGCAGGGCTGGGCTGAGCGCGGCGGGGCACCCGTCACCCGGCACCCGGCGGCGGACCATTTCGAGGCCCGGCGCACCACGCTGTCGGAGCGGTTCGCCGGCCGGACCGTCGTGGTTCCCACGGGGCCGCCGAAGGTGCGCTCCAACGACACCGACTATCGCTTCCGCCCCGGCACCGACTTCTTCTGGCTCACCGGGGAGACGGAGTCCGACGCCGTGCTGATCATGGAGCCGGACGGCGACGGTCATCACGCCACCCTCTACGTCGAGCCGCCCAGCGACCGTTCCAGCCACGAGTTCTTCACCGATGCGCGCTACGGCGAGTTCTGGATCGGCCCGCGCATGGACCTGGCCGGCCTCTCCGAACACCTTGGCGTCGCCACCGCGCCACTCAGCGAGCTGCACGCCAAGCTGGATCGCCTCGCCACTCCCGACACCATCACCGTGCGCGGCATGGATCCGCGCATCGATGGGGCTTTGGCCGAGAACGACGCCGACGACGAGCTGATCACCACCCTCTCGGAGATGCGCCTGGTCAAGGACGACTTTGAGGTGGCCATGCTGCAGCAGGCCGTGGACTCCACGGTCCGCGGCTTCGAGGACGTCGTCAAGGCGCTCCCCGACGCCATGGAGTCGGGCGAACGAGTGGTCGAGGGCGTGTTCAACGCGCGCGCCCGGCTCGAGGGCAACGACACCGGCTACAACACCATCGCGGCGTCGGGCGCGCACGCCACCGTGCTGCACTGGGGACGCAACGACGGCGAGGTCACCTACGGTGACCTGCTGCTCCTCGACGCGGGCGTCGAGTGCCGCCAGCTGTACACCGCCGACGTCACCCGCACCGTGCCGGTGTCAGGGAAGTTCACGCCCGAGCAGCGCGAGGTGTACGAGATCGTGCTCGCCGCCCAGAGCGCGGCGATGGACGAGGTGAAGCCGGGCGCGCCGTTCCTGGCCCCGCACCGCGCGGCGATGCGGGTGCTCGCGCAGGGACTGCACCGCCTCGGGATCCTCACTGTCGAGCCTGAGGTGGCGGTGCGGCGCGACCAGCAGCTGCACCGCCGCTGGACCATGCACGGCACCAGCCACATGCTCGGCCTCGATGTGCACGACTGCAACAACGCGCGCGACGAGGAGTACCACGGCGAGCTCAAGCCCGGCTACGTGCTAACCATCGAACCGGGCCTGTACTTCCAGCCGGACGACCTCACCGTTCCCGAGCGCTACCGCGGCATGGGGGTGCGCATCGAGGATGACGTGCTGGTGACCGAGGACGGCCATCGCAACCTCTCCGAGGCGCTGCCGCGCGACCCCGACGAGGTCGAGGCCTGGATGGCCCGCCTCTCAGCCGATCACTGACCCGGCGCTACGTCCGCCCGGCGCGTTGCTCCGCGTAGAAGCGGCGCCAGATCAGCCGGTGCACCGGTATCCAGCGGGGGATGCTGCGCAGCCCCGGGATGAAGGGCAGGAACACCAGCGCCAGGCTGAGCACGCCCATGGTCAACACCACCAGCAGGTCGACGTTGGCCGACGTGCTGTACGGCGGGATCTGGTACCACATCTGGAACAGCCAGAGCCACGCCTGGCCGGGGTAGCGTCCGGTCTCGTTCATCACGCCCCACTGGTTGCCCAACAGGTGCTGGTCCTTGGCAAGCCCCGACAGGTGCGCGCCGTCGCCCATGAACAGCAGCGGAGCCGTGTAGTCGGTCTGGTAGAAGGTGCCTGCGCTGGAGAGCAGGAGGCCATCGAGGCCGCCGCTCTGCGCCACCATGAGCTCGCCGCTCATGAGCATCGGGACCGGACCGTCATCGCCCGCGGGGACTGTCACCTTGGTGCCATCGGTGGTGGCGGTGCCGAGCGCGGTCGTGTACGCGGTGAGCCACGCTGTCTGCTTGTCGGAGCTGGCTCCGTTGAACGCAGTCAGGGCGGCCGCGAGCGCGGCGTCGCTTGCCGACGCCGTCTTGAGCGGGTTGAGCACGAACTGGTTGACGCTGTCCACCGGTTGGTGGACGCCGAGCCACTCCTGGGGATGCAGCACCCACCAGCTCTGGATCGAGGCGGTGCCGGTGTTGTACGGCGGCCCGTACGCCGCGCTGAGGCTGGCCCCGGCAAGCTCGTTGGTGGCCGTGGTCACGAAGTCGACCGGGTCCTCCTGCGCCCAGCGCTGGATGGTGTCGGCCTTGACGTCGGGCGACGACAGAACCACCGACAGTCCCACCACCACGACGGTGACCACGGCCATGGCGACGGCCAGCTCCTTGAGCAGGTCGTAGCGGACTGTGCGGAAGCGTTCGGGGTCGGGACCGGGGGCGCGCCGCCTCATGTCGACGCGGCCGTGCCGCTCTCAACAAGATCCGCGTCCGTGGCTCCGATGGGTGCCACGACGCCGCGCAGGCGCACCTGGATGACGTGGAGAATCACCAGCAGGGTGACCGCGATGGGCAGCAGCATCACGTGCAAGCCGTACATCTGGCCGAAGTTCAGTGGGTTGAAGAAGGCGCCGGCCCCGGTTGCGTTGATGGCGTCCTTGGCATTGACCGCGATCCACTGCGCGTCGAGGTTCTGCTGTGCGATGTACCCCGTGAACGCGGTGATGATGCTGACCAGGAAGATGACTGCTCCGATCATCCAGGTGGGGGCCCGACCGTCGCGCCAGCCGGCTGCCCAGAACTGGCCCCACAGGTGCAGCACCATGAAGATGAAGAACAGCTGGATGCTCCAGAAGTGCAGGCTGTTGACGAATCGCCCGGTGGCCGACACGTGCCACCATTGCGGCCCGAAGAAGGCCAGCACGACGCCGCTGATGACCACCCAGGCGAGCGCCGCAATGGTCACCACGCCGAACACATACACCCACGAGCCGATGTAGTACGGCTGCCGGGTCGGGAGCAGCTTGGTGATGGGCAGGCGGCGTTGCAGCCAGCCGGCCGCGGCGCCGGTCCAGCCTCCTGACCCTGCGACGGGCGCGGATGGCAGTGGTGCGGGCAGCTCAGGTTCCGAACTCGTCGGTGGACGCCCGGCGACGGTCATTGCTTGGTCGCGTCCTTGCCGTGCGCACCACCGTGGCCGGGGAATGGAAGCACCAGAGCGAGCACGAAGAGGAAAAGCATCACCCCGATGACCACCAGGTTCGGCAGCGAGATCTGGATGAATCCCCACTGAAAATAGGGAGCGGGCGCGTCCATGGACCCTCCTCGACAGGCTGGGCGGACGCGGGTGCCTGGCACCTGAGCGTACGGCGGCACTGGCGGGGGCGTCGGCGCGCTGCAGTACCGACGCCGTGGTCTAGCCGGCTGTCTTGCGCCTCTGCTCTTCGATCGCCTGGTGCGGCTCCTTGTGAGCGCGGCTCTTGGCCTCGGATGAGGCGAAGATGCCGTCGGCCTTGGGCGTACCGAGCCGGATCTTGTTGAACACGGCGCCGATGAGGATGAACTGACTCATGAAAGACAGCCACGTGGCCAGCAGGAAGAACAGCGCGAATTGCTGGCCGTACGTCCCGAAGCCCTTGGAGAGCTTGGCGTACAGCGGGAAGAGCAGTGAGAACACCTCGATGAGGACGCCAGCGACGACGGCCCCCTGCCAGATGTCTCCCAGCGAGAAGGTGCGGTTGGGCACCCAGCGGTAGATGATGATCACCAGAGCGATCAGCACAACCGCCCCGAGCAACGCGCCGAGGATGCCCGCTCCCGGTGACAGCGCCGCCGCGCTGTTGGCGGTGACCGTGAGCAGCACCGCGGCGATGAACACCAGCACCATGACCAGGCCCATCAGGCGCTGACGCAGCGTGTCGCGCTGTGAAGTGCCGAAGATCTTGGTGAGCGCGAACTCCATCGACGCGAAGAGGCTGGTGCCGCTCCAGAGCAGGCCGGCGATCGAGACGATCCCGAGGATGCCGGCGTTGTGCTTGACGCCGTCGAGTGCCGACAGGATCTGCTGGTGCGCGTCGCTCGGGAACACCGAGACGACCCCGTTGTAGACGTTGGTCTGTACCGCGGGGTCGTTGATGACCAGGCCGACGATGGCGAGGATCCCGAGGATCAGCGGGAACATCGCGAGGAACGCGTTGAAGGCCAGACCAGCCGCGTAGTTGCCGCCCTGGGCGCTGCCGTATGCCTGGATCACCTGCACCGGCCGCGATCGGGTCAGTCGTCTGAGCATCGCGCTCGCTCGCCGGCTACTCGACGCGCGAGAAGGCCAGGCAGGCGTTGTGGCCGCCGAACCCGAACGAGGTGCTGATGGCCAGGTCGATGCGCTGGTCGCGGCCCACGTTGGGCACGTAGTCGAGGTCGCACTCGGGGTCGGGCTCGTCGAGGTTGATGGTGGGCGGCACGTACTGGTCGCGGATGGCCATCACTGAGATGATCGCCTCGATGGCACCGGCGGCGCCGAGCAGGTGGCCGTGCATCGACTTGGTCGAGGACATCGGTACCGTCGACGCGGCCTCGCCGAGCGCGGCCTTGATGGCCTTGGTCTCGGCGGAGTCGTTGAGCTGGGTCCCGGTGCCGTGCGCGTTGATGTAGCCGATATCCGCCGGGTGCGCATGGGCGCGCTCGAGGGCCTTGAGCACGCAGCGGCGCGCGCCGTCCCCGTTGGGTTCGGGCGCGGTGATGTGCGAGGCGTCGGCGGTGGCGCCGTACCCGCTGAGCTCAGCGTAGATGTGCGCGCCGCGGCGGCGCGCCGCCTCCATCTCCTCGAGCACGACGATGGCCGCGCCCTCTCCCATCACGAAGCCGTCGCGGTCACGGTCGAAGGGACGCGAGGCGCGCTCGGGCTCGTCGTTGCGGGTCGAGAGCGCCTGCATGGCGTTAAACGATCCGACGCCGAGCGCGCAGACCGACGCTTCGGTGCCGCCGGCGATCACCGCGGTCGCGTCGCCGCGGCGAATCCATTCGGCGGCCTCGCCGATGGCGTGGGCAGCGGACGCGCAGGCGCTCACCACCGCGAAGTTGGGGCCCTTGGCGCCGTGCTCGATGGCGATGACGCCGGCGGGCATGTCGGCGATCATCGACGGGACGGTGAAGGGCGACACTCGCCGCACTCCCTGCTGATGCAGAGCGAGCGTGGCGCGCTCGAGAATCTCGAGGCCACCGACGCCGGACGCCACCAGCACGCCGGCGTCCTCACCGACGGCCGCGATGTCCAGCCCGGAGTCGGTCACCGCCTCGCGGGCGGCGACCAGGGCGAGCTGCATGCAGCGGCTGCTGCGCCGCGCCTCCTTGACGCCAAGAGCGGCGGCTGCGTCGAATCCCTTGACCTCCGCGGCGATACGCGTGGGCAGCGCGGACGCATCGAACTGGGTGATCGCCGCCACCCCACTCGTGCCGGACCGGCACGCCTGCCAGGTGGACTGCACGTCATTGCCGAGCGGGCTGATCGTGCCCATCCCGGTGATGACGATGCGGGGCCGGCCGTTGCCGTTGGCGTTGCTCATTCCTCTCCTGGCTGTTCTGGCGACGTGAGCAGGGGCGCGCCCTGCGAGTGATAACCGCCGTCGACGTGGATCACCTCGCCGCTGATGGCGCGGGCCATGTCGCTGAGCAGGAACACTGCGGTGTCCGCGACCGGACCGGCGTCGGTTGCGTCCCATCCTAGCGGGGCCTGCCCGGACCACGCGTCCTTGAGTGTTCGAAAGCCGGGGATGGACTTGGCGGCGATGGTCTCCAGGGGTCCGGCGCTGATGGTGTTGACCCTCACGTGGCGGGGCCCGAGGTCACGGGCGAGGTAGCGTCCGATCGCCTCGAGCGCGGCCTTGGCCGGGCCCATCCAGTCGTACAGGGGCCAGGCCAGGGTGCCGTCGAAGGTCAGCGCCACCAGCGCGCCGCCGGTTGAGGGCATGAGTGGCACCAACTCGGCGGCCAGCGTCTTCAGAGAGAAGCTGCTCACCTGCATGGCGGTCGCCACCGATGACCACGGTGTCTCCATGAAGTGGCCCCCGAGGCAGTCCTCGGGTGCGAAGCCGATGGCGTGGACCACGCCGTCGATCGAGCCCCAGCGCTCGCGCACCGCCGCGGCAACGCCGTGCACCTGGTCGACGTCGACGACGTCCATCTCGAGAACGTCGGGATGCGGCTCCAGCCGCTTGGCGCTGCGCTCGGTGAGGCTCATGGCGCGACCGAATGAGGTGAGCACGATGTCGGCGCCGTGCTGCTGGCAGGCGTCCGCGATGGAGTAGGCGATGCTCTTGGGGGTCAGCACCCCGGTGATGAGGATGCGCTTGCCGGCCAGGACGCCCGAGGCGCGCGCGGACACGGCGTCGCTGTTGTTGGTGACCATCCTTCCCTTCAGAGTCCGGCGCTGTGCTGCGCGGTTACGCCGCCCGCGTGATCGACAGCATGCGCTCGTGCCACGCAGGCGCGCCCGCCAGGATGTCACCGGTGCGGAAGACGGCGGCCTCGTCGCCACCCCAGTCGCTCACCACCCCGCCGGCCTCGCGCACCAGAAGGCTGCCGGCGGCGATGTCCCACAGCGCCAGGTTGAGCTCGAAGAACCCGCACCACACCCCGGAGGCGGTGTAGGCGAGATCGAGGCTGGCGGCACCGGCCCGGCGGAGGTCCTCGAAACGCTCCATCGCCGCAGTGAGGACCGGGAGGTAGCGAGGCCGGTTGTCGGGGCGGCGGAAGGGGAAACCGGTGGCCACCACGCCGGTGCCGGTCGAGCGGCGGATGTCGAGCCTGCGGCCGGCGGCGTCGTAGGCGCCCTCGCCGGCAAGCGCCGACCAGTGGCCGCCGGTCAGCGGCGCGGTGACCACGCCGACACGCGGCACGCCGCCCTCCACCAGGGCGATCGACACCCCCACCTCGGGGTACCCGCGCAGGAAGTTGGTTGTGCCGTCGAGCGGATCAATCACCCACATGCGCTCAGTCACCTCGCCGCCCCGCTCCTCGGCGAGCACGTCGATGGAGGGCTCTGCCTCGTGGAGCACGGCGATGGCGGCAGCCTCGGCGGCGCGGTCGACCACGGTGACGTAGTCGCCGGCCCCCTTGAGCTGCGCTTGGAGCGGAGCCGCGTCCCGGCGCGACGCCCGGATCACGTCGCCGGCCGCCTGGGCAGCGGCGAGCGCCAGCGTGCCGAGTTCGCGTTGCGAGCGCATGAGTTCAGCCTATCGAGTCCGAACCACCCCCCGATCGCGATGTGAGAAACCTCGTCACACGGGCAGCGCAACTCACTCATATGCCTTGACACGCATATGCCTACTTCGATATATTCACGCCGCTATGAACGCCACCCTCATCGCGCTGGCCCAGCCCAACCGCCTCCAGATCGTCGAGCTGTTGCTCAGCGGCCCCCGCCCGGTGGCCGAGATCGTCGAGCGGCTCAAGCTGCGCCAGCCCCAGGTCTCCAAGCACCTGCGCTTCCTCCACGACGCCGGGGTCGTCGACGTGCGGCGGCTGGCGCAGCAGCGCATCTACAGCCTCAAGCCGCAGGCGTTCCGAGAGCTGGACGCGTGGCTCGAGTCCTATCGCCGGCTCTGGGAAGAGCGCTTGGATCGCTTTGACGAGGTCCTCCAGGACCTCAAGGAACAGGACGTCAACAAGGAGAATGACCATGCCCTCGACCGCTGACACGACCCTCGTGCTGACCATGCCCTTGGACCTCGAGGTCGTCGGAACGCGCGTGTTCGACGCGCCGCGCGAGCTCGTGTTTCGCGCCTACAACGACCCGGCCCTGGTCCCGCGCTGGTGGGGCCCCCGCTCGGAGACGCTTGTCGTGGAGGAGATGGACGTGCGCATGGGCGGAGGCTGGCGGTACCGCATGAAGGACGCCACCGGCAACGAGTTCGCGTTCTTCGGCGAGTACCGCGAGATCGTGCCGCCGTCACGGATCGCCCGGACCTTCAACTACGAGCCGATCGGCCCCGGGCACGAAACGCTGGAGACGGTGGAGCTCGAGGAGCTCGACGATGGCCGGACCAGGATGATCAGCACACAGCGCTTCCTCACCGTCGAAGACCGCGACGGGATGATTCAGTCGGGCATGGAGAGCGGCTACAGCGAGAGCCTGCAGCGGCTCGACGAGCTGCTCGAGGAGCTCAAGGCGGCCGGCTGACGCAGCGGTCTTCCCGTACAGTCCCGCCGTGCTGCAGCTCGCGTCGCTCGGTTACCAGACCGACCTGGCGCTGCTGCGGCTCGGCGGGACACTGGTGGAGGACCACGGCGACCACCTGGTCGTCAGCAGCCCCGACATCCCGACGTACTGGTGGGGCAATTTCCTTCTCCTGGCGGAGGTACCCGACCCGCCGGCGTCGCAGCGATGGCTAGACCGCTTCGCCGCAGCCTTTCCCCTGGCGAAACATGTCGCGATGGGCTTCGACGGCACGACCGGTACCCTCGCCGACCTGGCGTGGTTCACCGAAAAGGGCTTCGACGCGGAAGCGCTGACCGTCATGACAGCCGCCGCGGTGCGCACGCCCGCGCACATCAACCGCGACGCCGTCTATCGCGGCCTGCGCTCGGACGACGACTGGGCCCGGGGCGTAGAGCTGCAGATACGCTGTGGCAGAGAGAACATCGAGTCAGTGGCAGCGCGCACCTTTGCGACGGAGAAGGCGCGCATCAATCGCGGGCTCGTGGAGGCCGGCCACGGGCGCTGGTTCGGGGCATTCGTTGGCGACCGGCTCGCTGCGCAAATGGGACTGCTCGCCGCCGGCCCCGGCCTCGCGCGCTTCCAGTCCGTCCAGACCGATCCCGACTTTCGCCGCCGCGGCCTCGCCGGCACGCTGGTCCGCCACGTCAGTCGGTACGGCTTCGACGAGCTCGGGGCACGCACGCTCGTGATGGTCGCCGACCCCGACTACTTCGCGATCGACCTCTACCGAAACGTCGGCTTTGAACCGACCGAGACACAGCTGCTTGTGGAGCGCAAGCCGCCGGACGACTGACGCCGCCGCTCTCTACAGCGCCTGCTTGTGCAGCTGGATGATCGACGCGACCGGAGGCGGCGTCGGCAGCGCAAGCAGCGCGAGGTCGACGCCGCCCGCGGCGAGCAGTCGCTCCACCGCCTCGCCCTTGATGGGATGCGAGAGGTGATAGCCCTGGCCGAGATGGCAGCCGAGGTGGCGCAGGGCGATGAGCTGCTCGGTGGTTTCGATGCCCTCGGCGATCATGGTGAGACGGAGCGCGTTGCCGATACCGATGATGGCCCGCGCGAAGTCGCCCTCGTCCTCGGTGTTGTGGAGGTCGTCGACGAACGGCTTGGCGATCTTGAGGATGTCGACCGGGAGGCGGCGCAGGTAGCTGAGCGATGAGTAGCCGGTGCCGAAGTCGTCGATGGCGATGCGGATGCCGGTGCGCTTGAGGGCCTCGAGCTTGTCGATGCTGGCACCGGAGTTGGCGTCGTCGAGCACCATGCTCTCGGTGAGCTCCAGCACCAGCGAGCTGGGCAGCAGCCCGGTGTCGGCGACGACGTCGAGCACCTCGTCGACGAAGCCTGGCTGCTGCAGCTGCCGCGGGGAGATGTTGACGCTGACCCAGAGCGGCTCCGACGACGGGTAGCTCTCCTGCCATTGCCGGGTCTCGATGCACGCCTTGCGCAGCACGCGGGTCCCGAGCGCGAGGATGACGCCCGTCTCCTCGGCGGTGCTGATGAAGTCGTCGGGCGCGACCATGCCGCGGGTGGGATGCCGCCAGCGCACCAGCGCCTCGGTGGCCACCAGGCGCCCGTCGGCCATGTCGAAGATCGGCTGGTAGTGCACACCGAACTCGTCCGCGGAGATGGCCCGCTCGAGGTCGGCGCGAAGCCGGTGCCGGGCCACGATCTCCGCCTCCATACCCGAGATGAAGAGCACGTGGCGGGACTTGCCGGCGCTCTTGGCGGCGTACATGGCGACGTCGGCGTGGCGCATCAGGCGGCTGGCGCTGTCGGTGGCGTCGTCCGACACCGCCACACCGATCGATGCGTGCACGGTGACCGACTGGCCGGCGAGCGCAAACGGTTCGACGAGCGCCGTGAAGATGCGCTCCGCAACCAGCTCAGCCTCATTCGGTGTGTCGATGTCCTCGATGAGCACTGCGAACTCGTCGCCGCCCAGCCGCGCAGCGGTGTCGGGGCGGCGCAGCGAGTTGCGCAGACGCTCGGCGACACCCATGAGCAGCTGGTCGCCGGCGGAGTGACCGAGCGTGTCGTTGACCGCCTTGAAATCGTCGAGGTCGATGAACAGCACCGCCACCGGCTTGCCGGTGCGGCTGCGACGCAGCAACGCGTGGTCGATGCGATCGCTGAACAGCGAGCGGTTGGCGAGGTCGGTGAGCGAGTCGTGGAAAGCCTGGTGGGAGAGCTGCTCCTGCAGGTCGGACAGACGCGCAATCGACTGCTCGAGGTGGCCGTTCTCCAACGTCGAGCTGGTCTGGATGGCGAGCGACTGGAAGAGGTGGAGGTCGCGCTGGTCGAAGCTGCGCGCGGTGACGTGGCTGCCCACCATGAGGCTGCCGATCAGCCGCGAGCGGCCGCGCAGCAACGACACCATGGCGTGGTCGATGTGTCGCCGGCTGAGCACGTCGCGCGAGCTCGGCGACGCGCTGATGCGGTCGATGATGACGCCGTCCGAGTCGGCTTCGAGGATGTCGTCGAGGTCGTTGAGGTCGATGGGCACCATCACCTCCGTGCCGCTGGGGTCGCCGGCGCGCACAGTGGTGCGGTACGCCTTCTCTCCCGGTGACGACGGGTAGATGGTGAGCTGCGCGATCTGCGCCTCGAACATCTCGCGCGCCCGGCCGAGCAACCCGACGATGGCCGCCTCGAGCTCGTTCGAGTGACTGAGCGCCTCGTCGGAGCCGCGCAGGAACTCCGCGACGCGGCGCTCACGACGCTCCGTCAGCAGGAGGCGGTAGCCACCGAGCAGAACCACGCCGAAGACGGCGACGATCGCCATCCCCTTGGGATCGGAGAGCAGCATCTCGGCGGCGATCAGCCCGTACATGCAGGCGACGGCGGTGGCGGCGAACGACAGCGCGATGTTCTCCAGGGCGAGGTCGCCGGGGACGGTGCCGTCGTTGAGGCCGATGGTGAACAGGCTGGTGAGACTGCTCAGCACGAGCACCAGGCCGGCGCAGAGCACCGCGCTGTATGCGCTGGTGGGGAGCTGGTCGGTCCCGATCACGCCCGCGGTCGCGTTGAACGACAGGGCTGCAAGGGCGGAGAAGAAGGAGAACTGCGCGATGTTGAAGGTGGTGTCCGGGTGGCGCAGGTCGCCTCGACTTATCGCCGCGGCAACAGCGCCAACCAGGAAGCCCACGATGATCGCCCCGCCCGGTGCAAAGAACAGACCGAGCACCAGCGGCGCGGCGGACATCCCCACCGGGCGTGTCCCGCGGCGCAGCGCGACGGCGATCGGCCAACGCTCGGTGATGAAGAAGAGCGCCGCCAGGCCCCAGACCGGCAGCGTGTACGTCCGCGACGCCGCCGGCAGCGTCAGCAGCATCTTGATCCACAGCGCCAGCGCCGGCACCATGAGCACGGTCGCGAAGAGTCGCAGCCGCACCGTTGGACCGAAGAGCGGGCCGTCCGACAGCGAGCCTTCGGGGGGCGCGGACGGGACGGACGCGACTTGTGTCACGAGGCTCACTGAACTCCTTTGGCAGCCGGTTCTCGGCCATTCTCCGCAGCGCTTCCGGCAGCCCCGTCACAGCGTGGTTACTGTTTGACGATTCAGGGGCGACGGTGCCTCTCACACCCGGAGGGAACATGGCTGCGGAGATCCGTGTCGGAACCTGCAACTGGGCCGACCACAAGGAGTTCTACCCGCCAGAGCTGGAGCGCGGACGCCGTCAGCGCGAGAAGCTCGAGTACTACGCGCGCTTCTTCCCGATGGTGGAGATCGACACCAGCTTCTATGGCCTCCCCAAGCCCGAGGTCGTCGACAGCTGGATCGGGCGCACGCCGGCCGGTTTCCGGTTCAACATCAAGGCGTTTCGCAGCCTCACCCGCCACGAGCGCGAGAACGGCCGGCCGCGGCCACCCACCGACGAGGAGGTCCGCGATTTCCTGGCCGCGTTGTCACCGCTGCGCGACAGCGGAAGGCTCGGTGCCGTCCACTACCAGTTCCCACCCTGGTTCACCAACCGTCCCGACGCACGCGACGTTCTGCTGGAGACGCGCGAGCGCCATCCCGACGACATCGTCGCTGTGGAGTTCCGTCATCGCAGCTGGTTTGACAACGACGCGTGGCCGGCGACGGAGGACCTGCTCCGCGAGCTCGACTGCGTGTACGTCGGTGTCGACGCGCCGCAGCTGGGCAGCGGCACCGCGCCGCCGATCCTCGCGATCACCTCGCCCAAGCTGTGCATCGCACGCTTTCACGGACGCAATCGCACGACGTGGTACCGGCCCGACGGTCCCACCAGCGACTACCGCTTCAACTACCTGTACTCGCCTCGCGAGCTCGAGGAATGGGTCCCAGCGATCCGTGAGGCGGCCGACCGCGGCACACCCGTGCACGTGCTGCTCAACAACAACCGCAGCAACTACGCGGTGGTCAACGCCTTCGACTTCGCCGCTCTGCTCGATGTGCCCCTACCCCGGCCTCCACAGCCGATCCTCGAGCGGATCGTGGAACGGGACGGCTCGGTGCCCGCCTGGGTGGCCGAGGCGCCCCCGCCGACGGAGCCGGCGGCCGCCGACCCCAGCTCGGGGCAGGCCAGCCTCGATATCGACGGCTGAGCTGGCCGCCCCTTCCGTCGCGGGGCGATTTGCGCCACAATTGGCGCCGACCGCTGGTGTCTTCCGCAGCCGGTTCGCTGTATGAGCAGGCGATCGCCTTCGCCCGCCGTCCACCGGCTCGCACTCGGCTCAATCGCAGGAGGGTTCTCGCAATGGCAATGGCGTCCCCCCGACGCAATGACGGCGCGCGCCGTCCTGCGCCCAGCGGCATGGTCCTGCGCAACGACAACAACACCCACGAGGTCGAGGTGGCCAAGGCCCTCAACCAGTGGGCGGTGACGGTCACCGCCCTGGCTGACAACCGGCTCATCTGCCAGGACTTCTTCGCCCGTCGTTGGGAGGCGGTGGCTCGCGCCGAGGACTTCGTGCGCCTGCTCAACCGCACCGAGCCCCCGCCAGGCTGGTGACCGCGGCCGCTCCGGGCTACAACGCGAACGCCGCGCTGCCCAAGCGCATCCGGCACCACTACCTATACAGCTTCCAGGATACCCGGCGCGAACGGCTCTTCCTGTCCTCGATCGGGTTCGACGTGGGGGCGATCTCCGCGCGGGTGATCACGCACTTGATTCGGCGCGGGATCGGGCCCTTCCACAACCTCAGTCGCAACGGCCGCCATCTCCACCACCTGGTCTTCGGGATCGGCGGGCTGCTGGCCACAGGCTACCTCTGGCTGGTCATCGCCGACGACGCCGAGCAGCAGAAGACGATCCACCGCGCCACCTCGTTCGCCTACGGGGTCGGCGCGGCGCTGACCCTGGACGAGTTCGCGCTCTGGCTCGAGCTCGAGGACGTCTACTGGACCGAGCAGGGCAAGGTGAGCGTGCAGGCTCTGATGATCTTCGGAGGCCTGCTCTCGATCGGGGTCTGGGGTGGGCCGTTCCTCAAGGCAACCGCGAAGGAGATGGCACCGAAGACGAGTCCCGCGTAAGGGGCGGGAGTTCGCACGAGCACATCTCCTTGCTGCTCAAACAGGCTTCGGCGCCATTGGCAGCCGCGTCGAACGCTTTCGCGTCCGACACGGCCTCGGGCGCCTGCAGAACTCGCGACTGCGGAGATGTGCCCGAGCGAACTCCTCCCGAGTGCGAAATTCTTCGGCGCGAGCTTGGTCGCGATCTTGAAGGGCTCGCGGCCTTGTTGGGTACCGGACCGGACCGTCCGGTTCGCTATGCGCCGGTCGCCCGGACGGCCTTGTAGGTCTCGAGCCGGTGCAGCTGCCAGCTGTGCTGTTGCATCGCCGGAAGGATGCTCGCTGCTTTCTGGAAGCTCTCCGAACCGTAGAAACGGCCCGCCTGCTCCTCCGATTCCCACACGTCGACCACCCGCCAACCCGTTGCCGTCGGTCCCGCGATGTGGGAGATGATGCCCTCCGGGGTGTCTGAGTCCAGCTCGGCTCGGCCGATCCCTCGCATCACCTCGTCGTACTGCGACCCGTC
This sequence comes from Candidatus Aeolococcus gillhamiae, assembly GCA_003244045.1. Taxonomy (GTDB): domain Bacteria; phylum Chloroflexota; class Dormibacteria; order Aeolococcales; family Aeolococcaceae; genus Aeolococcus; species Aeolococcus gillhamiae. The sequence goes on from QHBU01000093.1 coordinate 32,742, forward strand.
GGCGCCTTCTGCCTCGAAGAGGAAAGCCACGGCCATCTCACACCTCCAACCCCATGAACGGTAAGAGACTCAATACGCTCCTACTAGGAGTAATGTCAAGGGCGTGCCGCGAACGGCGACCACGGCCAGCGCGATCCTCGGCCTGTTGGACTTGCGACCGAGCTGGACGACCTACGAGATCACCAAGCAACTCCGTCGCAACATGCGCTTTTTCTGGCCCCGCGCCGAGAGCAGGATCTACGCGGAGACCAAGCAGCTCGTCGCCAGGGGCCTCGCGGAGGTCGAGCTGGGGCACGTCGGCCGTCGAGCTCGCTCGACGTACAGGATCACTCCACGTGGCCGCCAGGTGCTGCGGGAGTGGCTGGCCACGCCGCCCCGGGCTACCGCGCTGGAGTGCGAGCCGCTGCTACGCATCTTCATGGCGGACCGATCGACCCGCGCGCAGCTCGACGCTGCGCTCCGACAAGTGCGCGCCGATGCCCGCGCCATCCTCGACGTCGGCGTCGACGTCGGACCCGAGTACCTGCGGGGTACGGCTCCCTTTCAGGATCAGATTCACGTCCGTGCCTTCGTCTTCGACTTCCTTTCCCAACACGCCCTGATGTTGCTGGCCTGGGCTGATCGCACCGAGCAAACGCTCGACACCTGGCCCACGGCCACCCACGACGATCGCGTGGCCATGGCTCGCCGGATCATCGAAGCCAACCTTACGGCGTACCCAGCCTTGGAGACTGAGCTCCGTGAACAGCGCTTCGAAGTCGCCCGCGAGCCGACTTAGCTGTCAGTGTCACCCCTGTCCTCGGCTGGCGGCGTCTCTGCGGATGCCGTCGTCTCCGCCGGCTCTCGCGGGAACTCGACCGTGCAGACCACGAAGGCGCCGTCCCTCCAGACCGTGAGGATCATGGTGTCGCCGGGGCGGCGGCCCGCCACCGCGGTGCGGAACTGCTCGGCGCCCCCGGTGAGTGTGTAGCCGCCGATCGCTGTGATGACGTCGCCGGTGCGGATGGCCGCCTCGGCGGCCGGCGAAGCCTCGTGGACCGGGCCCACCTCGACCCCGAAGGCGGCGGGGAGGCCGCGGTCCTTGGCGATGTCGATGGTCACCGCGCGGACGGCGGCCCCGAACGAGACGCCCGGGCCGTCGTCATCGGGGCGGGGAAGGAAGCGCGCCAGCTGCACCGGGTCGAAGCCGACGATCATGCGGTCGTCGATGATCAGCGCCGGGACGGCCACCCGCCCGAGGCGGCCGAAGAGGATCGCGCTCGCCGAGGGGTCGGCGGTGACGTCGCGGGTGGTGTAGGCGAGGCCGCGCTGGTCGAGGTAGCGGAGCAGGGCTTCGCATTCGGGATCCCCCGCGCGGATGAAGACGCTGATCTGTCCAGCCATGGGTCGCGCTCAGCCGGTGGCGGCCGGGGGCGGCTCGACGGACGCGGCCTCGCCGTCGGCGGACTGGCCGGGGGCACCCTGGCCTCCGCCGCCTCCACCACGGCGGCGCCGGCGACGGCGCGGACTAAAGCTCTGCGTCTCCCCACCCGGCCCGAAGTGCAGCGAGCCTGGAGCAGCGGAGCCGTCGACCGGAGCACTGGCCCCGTCGGCTGGCGGTGCTCCAACGCCGGGTGTGCCTCCGCCCGCCCCGCGACCGCGACGACGGCGACGGCGGCGGCGGCGCAGGGGCTCACCGTCAGGACCGAGCTGGGGTGGAGCTCCGTCGGCGGCGGGCTGACCCGCCTCGCCGGGCACGCGGGGAGCGCCCCCCGCCTGTGCCGGCCCGCGCCGGCGCCGGCGACGGCGGCGGCGCGCGGCACCGTCCTCCCCCTCGACAGCCGGGAGCGGCTGGCCGTCCTCGCCGACGCGCGGCGCGGCGGTCTGGCCAGCACCGCGGCGGCGCCGCTGCGGCTTGCCCGGGCTGACGATGTCGAGCGCGCTGAGCCAGCCCCCGGTGGAGCGAGCTGCCTCGACGAGCTCGCCATACATCGACTCCTCGCCCGCCCGCAGGGTGGCGCTGTCACCGATGCACGCGACCAGGTGCTTGGCGCGCGAGATGGCCACGTTGAGGCGGTTGGGCACGCGCAGGAAGCCGATGCGGCCGCGCTCGTTGGAGCGCACCAGCGAGATGACCACCATGTCCTCCTCGCGGCCTTCGAAGGAGTCGACAGTGTCGATCTTCACCGGGCGCTTGAAGCGGCGCCGCCCGAGCGCCTGGCGGAGTCGCTCCACCTGCTCGGCGTACATGGCGATCACCGCCATGCTCATGTCGCGCGGGGCGCGTTCGTCGAGGAGGCGCACCACCTGCGCCGCGACGCGCACCTCGGCCTCGTTGCGCAGCGCGCCACCGGGTCCGCGGCGCTCGCGCACGCCGCGCATGCCCTCGGTGTCGACGAAGTGCAGCGCCACCGGGAACGGCGTGCGCGTGATGTACGAGTAGGCCTGCACCTCGGGCGCGTCCTGGAGCTGGCCGTCGTAGCTCGCCGCCGACACGTAGGCGGCGATGTCCGGGTGCATGCGGTGCTGGATGGTCAGCAGGCAGCGCGCCGACTCAGGCAGGCGACCCTCCCACGCCAGCTCGAAAAGGCTTCTGTTGACAAGGGTTTCCAGGGCCTCGTCGCTCTCGACGATGCCGTACAGCGCGTCGTCCTCGACCGGCGGCAGCTGCTTGTGGTCACCAACCAGCGCCAGCGCCGAGCCGAGGCGCAACGCGGGGAGCGCCTCGTCGACGCGCGCCTTGTTGGCCTCGTCGAGGATGACGATGTCGAAGTTCATGTCGGTGATCGCCGACGTCGCCGCGGTGGCGCAGGTGGCGAAGTAGCAGTTGGCCTCGAGGAGCCGCGGGTCGTCCTCGTCGTCGCAGCGGAAGCGTTCCACGGTGGGATGCACCCGCTCGGCGCGGGCCACGCGCACAGCGCGCATCCCCGGCGTGCCGGCGAGCCGCTCGAGCGCGTTGTCGACGGCGAGGTTGCTATGCGACGTCACCAGGATGCGCTCGTCGGGGTTGGCCGCCAGGCGGCGCTTGATGGCCTCGACGATGACCGTCGTCTTGCCAGTTCCCGGCGGCCCCTGGATGAACACCGCCTCGCCGGCAGCGAGGGCGCCCAGTAGCGCCACGGCGCGATCCTGCGGCGGGTTGGCCATCATCCCCTCGGTCAACCAGTCGTGGGTGTGCTCCTGCTCGGCGTAGAGCGGGGCGGTGACCCGTTCCGGCGTGACCATGAGCTGGGCGAGCAGGCCGACCCCGAAGTCGCGGGTGGCGATGGCGGCGAGGACGCTGCGCTTGGCCTGGTACAGGGCCTTGTTGAACGACGGCGTGATCGTGCCCTCGCTGCCGGCGTGCTCGAACGTCCGGCAGGTCACCTCGACGGTGTGGCGGTGGTGGTCGATGCGCGACACGCGCCCGACAAAGTTGGGCTCGTCCTCCGGTTCGACGAGCACCGCCGCATCCGGGGTGAGGTTGATCTGCTCGCCCTCGGGCACGGTGAACTCCACCTTGCCCACCTCAGGCTGGCGGCGGTCGGCGTCGGTGAACTCGTGGCCGCACGACGGACAGCGCTCGTGGTCGGCGGGGCGCCACAGAGCCCGGCAGCGCTTGCAGCGCCAGTACTCCTTGGCCGCGCTGAAGTGGGTGCGCTGGGTGGCGGCGCGCTGGCGCTCGGCCTTCTCGAGGCTGTCAACGAGCTTGAGAGCGGCGTACAGCTCCGCCGACTTCGCCGCCGCGGCACTCGCCTCCTTCCAGTCGAGCAGGCGGTGGGTGTCGCTGGCCACACCGTTGGCGGAGGTGACGATCGGCGTGCGGGCGGTGACTGTGAGGACTTTGCTGCCGTCGGGGTGGTCCATCGCCGGGCGCATCGACAGCACCCGCAGGGCGAGATGGTCGGGGTCGTGGTCCGGCGACTCCTGGGGCACGCACTCCAGGGTGAGGTCGGGGAGGGCGACACGCAGCTGGGGCGGCTCCTCGTCCCCGAACGACACCGTGAGGTGGCCCACCTCGCTGATCCTCTGGGCAAAGAGGTCACGCGGGTCGGCGTCCTTCGCATCCCCGTCCGCGAGCGTGGTGAGCACCACCATGGCGTCACTGCCGTCGGGCACGATGAGATGGAGACGGTCGAGAGCGAGGTCCGGGGATATCAGTCGGACGGTCAAACCTCGGACGCCGTGGGGGTACAGTCCCCGGCGTCATGCATCCGGTTCGGGATGGATTCGGGCATCAGCGCAAGCGACGACACTGCTCTGACGGTGGCGGCCGCACTGGCCGCGCAGCGGTTCCCGAAGGCTCCCGCGTGAGCTGACTATAGCGCAGGGGACTGCGCTTGCAACAGGCGCGGCGGTGACAGCCGCGCGACGGTCACCGCCTGATCGGCTCCGCCGCCTGCCACCAGGCTCCCCCGGTTGCTCAGCGGCGGCCGCTCAGCACCGGACTGCGGCGGGCAATGGCGGCGCTGGCGTACAGGGCGAGAAAGCCGCCTTCGAGCGCCAGGGAGAGCGTTGCCAGCGGGGCAGACAAGCTGTCCATGAAGGCCGGGAGACCGGTCGTCGACGCGAGCACGAGCCCGGACATCGTGCCCGCCGAGAGCAGGGCATCGACGAGCCACGCGCCGCGGACGCCGACCAGGATGGCCAGCGCACTGAGCCAGGCGACTGCGCACGTGACGTAGAAGAGGATCCCGATGTACGTCGCCACCAGGATGTACGTCGGCGCCAGCGAGAGGTGGATGAGCCCGATCGCGACGAGCAGTCCGGCGCCGACCACCCTGGCGACCGCCACCGCTCCTCGATCTCTCGGCTGGCGCGGCCAGGCAAGCGGTAGGGCCGTCACCCGCTGACCACCACCGTGCCGGTCATGTAGTTGTGGATGGTGCAGTGGAAGGAATACGTTCCCGGCTTGGCGAAGGTCACCGCGTAGGAGGTGTTTGGTGTGAGGTTGCCCGAGTCCCACTGCTGAGCAGCCGACTTGTCGGCCGCGGTGGTGTGAGTGGTCGAGTCGCTGTTGGTCCAAGTCACCGTGGTCCCTGTGCTGACGTGCAGGGTTGCGGGTCCGAACGCGAAATTCTTGATGGTGATGGTGTTCGCCCCGCCGGAGGCGGGCGCGGACGAGCCGGTTGAGGCGGTGCTGCCGCATGCCGCGACCGCGCCGGCCGCGCCGACGGCGAGAATCAGTGCACGGAGATGCAAGGCGGAGTTCCCTTTCGTTGTGTGCAGCGACGGCCCGCGCCACCTCCACGCGCAGAGGTGACGCGGACCTGCCGCAGCCGTTACTTGGGCGGGGAGTACGCCATGTCCGTCTTCTGGAAGACGTCGGGGACCGGGTACTGTCCGAGCACGTAGTACAGGATTGCCGCGTGCATCTGGTCGACGATCTGGAGCGCCCCGGCCAGGGTGATCGCATCCTTGCTCTGCAAGGTCGGGCCGGCCGCCAGGTAGGTGTCGGACGCGGTCTTCTCGAGCATGAGCGCGAGCTTGGCAAGGCCGGGCACATCTGTCACGGCCGCGAACGCAGTCTGCACGGTCTGATTGAGGTCGGCAGGCGGTGCGGTCACCGCAGGAGCGCCGGCCGTCTGCAGCACGGCGTTCCACTTGTCGAGAGCCGCCTGATGGTGCGCGCCAACCGTCGTCACAAAGGTCGCCACCGCCGGTGGCACGGCACCCAGGTGGCCTGCCGTGGCCGCCGTTCCTGCCGCCTTGTAGGTTGCGACGGCGAGCACTTCGAGGCTTGCGGCGGTCATCGCGACGGCCGCGTCTCCGCCGCCGCTCGGCGTGGGCGACGACGCGCTGCTGCTGGAGCTGCTCGGCGAGGAGGTGCTGCTTCCGCATGCCGCGACTAGCACCGCGGCACCCGCTGCACCGCTCCCCGCGAGGAAGGTGCGGCGATCGGT
>QHBU01000094.1 GCA_003244045.1 Candidatus Aeolococcus gillhamiae
GGGCCCGTTCCCGGAACCAGGCCTCGATCTCGACCGCGTCACCGTCGAGGTTGGTGACGATGAAGCTGTAGGCGTAGACGTGGTCGGCCTCACCGTCGAGGACGAGGCGCAGTTGTTCGGGGTCGATGGTGCGCCGACGGCGTGACCGGGGGTCGGTGCGGACCTCGTCGGCATTGAGGCGGACACGGCGGACGATGGTGCGGGTGCCCTCGGGCCAGCCCCCCGGCACGTAGGGGCACTCCGCCACCTCGGCGCCGGCCATGCCCGAAGCGGGCTCCCAGGCTTGTTTCTCAACGGTTCGCGCTGCCCGCCACACTGCTTTGTTGCGTTTGGCTGCGACGGCGTAGTCGCACCCGTTGGCCAGCGCCGCCTCCGCCACCCCCCGGTCGAAGAAGCCGGCGTCGGCCCGCACCCGGGGTCGGCCGAGACCCTCGGGCAAGGCGGCCACCGCCTGGGCGATGAGGTCGGGGGCCTGGGGCCGGGGGTCGTCGCGCCCCGAGCCGAGCTCGGCGGCCAGCACCACCCCGGCCTCGGCCCACACCACCGGGTGCGCCCGCCCGGCTCGTTGGCCGGCGTAGTTGTAGGCGACACCTTCCTTCTTGGAGCCGTAGACCTCGATGTCGGTGGGGTCGAGGTCGATCGTGGGCCGCGGCGCCGCCAGCGCCGCCCGTCGCCGCTCGGGCAGCGCCGCGAACGCCCGGCGCACCAGCACCCCCATGGCCGAGCCCAGGTCTCCGATCGCCACGTCGTCGAAGCGGCGGGCCAGGGCGATGAACGTCGTCGACGCCGGCGCTTCGGCCACCGCCCGCAGGGCCGCACCGGCGGTATCAGGGCGGGCCAGGTTGTCCAGGTCGATCATGAAGTCGCCCCCGGCGAGCATGGTCTCGGCCATCGACAGCACCAGCTCGCCGGCGGACAGGCCCTGGCGACGCCCCTTGATCGACCCAACGTGGGCGTCGATGGTGGATGCGACGCCCAGGATGCGATCGACCTCGGCCACCAGCACCAACCCCGCTGCCGGGGTGAGGGAAGGGTCGTCCCGACCAACCGTGACAGCGGGCCGGCGCTTCGGTATCGTCTTCACCCGACAGGTGCCTTTCTTTCAGGAGCGTTCGTGGCTTTCGCAACCCCGATTCTCTTGAAACGAAAGGCTCTTGTCGCGGATGGTCTACCGAAGACGCCGGCTAACGCGCGGATCTAGGTCTGACTTCGCGGTGGGCACCCCGGTTCGAGTCGTCGGCACCATGTCGAGCACGACGATCGACGCCACCAGGATCATGGCCGCCAAGGCGGGCGGGTCGAAGACCACACCGACGACCGCCGGGCCCTGACGCCTGGGGGCCGAACCGCAGCTGGCATCATGTCCGCCCTGCCAGGGAAGGTGTTCCTCCAGAAGGAGGATGAGATCGCCGCTGCGGTCGAACGGGCGAAGGGCCCGTACAGGTGATCAACCCAGCAGGCTGGACAGCATGGTCTGGGCCTCGGCGGGGGCATGGACCTCAAGAGTTATGGCGCCGGCGCCGATGCCGATGGAGAAGTGGAAGAAGTCAGAGGGTGCAGGTCAGCCTCTCCGAGTCGGCCATGGCGAGATTCTAGCGGCTCACATCTACCTGAGATTGTTGGAGGATGATGTGGCGGTGGGACGCATCAGCGACGACGAGCGGCGGGCACGCCTAGGCGTGTGCCACCACCTCAAGCCCGCATCTCGGCACTCCGACGTGACCACGCTCGCTGGTGACCTGGTAGGCCTCCACGGCAGCGACCCCGCGTCCGTTTTCCTGTCGACGGCGGCAAGGCTGAGGGAGCCTTCGGGTGCAGTCGTCGCCCTCGAGCGTGCGCTCTACGACGACCGGCGCCTGGTGCGTACGCTCTGCATGCGCCGCACCATGTTCGTGGTGCCTGTCAACCTCGTTCCCGTGGTCCAGGCCGCCTGCACAGACCCCTTGGTGGCCGGCGAGCGCCGCAGGTTGGTGCGGATGATAGAAGCGAACGGCATCTCGGTGGACGGGGAGCGATGGCTCCGGGAGGCGGAGGCCAAGACGATGGTCGAGCTCTCGGCCCGCGGCGAGGCCACCGGGGCAGAGCTGTCCAAGGCGGTGCCCGAGCTGCGCGAGCAACTGTCGGTAGGTGAGGGCAAGACCTGGGCCGCCAAAGTGGGTGTTGTGACGCGCGTGCTGTTCCTGCTCGCCACCGAGCAGCGGGTGGTGCGGGGCCGGCCCAAGGGATCGTGGACGAGCAGCCAGTACCGCTGGTCCCCGATCGAGGCGTGGCTTCCCGCTGGAGTCCCTTCCATGGAGCCGGACGAGGCCCGTGCC
>QHBU01000095.1 GCA_003244045.1 Candidatus Aeolococcus gillhamiae
CTGCGCCCGTATCTCGAGCTGGGTCGGAAGATGGGCTCGCTCGCGGCGCAGCTCAGCAGTGGCGGCGTGCAGAGGGTGATCTGCAGCTACGCCGGCGAGCTCGCCGCCGTCGACACCACCTTGGTGACCGCCGAGGTGCTGCGCGGCCTGCTCGGCCACTTCACCGACACGCGGCTGAACGCCATCAACGCCAAGACCGTGGCGCGTTCGATGGGCGTCGACGTCGACGAGCACACCACCACCCGAAGCGTCGACCACGCCAACTCCGTGTTCGTCGAGGTGGTCGGCGAGCGCCGCCTGCTCGTGGCCGGCACCCACTTCGACGGGGTACCGCGGATCACCCGCATCGACGACTTCCGCGTCGACATGCAGCCGTCCGGCACGTTCCTGGTGGTGCAGCACGAGGATCGTCCGGGTGTCATCGCAGCGGTCTCCTCACTTCTGGCCAGCAACGACATCAACATCGCGCGCATCGAGCTGGGTCGCGACCATCCCCGCGGCCGCGCGGTGATGCTCATGGAGATCGACGACGCGGTCGACGGCGCGCTCCTCGAGCGCCTCGCCACGGTCGCCAACCTGGAGCAGCTTCGCCAGGTTCGCCTCTAAAAAAGGCGGGCTACGCCGGTCCGCGCCGCCGCGCGCGAAGCCGCTTCACAGGGGTCGCGGCGCGCAGCAGCCGGTTGTCGCCGTAGCGCACGCCGCGGCGGCTGACGCGCAACCAGAGCGCCCCCCACGAGAGCAGCCCACGCTCGCACAGCCAGGCCGGCGCGCACAGCGACGTGTACCAGGGAAAGACGCGGCGCCCGCCCGCCCGCCGCCTGCCGGCCTCGGCGGCGACAACGGACACGACGGCTGCGGCGGCAACCGCCCGCCTGCCTCCCAGCAGAGAAGCAGGGATGATGGCGAGCATCGCCGCGAGCCGGTATGGCTGGGCGAGGTCGTCGTACGCCTGGCGGGGCCGCTGGCCGAGGAAGTGACGCACCGTCGGTGGCCGGCGGGCCACCAAGAGGTCGGGCGCGATGTGGACAGACCCGCCGCTCGCGATGACGGTGCGCACCAGCTCGCAGTTCTCGAAGAGGACGTCGCCGTCGTATCGCGGCGTCGCCGACAGCGCGGTGCGGCGCAGCACCAGCGTGCCCGGCCAGTCGTGCGCGCTGGCGCGGTTGAGCAGGATCCGTCCCGTGTCCCACGCCGCGTGCCAGGTCATCGGCGCGAAGTAGTTGGCGGGCACCAGCACATCGCATCCGCTGAGAGCGGCGGCGGCGCGGGTCAGCGTCTGCGCGTCCCAGCGCACGTCGTCGTCGGCGATGACCACAGTGTCGTGGCGTGCGCGGCGTAGCCCGGTGAGCACGGCCCACGCCTTGCCGTTGGTGCAGCGGTCGCTCGGGTGCGGTGCGACATGGGTGGCGAGATCCGCGAACAGCACCGCGTGGCGCGCGAAGATCGCCGGTGGTGAGCCATCGACAATGAGCACCTCGACGTGCGCGGTCAGCGCCGCGAGGTATCGTGCGAGCTCTCCCTCAGCCCCCTCGGCGACGCGGTCGCGACGCAGGGGCAGCAGGTAGGTGAGCGTCACCGCTGCGCGATCACCTCGATGTCGATGGGCTTGAAGGTGCCGTTGTTGGACTCCTCGGCAGAGCAGGCGGTCACCCCCACGACCAGCGCGATCTCAGCGCGCAGCACCATTCGCGCGCCGGCGGTGGACAGCGGAGGCTGGACGGCGATCTCAGATGTTATAGTCACACTACAAGATTACCGTATATTGCTCAGTGGTGTGTTGGCAGACCTCGGCGCGGCTCGCGGGATGCTGGTGACCAGCTCGACCGGCACGGTGACCCGGTATTTCGTTGATCCCCACTTGGTGCTGGCCGGCGCCTCCGACGGATCACGAGCCGGGGTACCGGGTCGCGCCCGATAGTCCGGCGAGCAAACGCGCCGCTGCGCAGGCAGCGCAAGGAATCGTCCAGAGCGACGTTTCTATCATTGGGTCGGCGGCCGCTTGGCTGTCGAGAGAGCACCTGCCTTTCAGGAAGGGAGACCGAGGCGGGGGGAACCACTCCCTGCGACCTTACGGCTGGCGCCGCCCGACCCACCATCGCTCTCGTGCTGCCGGCGCGGCCTCTTCACGCAGACTCGCCGGCATGGCAGACGTTCGGCCGCTCCGCGGCATCCACTTCAACCCTGACCTGGTGCACCTCGGCGGCGTCCTGGCTCCCCCGTACGACGTCATCGACGACGCCCAGCGCGAGGAGCTGTACGGCCGCGACCTGCGCAACATCGTGCGGATCGACTTCGGGCGGCAACTCCCCGGCGATGAGCCCGGTGTCAGCGACCGCTACACCCGCGCCGCCGAGCACCTTGCAGCGTGGCTCAGCATCGGCGTCCTGGTCCGCGACCCGGAGCCGTCCTTCTATGTCACCGAGCACCGCTTCCCGGCGCCCGACGGCTCCGACCGGGTCCGGCGCGGGCTCATCGCCCGGGTGCGGGCCACCGCCTGGGAGGACAGCGATCTCCGCCCCCACGAGCACACCCTGCGCGGCCCCAAGGAGGACCGCCTCGCGCTGATGCGCGCGACCTCAACCCAGACCAGCCCGGTGTTCGCCGTGTGGCAGGGCGCCGCGGAGATGGACGCGCTCCTTGCCGGCGCGGCCGGCGGTCGCGCCCTACTCGGCGGCCGCATCGACGGCGAGATCGGGTCGGAGAAACATCTCCTCTGGGTCGTCAACGACCCTCCCCAGGTGCACGCCATCGAGGAGGCGCTGCGCGGGGCCCGGCTCTACATCGCCGATGGCCATCACCGCTACGAGACCGCGGCCGCCTACGCCGCCGAGCGGGCCGCGGCCGGCGACGAACCGGACGCCGACTCGCAGTTCGCCCTGGTGTACCTGGCCGACGCGAACGATCCCGGCATCAGCCTTCTGCCCACCCACCGGTTGCTGCTGTCCAGGGCCGGCGCCGCGTTCAGCCTCGACGATCTCTGGATGCGCCTTGACGACGGCTGGGACGTCGCCCCCAGCGATGACCTGGCCGCAGCCGGTGCGGCGGCGGCCGCGCAGCGGGACGGACACCACGCCTTCGCGGTGCGGGCACGCGACGGCGCGGCGGTGCTCTCCCGGCCGCGCAGCTCGGGACGGGGCGCGTGCGCGGCGCTCGACGTGGTGGTGCTCCAGGACCAGGTGCTCGGCCCGGCGGGGGCTGACGGGGCGGCGATCCGCGAGGGCGCGCTCGCCTACACGCGCTCACTGCCCGAGGTGGACCACGCCGTCGCCGCGGGCGAGGCGGTGCTGGGCTTCGGGGTCAACCCCGCCACCACCGCGGAGATGATCGCCGTCGCCGACGCGGGTGAGGTGATGCCGCAGAAGTCGACATACTTCTATCCAAAGGTGCCCACCGGGTTGGTGCTGTCGCCGCTCTAGTGACGGCGATGCCCGCCACCCCCGGCCGCGTACGATCTGCCGCATGTCCCGCCGCATCGCCATCTCCGTCGACGACGACATCCTCGAGGCGCTCAACGCCCACACCCGCGGCTCACCGCTCAGCCGCAGCGAGCTGATCAACGTGGCCCTGCGGCGTTTCCTGCGCGCCGAGCGGCGCGTCGCCCGTCTCAACGTCAACGGCGCCGAGCAGGCCCGCGGGATCGCCAGCGGCACGGTTCCGTCGCACCGTCTCGAGGGTCACCTGCTCCGGATGCGCCACGGTCCCTGGGAGAATTGACGCCGCGTTTGGTGCGCCCGGCCGTAGGGTAGCTTTCTCAGTGGAGCCATCAGGAGACAGAGTGCCCATCTACGGTTATCGCTGCCAGTCGTGTCAGGGCGAGTTCGAGGTGCAACAGCGCATGAGCGATCCATCGCTGGCGGCCTGTCCGGACTGCGGCGGCGCGGGCACGCGGCTCTTCTACCCGGCCGGCATCCTCTTCAAGGGCAGTGGCTTCTACAAGACGGACAGCCGCTCGACGGCGGCAGCAGCCTCGGCGTCGAGCGACAAGCCCGCCAGTGAAACCGCCGCCGACTCCACCAAGCCGGCGGCCCCCGCCAAGGAGTCACCGGCCCCCGCAGCGACCCCGAAGCCGGCCGAATCAACCAAGCCCGCCAAGGCCGCGACCGACTGAACCCCGCAAGAACGAACCCTTTGCCAGAATGAAGGCGCCCGTCCCCCGGCGCCAAACCAGGAGAGATCGATGTCCCACCCCCTCACGGTCACCGACACCAACTTCAAGCAGGAAGTGCTGGACTCCGACGTGCCCGTGCTCGTCGACTTCTGGGCATCGTGGTGCTCGCCCTGCAAGATGATCGCGCCCATCGTCGAGGAGCTCGCCGGTGAGTACGAGGGCCGCGTCAAGGTCGCCAAGGTCGACGTCGACGCCAACCCGATCACCCCGGGGATGTTCGGGATCATGAGCATTCCCACGCTCATGGTTTTCCGCGGTGGCAAGGCCGAGGAGCGCATCGTCGGCTACCAGCCCAAGCAGTCGCTCAAGGCCAAGCTTGACGCTGTCCTCGTGGCGTAAACAAGAGGTGCCCCTCCCGGGGCGAGGTCACGGGGGATGAGCGCCTTCGGTCAAAGCCGCGCTGAAGACGCGAGGAGCTAACCCGCTTCGCGGGTGGATCTCCTCGCTCGCGGCACATTCCGTGCGGCGCTCATATAGCGGTAGGGACCGTCCTCG
>QHBU01000096.1:0-882 GCA_003244045.1 Candidatus Aeolococcus gillhamiae
GTCTTCGACCAGGCCGAGCCCGAGCTCGGTTGCTTCCTCCCCTTGGCCGCCTCGACCGGTGCCCGCCGGAGCCAGGTCTGCGGCCTGCGGTGGTCAGACATCGACCTCGGCACCGGATCGCTCACTTTCACCCGAGGTGTGGTCGACGCGGGCACCGGTGGGGTGAGGCCACCGAGCTGACACGCGTGTTCGACGATGGTCAGGCGACGGCCGTGTGCTCGTAGTGCCCGACGACTTGGTCGACGGGACCATCGAGGAGGCGACGGAAGAGAACGTCGAGCTGCTTCGCCACATCGGTTTCGAGGTAGGCCTCGCCGCAGGCGTCGCATACGAGCACAGGGACGTCACGCACGACGGCGACACGACCATCGCGCTCGACGACCTTGGGCTGACGCGCCTCCACCATTTCTCCTCGCCCGCACGAGACGCAGGTCATGTCAGCGTCTCCTCTCTCGGAGGCCCGGCTGCCAATGGTCCAGGTCGGGCTCGTAGATGGTTACGTACACGATGAGCTCCTGTTCATGGTCGACAACTTCGACAAGGTGGAGCGGGCGCGTCCAGCCGTGAAGCAGACTCACTCTTTTGATCCGCCCGGCACGTCCTCGGTCTCTTCGACGATGTCATGTGCGTCGAGCAGCTGTTCCACCTCGGCCCAGGTGATGTCGAGATGCCAGCACTTGTCGTAGACACCGGGACCACACCCTGCGCCCACGTCCTCGAGCTGATTCAGCGCCGCGCCGGGATTGGCACGATCTCGGCGTAGGAGACTCCCAGCCCGCTCGGTCTACCGGCGTCGGAACCATCGCCCGAGACGGCGGGCGAGGCTCCGCCGGGCGACTTTGGCATCCGCCGGCGACGCGTCCGCCGCCTGCTCGTCGGGAT
>QHBU01000096.1:944-4870 GCA_003244045.1 Candidatus Aeolococcus gillhamiae
TCCCCCGCCACCTGGCCACCATCTTCCGCGGGCCCACGACCACGAGGATCACAGCCGCGAGGATCAACAGATGCCACGGGCCGAGCAGTCCCTCGAACACCCCGCTCAGGGTACTGAGCCCGACTCCCCGCTACCGGCGGGTATTGGCGTCGAGAGGCGCCCTCAGTTGCTCGGATCACGCCTCGAGCGCTCATCTCGCCCGGAGGCCACGGACTGGCGCATGTCACGACACTTGACGGGCTCGATCCACCTCCTGGACGGTGATCGGCTGGTGACATGGCCCTCGAAACCTGGTGCGTCCGGCCGTACCTGAAGACGGGAGCTGGCACGGTGGGAGGACACGCTATGTGCCGTACAGTCGCTTCAACATGCCGAAGGGCGTGCCTGGCCGGCCGAGGAGGCACCCATGAGCGTCGAGAAGTGAAAGCGGTCGGCGTCTACGCGTGGGCGGACCTACGTCGGCGATGGCCGTCGTGGCTCGCCCTTACCGTCGTCGTGGCCCTGGCCGCGGGGGCGGTGCTGGCGATGGCGGCTGGGGCGCGTCGGACCGCCAGCGCCTACCCGCGGTTCCTGCGCGCAGTGCGGGCCCCCGACGTCCGCATATTCTCACCGGCCAGCCAAGACCAGGTCGACCAACTGGAGCGGCTTCCGGAGGTGCGAGAGGTGGCTACGGCCACAGGTCTGGCGGTGGCCGATCCCAATTTGGGTGCCACCGCCCTCGACGACCCCCGACTGGGTAGGGCCGTGAGCCGGTTCAAGTTCCTGGCCGGCAGAGCACCCCGGGCCGACCGACCCGACGAGGTCCAGGTCAGCTTCCTGACGGCCAAGAACCTCCACCTCAGGGTCGGGAGCCGGATGACGGTCCATTTCACGGCCGGACCGAACGGCTCCGAGGTAGAGACCGTCGAGCTCCGCGTGGTCGGCATCGAGGCAACGGCCGGTGACTTCCCGCCCAACGGCATCTTCGATGCGGATAACGGGATCGGCATCTCGCCGGCCTTCCTGGCTACCCCGGCCGGTGCCGCCGCCAAAGGGGGCCCGGGCCCAGGGTTCGTCGAGATAGCGGTGCGCCTACGGGGGGGTGCCCGGGGCGCGCCGGCCTTCCTCGCCGACGTCGCCCGGGTGTCGAACGGGGCAGTCCCCGCCGAGGCGCTGGCCGACCAGACCGCGGGGGTGGAGCGCTCGATGCGCCAGCAGTCGGTGGCTTTGTGGTTGATGGCTGCGTTCGTCGCCTTGGCGGCGACCCTCATCGTCTCCCAGTTGCTCGTGCGCCAGGTTGGCGCGAACGAGAACGACACCGCCATCCTGCAGGCGCTCGGCATGACGCCTTGGCAGGTGGCTGTCAGCGCGTTGGAACGAGTCGCCGCCCTCGGTGTCTGCGCGTCTGCGGCGGCCGTGGCGGTGGCGTTCGCGGTGTCGCCGGCGCTGCCGCTCGGCACCGCCCGCGTCGCCGAGCCCCACCCCGGGCTGGCCTTCGACGCCACCGCGCTCGGACTCGGGGGAGCCGGGGTCCTCGCCGTGCTCGTCGTCTTGGGAACCGTCGCCGCCAGAGCCGTGCTCAGACCGGCAGGTGTCTCATCAGCCGCCATGGTCGCCGGCGACAGCCAGGCCGCGCCGAGCTCACGGTGGGCGCGGCTCCCACTGCCACTGGTGGTGGTCACGGGCGTCCGCATGGCGCTCGAGCGCGGTCGGGGCCGCACCGCGGTGCCGGTTCGGACCACTCTCACCGCTGCGGTCACCGGTCTGGCGGCGATTGCCACCGCCTTGACCTTCGGCAGCAGCCTCGATCACCTGCTCGTCACCCCCAGGCTGTACGGCGTCAGCTTTGACGCCGACATAGGGGCGCAGGGAGACGTCGGCGATGTGCGCCCCATGCTGCCAGCGCTGGTGAGCGACCCCACCGTCGAGGCGATCGCCATTGGTTCGACCGCCAACGCCATGCGCAGTGGCACGGTCAGCTTCGGAGCGCAGGCGACCACCAGCGTGAAGGGCGAGCTCGATCCAACCGTCATCAGCGGCCGGCTGCCGCGTGCCCCCGGCGAGCTCCTCCTCGGGACGCAGACAGCACGGTCGCTGCACGCCCGCATCGGCTCCACCATCCCGGTCTCGATCTCAGCCCTTGAAGGCAGCCTTGCGTTCCGGGTGGTAGGGCTGGGGGTGCTCGCCCCCTTCAGCGCTGCGGAGCAGCTCGGGCGCGGGGCCGTGCTCACCCCAGATGGCCTGCAGCGGTTCACCGCCCTGGCGCCGCCCGGCTTCCCGCCACCACCGCCAGGTGACGTCCTGGTGCGCTTCGCTCGTGGGTTCAGCAAAACCCAGGCGATCGCCTCTCTGTCACGTCGACTCGGGGGCCCGGGCCAGGTCAGCGTCTTCCCGGCCAAGCAACCGGCGGACGTGGCCAGCTTCGGACAGGTCAGCAACCTTC
Source organism: Candidatus Aeolococcus gillhamiae (assembly GCA_003244045.1). Classification (GTDB taxonomy): domain Bacteria; phylum Chloroflexota; class Dormibacteria; order Aeolococcales; family Aeolococcaceae; genus Aeolococcus; species Aeolococcus gillhamiae. The sequence goes on from QHBU01000096.1 coordinate 3,367, forward strand.
CCGCCATCCTCGCCGGATTGCTCGCCGCACTTGCCGCCGCTGCCACTGGTCACCTCCTCGTCACCTCGGTGAGGCGTCGCCGGCGCGACCTGGCGATCCTCAAGAGCCTGGGGCTGACTGGCCGCCAGACCGCCGCGGTCATCAGCTGGGAGGCATGTGCCGTCGCGGTCATCGCCATCGTGGTCGGGCTGCCGCTCGGCGTCGCGGGCGGACGTTGGCTGTGGACCCTCGTCGCCGGCCAGGTCGGCGTCGTCGCTCGACCCACCGTCCGGTGGGCCGTAATGGCCACCCTGGTCCCTGCCGCCGCCCTGACTGCCGGACTGATCGCTACCGGGCCGGCGATCGCCGCCGCCAGGGTGCGGGCCGCGGTCGCCCTGCGCACCGAGTGAGGAAGTGTCGGTTTGCCCGCCATGTGGGGCAGGCCAGCCACAGGCGGCCGCCAGCCCGGCTGGCCCTCCGCCCACGACGGCCACGTCACTAGTCGTACTGCTCGCTGTCCGAACGAACCCAGTCTTGCTCGCCCATCGTCTTTGCGCGCACGGATCGTTGCCTGTGCCTGCCAGGGGGTTCGGGCACCTTAGACTGAGGCGGCGACAAGGAGGTCGAGATGGTGGACTTGCTGGCAGGGGCTGTGTGCGTGATGTGCTCCCGTGGCGTGCACTACTCGGAGGGCCGGGTGGCCTGCGACGGGTGCAAGCTGCCCACCGACTGCTGCCTGTGCGAGCCCGTCGGGGCAACCAGCTCTTCGCGCCCGTTCGATCAGGGTTAGGAACTGACAGCACCCGCGGCCAACTGCCTGGCGTGGTAGCTGGAACGGGTGAGAGGCGAGGCCTGCACGTGGGCGAACCCCATGGCCCGGCCGGCGGAGGCCAGGTCGTCGAGCTCGTCGGGGTGCCACCAGCGCGAGACCGGCAGATGCCGGGCGGTGGGGCGCAGGTACTGGCCCACGGTGAGGAGCTGCACGCCGACGTTGGCCAGGTCGGCCATCGCACCCAGTACCTCGCTTCGCTCCTCGCCCATCCCCACGATGAGGCCAGACTTGGTGGTGAGGCCGGCAGCCCGAGCCCGGGCCAGCACCGCCAGGCTGCGGGTGTAGGAGGCCTGCGGCCGCACTGCCCGTTGCAGGCGTGCCACCGTCTCCAGGTTGTGGTTCAGCACCTCGGGACGGGCGGCGAACACCGTATGCAGGGCCTCGGGGTCGCCCCCGAAGTCGGGCACAAGCACCTCGACGGCGGTGCCCGGGCAGCGGCAGTGGACGGCGGCGACGACCTCGGCGAAGGCCCCTGCCCCCCCGTCAGACAGGTCGTCGCGTGCCACAGCGGTGACCACGGCGTGGGCCAGGCCCATGGCGGCCACCGCCTCGGCCACGTTGTCCGGTTCAGCGGAGTCGAGGGGTGCAGGGTGGCGGGTGTCGACCAGGCAGAAGCCGCAGGAGCGTGTGCAGCGCTCGCCGTTGATCATGAAGGTGGCGGTGCCGTCGGCCCAGCACTCGAAGATGTTGGGG
>QHBU01000097.1 GCA_003244045.1 Candidatus Aeolococcus gillhamiae
GTCACCCCGAGCACGGTCATGGGTCCGTTGCTCCCCACCAATGCGCCGACTGTGGCCGCAAGAGTGCTGATCAGCACGCCGGGGCGCCATCCGGCCGAGCGTCCGAGCCCCAGCACGGCACCGACGCCCACGCCGGTGGCCAGTCCGGCGAGCGGTCCGAGGCCGGCGAGCCGGTTCTGGCGCGCTTCGTCGTTGCCGGGGGTGGTCACGTGGGCCTCGCTCGCGAGCTTCTTCACGGTCTCCTGGGGCGTGCTGCTCGTCGGTCGCGCCCGAATCGCCATGTCCAGGTAGGTGACCGCATTGAGCGCCGATCAGCAGGCCGCGGCCGATGCTCATGTGTTCAACGGTACCGCATGCCTAGCATGGAACCGACGCCCGTTCAGAACTTGGAGGACAGCCGATGCCAGACCCTCAGAGCGATCCGACCCACAACATCGGCGCGGACCCGCTCACCGCGACACCGGGCGCCGGACGTGGCGGCAAGGAGGGCGACCCGATCCCCGAGCAGATCGAGGAGGCGGAGAAGACCAAGGACACCGAGCACAAGTTTGAGGTCGAGACTCAGGCTGAGCGCGGCGCCGACGCAGCCAAGTCCCCCGGCCATGTGAGTAGCCCCGAGGAGATGTCCGAGGATTCCCGCGAGGGTCACCGGTAGCCGCCCTGCCTTCCCGGCAGACCGAGCCTCGCAGTGGTGCCCGCAGCTTGGCACACCGCGCCAGAATATTGCGCACTACGACGACAACCCGCAGGTCATTGCAAGGAGGAGTGAGGATGCCGGTGAAGGTGTGGTCGGCAAAGCGTGAGCGTCAGTACGAGCACATCAAGGGGGGGCTCGAGGAGCGGGGCACACCCGACGACAAGGCGGAGGAGATCGCCGCGCGAACGGTCAACAAGGAGCGCGCCCGGGCCGGCGAGTCCCGGGTTGCCAGCCGTACCTCCATCGACGACATCTCGTCGGGCCGGCGCGGCGGCCTGCGTTCACACAGCGGTTCGGGTGGACGGACCACCGCGCAGCTGCGCAACGAGGCGAGCGACCGAGGCATCAAGGGCCGTTCGAAGATGAACAAGGCACAGCTGGAGCGCGCCCTTGGTGAATAGACGCTCGAGCCAGACAGGGCCAGTGGCGGCACTCACCCTCACTCAACCTCGATGTGGATCAGCGCCTGCGCCTGTCGAAGGGCGGCCTCGACGAAACCGGGGTCCGGCCCCCGGGCGATCACGAAACCGAGGTAGCGGTCGCCCTCGGGCAGGGGCTCCACCGCCTGGCCCAACGGGATGGTCACTTCCACTCCGGTGACACCGGGCACTGCGGTCGACTCCTCCACGCCGGACACCGCGCGAAGAATGCCCGCCGCGGGCACGGGAAGCATGAGCACCCCGGCCCCGCCGGGCGCGAGCCGCGGATTGTCCAGCGTCGGCGGCAGGGGGTGCGACGGCAGCTTTGTACGGGCGAATACGCCACGACGATGTAGCTGGCGAGCTCGGGACTCCCAACACACCGCAATCGGGAGTGGACTGATTACGGACTCGCTACAGGGATGATCCAGGCTGCGACGCCATTCAGCCGGCCGTCTACGGCGACCGCGGGAGCACAGTCCACCACCCGAGAGACCAACTTGCTGGCGAAGGAGAACTCTAGTCGTGCTGCGTTGAGCTAGCTGGGGACGCGGCTGATGGATTTATCCGTCGCTGCCTGATTGGCCTCGTCTGGGTTCGCTTCTCCCTCCGGTGGGGATCAGGCGAACCACG
>QHBU01000098.1 GCA_003244045.1 Candidatus Aeolococcus gillhamiae
TGACGGTGCTCGTCCGAAACTGACCAGAGCTGCTCGTCGAAACTGACCACCTCAGATCTGTGTGTCTGAAGGGTGAGAGCGCGGCGGAGACCACCGCGTACACGACGAAGAAGGACCCCGGGATGCTGTGGGTGTTGACGCCCAGCACCACCGGAGTCCCCGACACATGCTCTCACCGGAGGAAGACGTGGAGGCACATGCACTCCGCAGCCGAGGTTGGTCGATCTCGGCGATCGCCCGCCATCTCAACCGCAGCCGGGTCACCGTTCGCGCGTACCTTCGCGACGACAAGCAGCCGGGTGTCCGGCGCCGACACCAGCCGGATCCCTTCGACCGATTCGAGGAGTACGTGGCCCAGCGGCTCCGCGACGACCCGCACGTGTGGGCGACGGCGCTGTACGACGAGGCCCGCGGCCTCGGCTACGAGCGCAGCTACCAGCGCTTCACCCACGCCCTGAGGACGCGCGGACTGCGACCGCACTGCGAGCCCTGCGCCGGCGTCCGTGGCCGACCGACCATCGAGATCGCCCATCCGCCCGGCGAGGAGATCCAGTGGGACTTCCTCGAGCTGCCGGGGCCGGACGGCCCGCTGCATCTGTTGGTGGGCACGCTGAGTCACAGCGGGCGTTTCCGCGCGGTGTTCTGCGAGACCGAGGACCAGGGACACGTGATCGCCGGCATCGACGCCGTGCTCCGCCGCCTCGGTGGCACGACGCGGCGCTGGCGTTTCGACCGCATGGCCGCTGTGGTGTCCACGGCGACGGGTCGGCTGCTGCCGGGGTTCGCCGCCGCCGCAAAGTACTACGGCGTGGGTGTCGATGTCTGCCCGCCGCGACGCGGCAACCGCAAAGGCGTTGTGGAGAGTCGCAACCACTTCATCGCCCAGCGCTGGTGGCGAACGGCGAACATCCGCGACGCCGAGCAGGCGCAGCCTTTCCTGGACCGGTTCTGCATCCGCATCGGTGATGCGCTGCCCCGTGCCGGAACGCTGGTGCGGACGCTGGCAGAGGCTGAGCTGTTGCAACTGCTGCCGGTGGCTCCGTTCCCGGCCACGCTGACGGTGACACGGCGCGTGAGCGCGGCCGCGCTGGTGGCGTACATGGGCAACCAGTACTCGGTGCCGCCGGGGCTCGTGAGCCGTTCGGTGGAGGTGCGGCGCCGGGTCGGCAGCGAGCTTCTCGAGATCCGCTGCGCTGACCGCCTCGTGGTGTCCCATCGCCGCGCGCCCGACGGCGCCGGCGTCGTGGTGCGCACCGCCGAGCATCGCGCCGAGCTCGAGGCCGCGGTCCTGAGGAGCTTCACCACCGACCGACCCTGCCGGCGCAAGGAGAACCGGCCACCGAGCACAGCCGCGCTCGCTGCTGCGGCGCAGTTGCACGGCCATGAGGAGGGCTGGGCGGTGTCCGTGGACCTGCAGCGCTACGTCGAGGCGGTGGCGGCGACCCAGTGACCGTGACGAGCGTGTACCAGCAGCTGCGCAGCAACCTCGCCTACCTGCACCTCGAGGCCGCGTCCGAGGCCTTGGCCGCCGAACTCGACCACGCCACCAAGGAGAAGCTGAGCCACTCGGCGTTCCTCGAACGCTTGCTGCGGGTGGAGGTGGCGGTGACCGAGGAGCGGCGCCTCGCCGGACGACGGCGCTTCTCGTGTCTGCCGGCACCGTGGCGGCTGGAGGACTTCGACTTCGACGCCCAGCCCAAGCTCGACAGACGCCTTGTCGAGGAACTCGGCACCCTGCGCTTTGTGGAGGAGGCTGCCAATGTGCTCCTCATCGGTCCTCCTGGCGTGGGCAAGACGCACCTGGCGGTGGCTCTCGGCCACCGTGCCGTGGAGGCTGGATACCGCACCTACTACACGACCGCTGCCGACCTCGCGGCCCGCTGCCACCGCGCCGCCATTGAAGGGCGCTGGGCAACGACGATGCGCTTCTTCGCCGGCCCCGGTCTGCTCATCGTTGACGAGCTTGGATACCTCCCTCTCGCCGGCGAAGCCGCCGCGGCGCTCTTCCAGGTCGTGGCCCAGCGCTACCTGAAGGGCAGCATCGTCCTGACCACCAACCGCGGCATCTCCCAGTGGGGCCAGATGTTCAACGATGACGCCACTGTTGCCGCGGCGATGCTGGACCGGCTACTGCACCACTCCACCGTGCTGAGCATCGACGGCGACAGCTACCGGATGCGCGCTCATCGCGAGGCTGTGGCCAAGGTGCGCAGCGCCGTGAACGCCGGAGGTGCTGCCTAACGAGGCGACATCCACTACGCTTCGCCAACCGCGCCTCACCTGGACAGTTTCAACGAGCGAGGCTGGTTAGTTTCGGCGAGCGCCGTCA
>QHBU01000099.1 GCA_003244045.1 Candidatus Aeolococcus gillhamiae
CAACCTGGCGACGAGCAGGGCTACGGCGCGTGTCAACCTTTTTGAGGCAGTTTTCTTCGAGAATCACTGTGTCGTCGTGGCCGCCTCCTCTCCGCTGGGTTCGTTGATCCACACTGTCGTGGGCAGCGCCGGCGGTTCGGGCGCCTTGCGGACGAAGCGCTCAGGGTTGGCGGCGTAGGCCGCGGTGAGCACCTCGGCGCGTCGGGCCCGCACGGCCTCCGCCCGGCCGTAGTGGACGTCGGCTGGCGTGTGTAACCCGATGCCGGAGTGACGGTGCTCCTCGTTGTACCAGCGGAAGAAACGCGTGCAGAAGGCGTGCGCGTCGTCGTAGCTCCCGAACCGGTCCGGGAACTCCGGCCGGTACTTGAGGGTGCGGAACTGGCTTTCACTGAAGGGGTTGTCGTTGCTCGTGTGCGGCCGGCTGTGGGACTTGGTGACGCCGAGCCTCTGGGGCGCACCGACGTGGTTCGGCATCTCCCCCAACCGGGCCGCTGTGATCCGTCTCGTCGGTGCCGTGCTCGCCGAACAGGACGACGAATGGGCCGTCCCCGGCGCTACATGTCCGCCGAAACGCTCACCAAGGCCCGAATGCGTCTGATCGATGGCGAAGTCGAGGAGTAATTCAACACGAACTGACCGAAGCCGTGTAAAACTACAGATCAACGGTTGATGTGGTGGTCGCACACACCGCTCCCGGTGGCTCGACCGCATTTTCTGTTGACAGCATCTCGGGCTGGCGCGAGGATGGCTGGTGCACACCGCTTTTCCGGGTGTGTTCTGGTGAAGACAGTTCGAGAGGGCGGTGCGATGCTGCACGGCCGTGCGCGGGTTGGGTTGGTGGCGCTGCTGACGGCAGCACTTCTTGTGGTCGCCTTCTTGGTCCCGCTGACGGCCAGGCCTCCCCCGGTATCGGCCACGCCGGCCGGCGGAAACGTCAAGGTGCTGCCGTCGGCTGCGCTGGCTGGTCACGGGCCGGTTGTTCCGCCGGCCGGTGTGGCTGCGTCGCCTCGGGTGGCTCGTCCTTTCCGGCCGGGTAAGGCGACCGGCCCGGTGGGCGAGGACCCGAAGCGGCGGGCGGCGGCCGGCCGGGTGGTCAACAACGGGGATGGAACCCTGACGGTTCAGGTGGCGAACGGGCCGATCAATTATCGGATCAAGGACGGGTGGTCGCCGATCGACAACACGGTGCGCTCCCAGCCGGGCGGCTGGGTGGGGACGTCGGCGAACTCGTGGACGGTGGCGTTCGGACCTGGCGATCAAGGCCTGCGGTTGAACACGACCGCCGGGGTGCTGTCGGTGACGCCAGTGGGTGCAGCGCCGGTGGCGCCGAAAGTAGCGGAACGCCCGGCGGCCTCCTCGGCGCCCACGCCGGCTGATGTGCCGGCAGGTTTGGCGCCGGGGGTGGTTACTTTCGCTTCGGTGTGGCCGCACACCGATGTGGTGGACACGGTCGGCTCAGAGCGGCTGTCGCAGGATCTGGTGCTTCGCGACGGGCAAGCCCCGGCCCAGTTCGCGTTCGACATCTCGGGGGCGCCGGCGGTCACCGATCCGGCGGGAGGGGTGTCGTTGGGTGGGGCGTGGGCCGGGGTGGTGTCGATCGGCGACCTGAGGGTCCTCGACGCCAACGGTGTCGATGTCACGAACGGATCAGGGGCTTCGCTTTCGGTGTCGGGCGGCAGGATGGTGGTGCGAGTCGACCCGGCCTGGTTGGGTTCGCTTCCAGCCAAGGCGTTCCCGGTCACGATCGACCCGGAGTACAACTTTGTGAACCCGGACAGCGCCACGTCGTATCCGACTGCCGGCTCCACAGTGTCGGGCGACCCGATCCGCGTTGGCACTTCGGGCAGTACCTCTTGGGCGGCGGCTGTCGGGTTCAACTTGGGCACCTATGAGGCGTTGGGGGCCGGCTACCGGGTATATGACGCCAAGCTGGAGTTCCCGGGGTTCAACTGTAGCTGCTCGGCGCCGTCGTCGTCGCCGCTGAAGGTGTTCGACCAGCACGGCCCGGTCGGCTCGTATGCCCAGATCGGAACCGGGCCGGCCACGTTGGTGCAGGGCCCGTGGACCGGCCCGTTCGTGGAGGTCGGCTCGAGCGTGAACGCGGCGTTGGCCCAAGGTGCGCCAACCCAGTGGTTCGGGGTGACCTACACCGGCGCACTCACCCAGTTCAACGTGACCTTTTTGGATCTCACGGTGTTCTTGCCGCCGGCGCCGTCACAGGTGACCAACCTGGCCAACAACGCCGTGTTGGCCACGACGACCCCGACCTTGGTCGGGGCGCCGATCAACCCGAACCCAGACGACCCCAACCAGCACCAGATGTATGACTATCAGGTGACCACCGGCCCAACGCCGGGCACCGGGTTGGTGATCGACTCGGGCCGGCTGTGCCAGAACACCACCGGCCAACCCGACAGCACTTGCAGCCCGGGCGGAGCGGCGGTGCCCACCTGGACGGTCCCCGCCGGTGTGCTGTCGGAGGGGGTGACTTATCACGCGTGGGTGTTGACCGACTGGTACGGCAACGGCGACCAGGTCCCCGACACCATCCCGCCTGCGTCGAGCGGTGTGGCATTCAAGATCAGGTTGGGTTTGGGCGCTGGGGGGCCGTCGCCGACCGATTCGGTTGGCTCGGTGCCGGGCCAAACCTCGACCCCGTCGGCGGGGGCGCCGTCGCCGGGGATTGCCGGGTCGAAGGTCACGGTGAACATGGTCGACGGCAACATGAGTTTCACCGTCGCCACCCCGAAACTGGCCACCGCCGGCGGAGGTCTGGGGTTAAGTCTAACTTACAACTCGCTGTCGGCCACCGATCAGTCCCTCAACCAAGGGCTGCAAGGGTTGTATTACAACGACCCGTCGGGGGCTGATGTCGGGTCGGATCAGGTGGGCTGGCCGGGGGACCGGCTGGTAGGGGTCCGGGTCGACCCGGCGGTCGATTTCGACTGGGCCAACAGCCCGGCGGTGGCCGCCCAGCAGCCTGGTGAGGCGGCGGTACGTTGGTCGGGGTCGATCAGCTTCCCGTTCACCGGCACCTGGGCGCTCGGCGACATTTCTTCTGACGGCACGCAAATCTCGGCTGGCACCGGCGGAAGTTTGTGCCCGGGCAATACCTGTCTGTCCGATTGGGGTCCGCACGCCCCGCAGGTTTCGCCGACATTCGGGTCGGCGTTCACGGTCTCTTCGACCGGCCCGGTGCCGATCGTGGTCGATTGGCACCACAGCTCGAATCAGCCACAGCTGGTCCAGTTGTACGCCGAGAACTTCGCCACCTCACCACCGACGGTCTATTTGGTGCCGACCTCGTGGTTGACTCATGCCCGCACGGTTATGCCGGCGGGGTGGACGTTCAACTCCAACGCCGGGGCGGCGTCGCTGGTCGGCCTGGTCGATCACGGGACGTCGGTCACGGCGTTCGCCGCCGACGGCTCGGGCTACGAGTTCACCAAGACCACCGGCGGCTACGCGGCACCGACCGAGACTCCGACCGCCAATTTAAAGGTCGACGGCTCTGGCAATTTTGTGCTCGATGACGGAGCGGGGCTGGTGTACACGTTCAACCCGCAAGGCCAGCCCCTGTCGGTGCGTTCGGCCACCGACGATCTGAAACCGGCCAGCCTGCAATACTCCTACACCGCCAGCCCGCCGCAGCTGACGTCGATCAGCGATCCGGTGTCGGGCCGGTCCGCCACCGTGGTCTATGGCGGCGGCCCTGGCTGTCCGAGAGTCAGCGGCGACAGCCCAGCCCCGCCCGGCATGCTGTGCGCCATCAACTATTGGGACGGCACCCGAGGATGCCCCGAGTTCCGTG
>QHBU01000100.1 GCA_003244045.1 Candidatus Aeolococcus gillhamiae
TCGCCGGTGCGGGTGTAGATCCTCACGAGCCCACGGTAGGGGCTCAGCCGAGGATGGGCTGCACCACCCTCGGGGTGACCACCAGATCGGCGGGGCGTGACGTGGTCGCGGCCTGCGAGGCGGAATCCCGGCAGCGCACGAGCAGGCCCACGTACGCCAGGAAGAGGTTGTCGACGGCCAGATGGACCACCAGGGTCGACTTACTTGGCAGCACAATAGCGGTGGCCAGCGAGAGGGCCATGGACAAGAGCAGGCCATTGAAAATGGCACGCCGCCGCTGGGTGGGGGAGCGGCGGCAGGCGACGACGGGGCCGCCCCGCTCGCCCCGCGCCAGTGCCTGCAACGACTGCTGGAAGCTCTCGACCATCTCCCGCCGCCGCTCGAGGCGATGGCGCACTACCTGGGGCACAAGGACGAGAAGCCAGATCGCGACGAGAGGCACAACTGCCGTCACCAGCTCAGCCCCCTCCGCCCCTGGAGGGACGACCCAGATACCGTTCGGCCCTTCAGGCCAGCGGTTGGTCGAGCCACTGTGTGACAGTTTCTACCACCGCGTCATGGGTTCCTGCTTTTCTGTTTGACCGGGGGTTTGGGCCTATGGCGAAGATCGTTGTCCTACCCTGGTGCTAACATCGAACGTATGTTTGGAGCAGGAGAACAGCCCCTCACACTGCCGGGCATGGTCCCCCAGATCCGGCGGCCTGGCGCCTACCATCGTCACCAGATGGGGTCGCTTCCCGAGAGCAGTCTTGCATCGGCCGCCTTCAGCACCGACCTCGGCGCCCTGATCCTTGACGACTGCCTGAGCCTCCTGTGTCAGGTTCCGGACAATACGTTCGATCTGGTCATGACATCGCCACCGTACGACGGGCAGCCAAAGTACGGCAATGGCGAGAGGTACGAGCGCGGCTGGTACGAAGACAAGTTCCTCAAGGTCACAGGTGAGGTGCTCCGCACCCTGAAGCCACACGGCAGCTTCGTTTTGAACTACCGCTCCAGGCGACACCAGGGCGAGCGAGGGACACTTCAGTACGAGCTGGTGCTATGGCTTCGGGACCAGGGTTTCAAATTTTGCGATGATTTCGTGTGGGGCAAGCCGTCTCCCCCGCCGGGTCGCTGGAAGAGGCACCTGAAGGATGGCGTGGAGTACTGCTTCCAGTTCGCCAAGTCAGCTGATTGGCAGTTCTTCCCCGAGCACTGCCTCCGTCCTGCTCGGTGGGATCGCAAGGACGTGGAGCGCAGGAAGAAGCTGCCGCACAACTATGACCGGGTGAACGAACCCTCGGGCCAAGGGCGCAGGCGGGTCCAGGCCGGGCCCGAGATGGTGCGTCCTTCCACGCTCTTGTACATGGAGCCAGAGTTCCTGCCCAACCCCACCGAGCACCCCGCTCGCTTTCCGGTTGAGCTTCCGAGCTTTTTCATAAAGCTTCTGACCGAGCCAGGCCAGCTCGTGTTCGACCCCTTCGGAGGCACCTGCACCACCGCCGTCGCAGCGGAGAAGTTGGACCGGCGGTGGCTGACCTGTGAGATCGATGAGCGCTACACGGTGGTCCTGTCTGAGCGGATGAAAAAGGGCCGGTAACGTTCGTTGGCGTGACGGCGGTGAGCCAAACGATCGAGGCCATCACAGGAGCCCCGGACTGGGACAGCCGGATCGCCCGCATACGCCAGATTCCGCAGAAGCACGGAACTGACGAGCACGCGAGCCTCTATGCAGCGGTTGCGAAGCGCTTCTACGTGCCGAACCTGGCACCAGACTTCGCGTATGTTCACTGGCGATCGGACTACGAACTAGCCGACTTCATGGGCGCGTACGACTTGGCGGCGAGAGGCACGGAGGGGTTCACCAGGGTCTCTCCTGAGGACTTGGAGCGGGTGATACTCGGTCAGCCGGCGACGCTGAGAATCTTCCGGCTACTGCTTGGCTTCACAACCCAGGAGCTCGCGGCTTGCACGCAGCTTTTTGGCGAGGAGGAAGACGTGCCGGTTCTGACCAACGGCAAGGTCAAGAGCATGGAGTCCGGTGTCCAGGCCTCCATGGAGTCAGCCCAGACAGCGGCCCTCACCGTGCACTCGATCATGACGGGGCAGCTTTTCGAGGAGCCGACAGGCTCTCCACGCCGTAAGCTCGACAAGCCGGACACGGTTGACGGCTGGTCCAGCGTCCAGGCCTGCGCGCGCGACGGCGTGCCCTTCGGCATGTTCCTGCACCAGCGGCACTACGGCGGTGCCTTTCGTCAGCTCCTCGACGCGACGTCCACCCAGAGAGGCAATCTCATCGAAGACGCTGTCGAGGAGCTGTTCGAGGCCCACGGCATCCGCTACGTCCGGACGGGCGCACACAACCAGGCTGAGATCGAAGAGCGGTTTGAGGTGTCGGTGCATCCGGCACCCGACTTTGTCGTCTACGACCATTCAGACGTCCTCCGGGCGATGTTGGAGTGCAAGGGTGCCAACGACGGCGGAACCGCTAGAGACAAGGCGCTGCGCTTCGCCACCCTCCGCCAGGAGTCCCTCCGGCTGAACGGGACGCCACTGTTCGCAGTACTCGGAGGCCTGGGTTGGACTCGCGTGAACGACACGCTCGGCCCCGTCGTCCGTGACTGTGACGGCCGAGCGTTCGCTCTTGCCAACCTCGATGAGATGCTTACCGCGCAGCCGTTCCCTCAGCTTGTCGCGATCGGCTGATCGTCAAGCGGCGGCGGGGAATCTCGGGCCGCCGGGCCGAGCCGGGCCGGTAGCCTTGGCGTGTGCGCAGCTACTTGGAAGCCGTGGCCGAGCGCGTCGTCGTGTACGACGGCGCCACCGGCACCAACATCCAGTTGCGAGAGCTCACGACCGACGACTTCGGGGGGGCGGCGTTCGAGGGCTGCAACGAGATCCTGGTCGACACCCGCCCCGACGTGATCGCCGATCTCCACCGATCGTTCCTCGACGTGGGTGTCGACGTGGTGGAGACCGACAGCTTCGGCGCCCTGTCGGTGACCCTGGCCGAGTACGGCATCGCCGGGCGCGCCCACGAGCTCAACGTCAAGGCGGCCCGCATCGCCCGCGAGGTGGCCGACAGCTACGCCCGCCCCGAGGGCGGCCCGTGGGTGGCCGGTTCGATCGGGCCGGGCACCAAGTTCCCCTCCCTGGGCCAGATCCGCTTCGCCGGGCTCCGCGACGCCTACGAGGAACAGGCCCGGGGGCTGCTGGAGGGCGGCGTCGACCTGCTCATCGTCGAGACCGTTTTCGACCTGCTCCAGGCCAAGGCCGCCATCATCGGATCGCGCCGGGCCATGGCTGATGTGGGCCGCCAGGTACCCCTACAGGTGCAGGCCACCGTGGAGCTCACCGGGCGCATGCTGCCCGGCACCGAGATCGCCGCCGCCCTCACCGCCCTCGAGGCCATGCGCCCCGACGTCATTGGGCTCAACTGCGCCACCGGGCCTGGCGAGATGCACGAGCACCTTCGCCACCTGTCCCGTCACTGCCGGGTGCCGATCTCGTGCCTGCCCAACGCCGGCCTGCCTTCGGTCGTCGACGGAAAGATGCACTACGACCTCACTCCTGATCAGCTGGCCGACTACCACGCCCGGTTCATCACCGAGCTCGGCGTTCAAGTGGTCGGGGGTTGCTGTGGCACCACGCCCGAGCACCTCCGGGCCGTCATCGACAGATGCGCGGGACTGCGCCCCGCGCCACGCTCGCCTGTGCACGAGCCGGGCGCGGCGTCGATCTACTCGCACGTGGCGTTCCGGCAGGACACCTCGTTCCTGGTGATCGGCGAGCGCACCAACGCCAACGGCTCGAAGCGCTTCCGCGACGCCATGCTGGCCAATGACTGGGACACCTGCGTGGCCATGGCCGGCGAGCAGGTGAAGGAAGGCGCCCACCTCCTCGACGTGTGCGTCGACTACACGGGCGAGGACGGCGTGGCCGACATGGACGAGGTGGCCCGCCGTTTCGCCACCGCCTCCAGCATCCCCCTGGTGCTCGACTCCACCGAGCCGGCCGTCATCGAGCAGGGCCTCCAGTGGATCGGCGGCAAGCCCGTGCTCAACTCGGTCAACCTGGAAGACGGCGACGCGCCCGGAACGCGCTTCGACCGCTTCTTCTCCTTGGCCCGCGAGTACGGCGCGGCGGTGATCTGCACCTGCATCGACCAGGAGGGCCAGGCCCGCACCGCCGAATGGAAGCTGGGGGCGGCGCGGGCCATCCGTGACCTGGCCGTCGACCGCTACGGCATGGAGCCGTCC
>QHBU01000101.1 GCA_003244045.1 Candidatus Aeolococcus gillhamiae
CGTTCAGGCCACGCAGGCCGGGGGGGGTAGCGGGCTGGGGCTGTCCATCGTAGCCGCCATAGCCGAGGCCCACGGCGGGCGGGCCACGGTCGCCTCCGAGCCTGGCGCAGGAGCTCGGTTCACGGTGACCCTACCCGTCGAGCGGCCCTCTGAGCGGGCGACCGGGCCGCCATGTGCTCCAGAACCTGCCACCCCACCAGCCGCTGGGGACGGGGCCGAACCCGTCGCCATCGCACCGTGGGCGCCCACGCCAGACGAGGCCGGGCGATGAGCTCTTAGTGGCCGGTCGAAACACCGCATGGTCTGGCCGTGGACGATCTGCGCGCTCGGGCGGTTCCGTTCACCCCCCAAGCTGAGCCACTTTGAGCGTGGCTTGTAGCGTGGCCTCATGTTGCCGAGCCCCCCCAAGGGTTGGTCGCTGGCAAGTGGGGCGGCCCGCCGCAGGCGGCGACGCCGGATCCGCCTGGCCTGCACGGTGGCCGTGGTCGTCCTCATCGCTGTGATCGCTGTCTGGTTGGTCGGCCGTTCCGGGGGTGATCATCGAGCGGTCAATGCCGGAAGCCGGGGACGCACCGGGACCACCACCGGGCCCACCACCACCGTCGCCCCTCACCTCGCGGTGGAGGTCCTGGCCACCGCTTTGCCCACCGCCCTGTCGCGTTCGTCGGTCGTCACTAAGGATGGCTCGGCGTTCGTCATCGGTGGGCTCGGCCCGGGCGGGTCTACCACCCAGGTCCTTCGGTTCGATCCGTCCACCAGCGCTCTGGCGCCTGCTGGCCGCCTGGCTGCCGCCGTCCATGACGCCGCCGCCTCCGTCGTCGGCCCGAACATGGTGGTGTTCGGGGGAGGCGACGAGACCCACACCGTGGCCACCGTCCAGACGGTGGTGCCCGGCGCCACCGGCCGGCTTCTAGCCAAGTTGCCCACGGCCCGTTCCGACCTGGTGACTGGCGACGTCGGTGGGCGCACCTACGTCTTGGCCGGCTTCGACGGCACCAAGTCACCCACGGCGGTGCTGGAGACAACCGACGGCGTCACCTATAGCGAGGTCGCCCAGCTTCCCGATCCTGTGCGCTATCCGGCGGTGGCGGTCGTGGGCTCGGTGATCTACCTGTTCGGGGGCCAGGTGGGCAATACGCAGACCGCCGACGTCCAAGCTGTCGATGTCACCGCCCGGACGGCCAGGGTCGTGGCCAAGCTCCCGATGGCGCTCAGCGAAGCCACCGCATGGGTCCAGCGCGGGGCCGTCTACCTGGCCGGGGGCCGCCAGGCCACCGCCGTGTCCGACGCCATCAGGCGGGTCGACGTCGCAACTGGCCAGGTAGCGACGGTGGGAACACTGCCGGCGCCGACGGCCGATGCCCCGGTGGCCGTGGTGGATGACACCGCTTTCCTGTTCGGGGGGGAGGGCAGCGGTCGTCTGAGAAGCATCGTGAAGATCAGCCTGGGCTGATTCTCCCCGGCTTTCCCTCGGGAGGAGCTAGGGCGCTGTGGTGGTGGTCGGCGGGGGCGGGATGGACCCGGCGATGAGGTCGGCATAGGCGTTGGCGCCCGATCCCGAGCTCGTCTTGAAATGGGTCCCGTCGGCCTGGAACCAGTCAGCGTGCCGGCACTGCGGGCGTACCAGTCGACGATACGGATCGCCGGCCAGCGCTGTGCCGCCGTACGCAGGGTCGCGTTGACCTCGTCCTGCCACTTGGCGTCTACCCGCACGGTGAGGAGCACCTTCTCGGTGTCGTTGAGCTGTGCCTTGACGTTGTCGACGTCACCACCTCACACTGGCGAGTTGTTGCCCAGGTGGATCACGACCACCCTCCCGAGCCCGCCTTGAGCCCGCCGCTGCGCGGCGATGGAGGCGGCCTCGCTGAAGTTGCGGTTCTGCTTGGCATCGATATAGCCCGACGATCCCAGGCGTCCATGAATGGCGGCGGCGGCAGAGACCATGGTCGTGGACGACGATGTCGACGTCGTCGGCGACGCCTGGGCGGCCAGCACTTTCTCCCCGGTGCGCACGACCTGGGCGAGCGGGTCGGTGGTGGGGATCCTCACCAGCAAGAAGGCCACGACCAGGGCTGCGGCGCCGCCCACCGCCGCCCACCACCGTCCGCAGCACCAGCGTCGTGCGGTTGTTGGGCAGGCCACGGAGCACGGGCCGTTCGACGTAGCGCCTGGACAATCCTCCCAGCAGAACTGCAGCCGGGATGGTCACCGCGGCCGTGGCCAGCACGGGCCAGTCGGCCCGGGTGCCCGGCCGAAGCAGCGCGACCAGGGGCCAGTGCCACAGGTAGATGCCGTA
>QHBU01000102.1 GCA_003244045.1 Candidatus Aeolococcus gillhamiae
TATTCCTGAGTCGGTGCACTAGCCCTTCGGCAAAGCCTCCTGGAGGTAGCTGTGCCTGGGAGTGGCGAACAGCGTCTGCAGCAGTGGCCGGAAGTCCTCCAGCGCCATGCTCGGGTACGACGGGTCGAACGAGTTCTGGTCGAACTCGGCACAGAACTCGACGGTGCGCTCGTAACACGGATGGCCGCTGTAGGCGTCGCGCGCGTCGCGATTGAGGCCGATGTACTGGAAGTAGTGATAGCCCTGGAAGATGCCGTGCTTCTCCACCATCCAGAGGTTCTCCGGGGAGACGAAGGGGCGCAGGATGGCTACCGCGGCATCAGGATGGTTGTAGCTGCAGAGCGTGTCACCGATGTCGTGGAGCAGCGCACAGGCGACGTACTCGTCGTCGCGATTGGCCCGCGCCGCGCGCGTCGCCGTCTGCACGGAATGCTCGAGCCGGCTGACGGCGAAGCCGCCGTGGTCGTCACTGAGGAGGCGCAGGTGATCGACGACGCGGTCGGCCAGGCGCGAGCCATGGTCGAGGAAGTGTGCCGATATGGCTTGCCAGTCCTCGGCGGTGCCCTCGGTCATGGCGTGGAAGCCGGCGCGGCGGGTCAACGGTTCGGCCAGGTCGGTCATCAGGTTCCCCCACACGCGGCAATGCGTGGCGGCTCGGCCGCTGGCCATCAGGATACGAGGTGAGCCGGGCATCGGGCGCCGCGCCGCAGGGTCAGAAGTCGCGCAGCGCGGACAGCGGAGCCCGACGCAGCACCCTCGAGCC
Organism: Candidatus Aeolococcus gillhamiae; assembly: GCA_003244045.1. Taxonomy (GTDB): domain Bacteria; phylum Chloroflexota; class Dormibacteria; order Aeolococcales; family Aeolococcaceae; genus Aeolococcus; species Aeolococcus gillhamiae. The sequence goes on from QHBU01000102.1 coordinate 764, forward strand.
GACCACCACCACGAGGATCACCGCCAGCAGGGACGTGGCGAGCGTGGCCGCGAGGTAGCCCCACGGCACCGCCAGCGCAGCCGGCGGAGGGTCGAACACACCGGTCAGCACGCTGACCAGCATGTGCGAGAGCAGCCATCCCCAAAACAGTCCCGCCACCAGGCCCACCGTGACGACGAAACCCGCCTCCGACCAGACGAAGGCGCGCAGTTGCCCTGGGCGTGCTCCGAGCGCCGCGGCAAGCACGTAGGTCCGGCGCCGTTCCGCAAGGCTCAAGGACAGCAGCAGCCCGGTGGCGCCGATGGCCAGGACGATCGCGAATCCCAGCTCGACCCTGGTGAGACCGGTGAGGTCGACGGCGGTGAGGCTCGACCCCACCACCTGCCGTGTGGAGACAATGTCCTGGACGTTGGGGCCCGGTCCGATGGCCTGGCGCACGCGGCCGGCGACGTCAGGCGGCGACGCATCGCCCGTGTCGATGAGCAGTGTGTTCGCGGACAGGTCGGCAGTGGCCTGGGCCACGTACTCGAGGTTGGCGATCAGGAAGCTGTCCCGTGGTGCGGTGGGGAACTCGCTGACGATCCCGACGTAGTGAAAGATGACGGGGACCAGCCCGCCGCCGCCGCTCCTGGGCAGTCGCAGGGTGACCCGATCGCCGGTTGACAGCTGAAAGTCCTTGACGGTTTCCGCGCTGATCAGGAGCCCGTCCCGTTGGGCGGCCAGCCTGGCCATCACCTGCGTGGCTGTCCCTCCCTGGAAGTAGGCATCCTGGAGGCGGCCAACCGCGGTGATCGTCGACGCGCGCACGCCAAACATGTCCTGCAGGTCCGCGCCGACGTACGCAAATCGATGGATCATGGGCTCGACGCCGTGGACACCACGAACTGACGCAACCTGGTCGGTCACGGCTGCTGGTAGATTGGTCCCGGGCGGTGCGGTGACGGTGACGTCGGCGCCATTGGTGAGACGCGCGTCGACCTGCGCCTGCTGCGCGTACGTCGAATTGAAGACCGCGGTCGAAGCGGCGAACGCCGCGGCGAGCCCGACCAGGACGGCCGCCTGGGCGAGTCGCCGGCGCTCGCGCCCCATCGATGACACGACGGTGCGCGCCAGCGGGCCGGCGATTGGCCGGATGATGCCTGCGATGGGTCGGCGCAGCCGCTGCAGCATCCCGGCGGCCGCCCGCCACGTCAGCAGCGCCGAGCCGACCCACAAGCACGCCGGCCCTGCAAACGCCAGGTAGTTGACGCTGATGCTCGGCACCCCCTCCGGCGCGAGCACGAGGGTGTACCCCTTCTGCGTTGCCGAAACATAGGTGATCGCCGCGAGACCCAGGAGAACCAGCGCGAGCCCCAGCCCGACCCGTGCCCGGGCGCTGCCGCGGCGGAAGGTCATGCGGGCACCGCTGACGGTCAGACGCCTGGCGTCACGCCATGCCGGCACGGCAACCACGAGAAGCGCGATGACGATACCGGCGGCTGCGGCGAGCCCTGTCCAGAATGCCGCAGTACGGGCATCGGCACCGAAGCTCGCCGAGCCGAAGAAGAGCAGGCCGAGCAGCAGCGCGGCGCCGACTCCCACCACGGCGCCGACGATTCCGGCGATGGCCGCTTCGGAGATCCCGAACGTGACCAGCGTCGATATCGAGGCACCGCGGCTCCGCAACAACGCCTGGTCGCGACGTCGCCGATCGACACCTGCGGTGCCAACGGCGGCGGTGAGCAGGCCGGCGATGACCGCGCCGGGAAGACCGAGGAACAGGAAGATGACTGTCGCGTACGCCGCGTCGGAACGGGCCGCGTCCAGAGCGGCGCCCATGTTGTCAGCGACCAGCCCGGCACCGGCCAGTCGCACCTCGAGGTTTCGCGCACCCGCGGCGACCTGCTCGAATGCCGACTCCGGGGAGCTCGGAAGGTTCCGATCGTGATGCGCATGAACCTGCTGGTGGAACGAGCCGGGCGCCGTCGCCTGCAGCGGATCGAAGATGACATGCCACTGGGCCAGGGGCACGAGGACGACGTTGTCGGGTGGCGCCGAGGGCTGTGCGCCCCTGGGCGCCCCGACCTTTTGAAACAGCGAGCTCGCCTGGGGTAGGTCCACAACGCCGGCAACGGTCACCGTGGCCGCGGCCATCCCCGGCCGTCCGATCCCCACCTGGTCGCCGGGATGGACGCGGAGCGTCGCCGCCGTCTGCTGGGCGAGCAGAACGCCGGTCGCCGAGCCGACCAGCGGCCGGATCTCTCCGGGGAACGTGGACGCATAGCCGTTGGGAAGGCCGACCACGACGCCGGCGCCCGTGGTCTGCGTGGTCGTCCCGGTTGTTGCGGTCAAGCCGCTGGTGTCTCCGTACCCGACAGGCAGCGCACCCATCAGCCCGGGTTGCGACCGCACGGCGGCAAGAACAGATCCCGCATCGGCACCGCGCTGCACCTCGATCTGCCAGTCGACCGCGACCGTGGCGACAGCTCGCGTGGTCATGGTCGCCTGCGAGGCAGCCAGGAAGCTCCCGATGGATGCGAGCAGGGCCACCGCAACGGCGATGCCCAGGGCCGTTCCCATCGTGCGGCCGAAACGGTGACGAAGAAGACCACGCATCCACAGCAGCCACACCATCAGTCCACACCATGGAGACGGCCGTCGGCCATTGACCACTTCGTGCTGTAGCGCTCGGCAACTCGTCGGTCGTGGGTGGTGAGCACCAGGGTTGCACCAACAGCTGAGACCGCATCGTCGAGGACGTCCAGCATCTTCGCGGCCGTGGGGTGGTCGAGCTGGCCGGTCGGTTCGTCGGCAAAGACCAGCCGCGGTGCCCCGGCGAGAACGCGGGCGACGGCGACGCGCTGCGCCTGGCCGCCGGACAGTTCCTCGGGCATCTTGCCGGCAAGGTCCTCGATCCCCAGCGAGGCGAGGGCGGCGGCGGCGGCGGCTGCTGCGGAACCCTCGTCCGCGCCGTCGAGTAGCAGGGGAAGAGCGACGTTCTCGATGACGGTCAGCGGCGGAAGCAGGCTCGGCCCCTGGAAGATGGTGGCGACGGCGCGGGGTCGAAGCTGCTCGCGCGCCCCAACCCCGGGCCATTCGATGCTTCCTGACGAGGGAGTTTCCAAGCCGGCGAGGAGGTGCAGCAGGGTGGACTTTCCCGAACCCGACGGGCCGGTGATCACGATTCTCTGACCGGACGACACCTGGCACGAGATACCGTCGACGGCGACGAGCGCGCCGTAGGTGCGGCTAACCCTGTTGGTGCGCACCAGGATGTCACTCACGCGACGAGCTGGCCGTCGACGAGCTGGACTGTCCGGTCCGCGATCGCGGCCACCGCCTCGCTGTGGGTGACCAGAACCACGGCGACGCCACCGCCGGCCCGTTGGCAGATCAGCCCGAGGATCGACGCCTCGGTGACGGAATCGACCTCGCCGGTCGGCTCATCGGCAAGGAGGACGCGCGGCTCATTGGCGAGTGCGACCGCCAAACCCGCGCGGCACAGCTCGCCGCCCGACAGCTGCGAGGGGTGAGCGGAGGCACGCTGCTGCAGGCCGAGCTCGGCGAGCAGGGAACGAGCCCGCTTGCTGTCGGTCTTGCCCGCGAAGCGCTGGGCCAGCTCGATGTTGCCGAGGACGGAGAGATGCTCGATGAGATTGCCGGACTGGTACAGCAGGCCGATGTCGCGGAGCCGCATCGGGGTGCGCTCGTGCTCGGGGCGTCGCGACAGCCGGCGTCCGCCGACCGAAACCGTGCCGCCGTCAGGGTCATCCATTCCCGACAGGCAGGCCAGCAGAGTGGACTTCCCCGAACCGGACGGACCGACGATGGCGACGATCTCGCCCGCATCGACGCTGAGGGAGACACCACGCAGGGCAAGGGTTTCGTCGTCACCGGCGTGGTAGAAGCGGTACAGCCGTTCCGCGCGGAGGACGGGCTCCGTCACTGCCACCTCAACGAGTTGGTGACCGTCAGCCAGGGGTCGACGTTGTCCGAGCCGGCGGGCGCGGCGAGGGTGACGATCAACTCGGTACCGTTGTGCCAGAACTCGTACCGCTCCATATCGAGACGTCCGGTCTTGCCGGTGACCGGGTCGGGCTGCGAGTCCGCCTGGAACTTGACGAGGACGGCGGGTCCCGCGTTGCGCGACACGCTGCTGATCTGACCAATGGTCGTGTTGGCGAAGCTCTGCCTGATCGCTGGCACGTCGGTGCTCTGCGCCGACGCGAGCGTGGGTGCGCTCGGGCTCTTGACGCTCTCGATGCGGATGCTGTTGAAGTGGAAGGTGAATACGATCGCAGAGCTGGTGTCTGCGCGCGCGAAGCCCTCGGGAATCCTGATCACGTAGCCAGCCGTCGCAGGCGTGAAGGTTGGGTAGGCGACGGTGTCGGGGATGTCGCCCGGTGGCAGTGTTTCCGTGCCGGCGCTCGCGGAGGCGGCGGGATTGTTGGCCGCTCCGGTCGACGTCGGTGCCGGGGTGGCGTCGGAACCACACGCAACCAACAGCCCCGCAAAAGCCACGCTGGCGCCGAGCAATCCTCTCTGCATGACGGTCGAGTGTACAGAGGGAAACGCTTCACGCCGCCTCGGGAAATGCGCAGGCGAGCGTTTTCTAAAATGCCCCGCCACGGTTTCTAAAATGCGCGCACCAACACATCAGCGTTGAGGACCCAATGATGAGCACAACGCCGCCGCCTCCCGGACCACCACTCACCCCCAACGAGCCGCGCGGCGGAGACCCGACCAACCCGATCACGTGGGTCATCATCGGCGGAGCGAGGCGGTCCGAACAATCAGGGACCGCGACTGCGTCGTGGAGCGGCACGATCAGGGTGGTGGCCCAGTAGCCCGACTCAGAAGACGTCGACGCGCCAGTGGTTGCAGCGCAGCGTGTGGCCGGCGAACTCGACCTCGCATTCGCCAACGTCGGCGAAGCCGTTCTTCGCGCAGACGCGATTCGAGGGAGCATTGGTGACACCGGGAAACGCATGGACGTCGCCAAATTTCCGCTCCTTGCGTGCCCTCTCCAGAATCGCTCCCACAGCTTCGCTGGCGATGCCCCTGCCCTGGAACTCCGGCAGCACCATCCAACCCATCTCGTAGATCGGCTCGGCGTCGAAGGACGAGGCAAAGATCGTCACCCAGCCCGCAGGGAACGTCGAATCGTCCGGGATCACCTTGAACGGCCAGCACTCCCCTGCGGCGGCGGAGATGAGCGCTCTGGCATGCGCCCGGGCGATGTCCTCCTCTGGGCGTGGGCCACCCAGCTCGGCCATCACCGAAGGATCGGTCTCCAGCCGCACCCGGAGCTCGAGGTCGCCCTCGCTCATCATCTCGATCCTCACGAGCGCGTTTCTCCTCACCCGGGGGTGTCGATGGTGCACAGGCGTCCCACGACGGTACCCTTAGGACGGCAGATCCCGCCGCAATGAGGACAGCAGATGGCCAATCCGCCCATTCGCGAGCTCGCCGAGATCGTCCAGCTCCAGAAGGGGCGCCACCGGCGGCCGGACGACGGGGTGTGCGCGATGGAGCTGGTGGCGTGGATGTCCGGGGAGAGGCACAGCGATCATCCGCAGTCGGTCTCGCCCATCATCGCCGCGTTCACGCGATCGTTCAACGATTCACTCGACGCTGAGCCCCGGCAGCGATTGGGCGCGCTCACCGCGCGGATGATCGGCACGCGCGGCACCCGCTGGGAGGAGGCGGAGCGCTGCCAGGTTCTCTGGGACTGGATGATCACCACGGCGGTGCCCGCATGGCTGGCAGCGGCGCAGCGCCCGGACCTCGCCGCGGCGGTGGCCAGCGATCGAGCCGCCGCTCTCGATTCCGTGATCGTGGCGCTCGATGCATACGGGCATGCGCCGGTCCGGCGCGTCGACGACCATCGCATCAGCTCGATGGTGAGCGACTCCCTCGGCGCGTCCGGGGTCACCGGGGCCTGCCTGGCGGGACGCGACGCTGCCGACGACGCCAGCGGCTCCCGCGCCCGCCGGCGCTGGGAGAGCGCCCGCGTCGTCGTCCGCGCGGCCGCCTGGTTTGTGGCGGAGCTCGAGGCTGCCGGCGACGAGCACATCCCCACACCACTCGCACGAACGATCGATGGGCTGCGCGAGAGCGCGTTCGCGATGCTGGAACGCCTCATCGGCGCAGATGAGAGCGACCTGGCACCGCCCCCGTACCCGGTGCCCACGGCTGCGACCACCTACGTCTGGTCGCCGGACGCTGCGCGCGGGGTCGTGAACGTCTAAGCACGGCGCGTCATGAAGTGACCTCGACAGCCGGCGTCGACCGGTCCCTGAGCGCATCGCGGCCACGGGTGTTCTGGCTCGACAGCGACCGGCGTCCCTCGCCACACCCGCCCCTGTCGAGCGACGCGTCGACCGACCTCGCTGTCGTCGGCGGTGGATATTCCGGGTTGTGGACCGCGCTGCTCGCCAAAGAACGCGATCCCCATCGCGATGTCCTTCTCCTGGAGGGGGAACGGATTGGCTGGGCGGCCACTGGGCGCAATGGCGGATTCTGCTCAGCGAGCCTCACGCACGGTGCCGAAAATGGGCGACGTCGCTTTCCCGACGAGTTCGAGACGCTGGAGCGACTCGGACGTCAGAACCTCGACGAGATCGAGACGTCGATCCGAGGCTACGGGATCGACTGCGACTACCGTCGCAGCGGCAGCATCTCTGTCGCGACCGAACCGCACCATGTCGGCTGGCTGCACGACGAGCCCGGAGAGTTCCTCGACCAATCGGCGGTGCGTGCTGAGGTCAACTCACCGACCTACCTCGCGGGCTCGTGGGAGCGTGACACCGCGCTGGTGAACCCCGCAGCGCTTGCCTGGGGGCTGGCTGAGGCCGCCATGAATGCCGGCGTGCGCATCGCCGAGCACACACCGGTGTTGGCGGTCAGACGCGCAGGAGCCGGTGTGCATCTGCAAACCCCGGGGGGAGTGGTGCGCGCCGCCACGGTCGCGCTCGGGACCAATGCGTTTCCCAGCCCGGTCCGGCGGCTCCGGCTGTTCACCGTGCCCGTGTACGACTACGTGCTCGTGACCGAACCGCTGTCGGCGGAACAGTTGGCAGCGATCCGCTGGAGCAACGGCGCCGGCCTCAACGACGTCACCAACCAGTTCCACTACTACCGGATGACCGCCGACCATCGCATCCTCTGGGGCGGGTACGACGCCATCTATCACTTCGGGCGCAAGGTGAGACCCGTGTACGACCAGCGGCCGGACACCTTCCGCACGCTCGCGCACCACTTCTTCCACACCTTCCCCCAGCTGGAGGGGATCCGCTTCAGCCATCGCTGGGGCGGCGCCATCGACACGTGCACCCGTTTCTTCGCCTTCTACGGCACTGCGCTCGGGGGTCGCGTCAGCTATGCCCTGGGGTACACCGGGCTCGGAGTCGGAGCCAGCAGGTTCGCTGCCAACGTCATGCTCGATCTCCTGTCCGGAGAGGCCACGGAACGAACCCGGCTGCGCATGGTTCGCGAGAAGCCTCTGCCGTTCCCACCGGAACCGCTCGCGTTTGCCGGGATCCAGGCGACACGCTGGTCGCTCGCACGTGCCGACCGCAACGCCGGACGCCGCAACCTGTGGTTGCGTGCGCTGGACTCACTTGGCCTGGGATTCGACTCGTGAAAGGCCATGCTGCGCAGCGTGCCCCGAGTGTGTTGGTCCGGCACGACGAGCCTGCCACGCATTTTCGATCTGCCGCATCAGCGCCGGGTAGACGATGAGGTATCGGAAGGGGCCGATCAGCGCCATGTACATGTCGCCGAGCCAGCCTCGAGGCTTGACGTACACAGCCATCTGCCCGCGGTAGCGGCCGTTGCCCTGGTGCACCCAGGCCAGGTGCAGCACGCCGTGCACGGTTGCGTTCGACACTTCAGCGGCGGCCTCCGTGTTGGTGCGATAGAGCGGCACGAAGCCGGGTACGCCGAGCTTCAGTCCCCTCGCGGTGGCACGCAGGTCCTCGGGCACGCGCGTCGTCAGCGAGGTCTCGACGCGGCCCGGCACCGGAAATTTCCGGTGGGGGTCATCCCAGCCAAACAATGCCCCGACGCGAAAGCGCAGCCAGAAGAGCGCTCGACTGGCTGTCGAGCCGGCGCCGGTGGGATCCAGATCGGCCATGACCTCCAGCAAGGTCGGGAAATCGTTCGCTCGGCCGCGCACCGGCAGTGCCCAGACGTCGAGGAGTTGGAAGTCGGGCGCAATCCGGCTGATGACCCAGGGATGCTCCTGCTGAACGGCGTTCGGGAGCCTCATCGCGCGCGTCGCGCGCCGCGGTGGCGAGGTGCTGCCGTCTCGCGCATGGGGTCCGACGTGGTCGCCTCGCCGTGGCTCAGCGCCTCGAGCATGGTGTCGACCGCGATGAAGTAGGCGCGTAGCGCTGCCAGGCGCTCGCGCACGAACGCGTCGCGGCCCGCTCCCGGCCTGGACGTGAGCGCGCGTTCGGTCTCGTCGGTGGACGCGAGCACTTGACGCAGGTTCCACCGGAACCGTCGTTCGACGATCTCCTGCATGACGCGCCAGAAGTCTGTCGCCGCCACATAGTGGTCGCGTCGTGAGCCGACGATCCGAACCTGCCTGACCAGATGCCACTCGAGAAGCCCTCGAATCTGCACCGACACGTTGCTCTTGCTCTGCTGCAGCTCGTCGGTGATGTCGTCAAGCGACAGGGGCTGGTCCTTGAGGTAGAGCAGGCCGAAGATGCGGCCCTGGAGCTGCGTCAGGATCCCGGATGTGGCTGACGAGGCGCCCATTCCCTCGACGAAGATCCCGGTGACCCGATCCATGGTCATGCTGACACTTGGCGGGCGCGCTGGATTGCTGAGCCACACGCGACCCGCTCGAGCATCAGCGGGACCACCCGTCGGTGGGCGATGAGCAGCACACGTCCGGCGTAGCGCGCGGACGTGCGGCGGAAGCGCAGGTAGGTGCTCATCGTCAACGGCGCAGTCTCAGACGGCGCCTGGATCACCATGCGCAGGCGCAGCGCCGCGAGCGTGGGTACCGGGCCGCGCCTTCCTGCCTGGTCATTCTCCATATTCTGAACGTTCACAACTATCTGTGTCAACCTTGGAAGACGCCCGCGACAAGACGCTTACGGCGCGCGCTCTCTCGCACGTTGGACGGGCTACCTCAGGCGCCCCGGCGAAGCAGCCCGGGACTAGTCAGCAAGGACAGGCCGTAGAGCGCGGCGACGATGATCAGCAGAGCGCGGTAGCCGGTCAGCAGCGACACGTACTCGAGAATGCCGCCGACCATTGCTCCCAACAGGTTGGCCCCGAAGGCGGTGACAGACGCGGCCACATCCTTGAACCGTTGGGCGAAGACGAGGTTGGCGATGAGGATCGGCGCGAACGCCAGGAGCACGGCGCAGACGAAGCGGGGAACGAGGTCGAGGCGGAGCAGGCTGTCCGGCGGCACCAACCAGGCAATCGCGAGGCAGAGGAGGAGAGCCGCATACAGCAGCAGTGGCTTACGCAACCTCCAGCGCCGGGTTATCTCGATCGCCACCAGCACGGCTACAAGCACGCCGATGAAGACGAGGGCGTTGACAAACCAGGTGGTGCCGAACAGCAACGCGAACTGCACGACGCTCTTGGTCTCGAGAAGGAGGAAGGCGGCGCCCATGAAGAACAGGTCGGTGAACTGACCCATGGGTCGCAGCGGCCCTCCGCTGAGGCGAACGAAAACGACTGCGGCCGCGGCGATCAGCAGGAGCGTCCACACGTAGAGCGATGGCAGGCTGGGGGTCTCGAGGTACAGGAACGGGTAGTCGTCGGTCGCCGCGGCGGGAATGAAGGCGCCGGGCGCAGGGCTCCACGTCGCCTGGCAGGTCAGCGTTCCCGCGGTGGCGCTATCGGTCATCACCACCGAGGTGAGGCCGTAGTGGCGCAGGCACGGTGTGGTCCCGTAGACCTGCTGCAGCGTGCCGGCGAGGCGGTCGACCAGCCAGGCTTCGCGGTACGTGTTGTACATCGAGAACGAGCCGCCCGCACGGAGATGCTGCCTGGCGGTCTGCATCGCCTCGGTGGTGAAGAGGTAGCTCTCCAGACGCAGGGACGCCTGCCCGGAGACCAGCGTCAGGCTGTCGGGGAGAGCGAAGACGATGAGGTCGTACGTCGCCGCGGAATGCTCGAGGAACTCCCGACCATCGGTGATGTGGGCCGTGACTCGTGGATCCTGGTACGGCTGGTTGGGATGGTGTTCGACGCCGATCTGATAGAGCCGCGGATCGATCTCGACGGCGTCGACATGCTTGGCGCCGTGAGCGAGGGCGACGGCGACGTCGTTGCCATTGCCGGCACCGACGATGAGCACGCTGTCGAGCGGGTTGTGCGGACCCGCGTCCTGGTAGGGCCACTGACGCGCGCCGTGGACCTGGTTCGGGTCGTGCAACATGTCGCCGGTCCCCTGGTGGGGAATCCCGTTGACGTAGATGGTGATGTTGGTCGCCGACGTCCGGACCTGGGTGATCTTGTAATACGGCGACCAGCTGAAGCGTGGTGTGAACGTCTCCGCCCCCAGGAAGACGAGCATCGCGGTCAGGGCGGCGCCCTGCAGCAGCCAGCGTCTGTTCGCCTGCAGCAGGGCGACGAGAAGCGTGACGACGGCGCCCCACGCGAGTGGCGGTGCCCAGGCGAACGACAGCGCCGAGAAGGCGACGATGCCGGCAAGGCTGCCGAGGATGTCGAGGCGATAGGCTTCGAGCGGGTCGTACAACTGGAACGACCGACCCACGCCCTCTCCGATGCAGGCCATCACCACAGCCGTGGCGAGGAAGATGACCGGCAGGATGAGCCAGGCGGGTGCGCCCGACGTCGCACTGCCACCCCCGAAGAAGATGAGCTGGTCGGCCGAGCGCTGCACCGTCACCGGGAAGACGTTGACCAGGACCACGAGCGCACCGAGCGCGACAGGGGCGAGGCGCGAGAGATCGCGCCGCGAGCGCGAGCGCAGGAACCCCGCGCCGATGCCCAGAAAGCTGCCCAGCAGTACGAAGTTCGAGAAGAACGCGAGGTAGACGACGTTGGAACCGAGCCAGCGAATCAGCGCCAGCTCGGTGAAGAGCATCAACGCGCTGTACAGCACAAGGCGCATGCGTCCGGTGATCACAACGTCCCCTACTCGATCCGGCTTCGGACGGTCGGCCCCGCCGCGCATCGACGAACTCCGGCCGGGCGCAGAATAGCGTCGCGCTTGCGTGGAGGCGGGACGGTCCTTGACTTTCGGACCTCGTGAGTCAGAACCTCCTCATGGTGTTGTTCGTGAGAGGGCTTCGAGCATTCGCGCTCGGGACTGTGTTGGTGGGCATTGGCGCGTGTGGTTCGTCCACCACCGACTCGGCACAGACTCCTCCTCCCACGCTCACTCCTAGTCCTCCCACGTCCAGCTTCACCCTGACTGGCGACGTTTCGCTGACGGGAAGTCCGCTCACCAGCCTCACCGTCGCGTGTTTCGTGCCTAGCTTCAACGGCAAGCTGATCGCGGTGAACGGGCAGGTGGGACAAAGGGCCGATGCACCGTACGTCACCATCACGATTGACTCGAGCAAGGTAACCGTCGGCGAGGCAGCGGGTAGCGGCCCCACCTACAGCTCCCGTTCCTTCAGTGGGGCGGGTGTCAGCGGGTTCGACCCTGCCAGAGGGGCACGGGTCACCGGACCTCTGACCGAGAACGCATCCAGCGTTGCGAAGGGGACTTTGGGCGCCGTCACCGCGATCACCGGCTCGGTGTCGTGCGGAAATCAAGTGCCTGGGACAACCAACATCAAGATCTCCGGAAGTACCCCTGAGGGCACTGTCGGAGACTTCACGACCACTCGCGTTGCGTGCGTCACGACCAAGTATGGACAAAGTGTCCAGGTTGCCACTCTCACCACCATCGGCGGCCAGCCAGCGTTGGTGTCCGTCTTCATTCTGAAGTACATCAATGATCCGAGTGTCGCGAACGCACCCGCCTTCACCATGAGCCAGACGCTCCAGAACGCTCCCGGCCACTTCTATACCCGGGTTCCAGGCAGCGGGACATTCTCGGTGACCGATACGGGTGGCCACATCGACGGTGACGTCATCGAACAGGTGGCAGCAGGAGCCACGCCGCACACGCTGCACATCACTGGCGACGCCACGTGCGGGAGCAGGAGCACGTTCAAGTAGCGGCAACAGTCTCCGTCAAGAGCACTTGGTCTGCGGTCGCATCCGCAACGGGTTGTGCGGATTGGCGCCGGGCCCCGGCAGGGCCAGCGGCGAGCTCCGCCTTCAGCCCACCGCTCTCTTGAGGAGCGCGCCGATCCTTTTCTCTTCGGCCCGCGTCACTTCGCGAGCACCGCGCGTTCGTCGTCCGCCTTGGTCCAGGCCGCCTTCAGCTCTTTGACGCGCCCCTCATCGCGGCTCGCTCCGCGGCCGTGAATCCCTCGGACGCCTTGCCACTCGCGGCCGTGGTGCGCTTGGCGGACTTCTTCGGGTCATTCATGGCATGTCTCCTGTCGGCGTGATCTGCTGGGAACACCCCAAAAGTCTAGGAAGCCGCCACGGCGGCCGACGTCTTCAAAACGGCTCCATCTACGTCACCGCTCCCGGCTGATCAAATCCCTGCTCCCCGCGCAGAGCCTGTACGGGGAGAGAGCCTCAGCGGGCGAGGGGTCGGCTCGGGCAACTGCGAGCAGTCGCTCGCAACGGCGGGCCCGCCACGCTTCGACCTGTTATGAAAGGTGATGTGACCAGCACGCTGCCGACTCTCCGCAGTTCGGGCCTGCCCGCCAGGTCGCCCGCCTTTGGCGCCCCTGTCCGGCTTGCTGGACTGGGCACGGCCACGCCGCCGTTCCGGGCAAGCCGCCAGGAGGTGGTGACAGTGCTGCCCCGCATCTGGCCCCATCTGGCGAGGCGGACCGCGCTGCTCGTCGATCCCCTCGACAACGGTTATCGCCACCTGCTGCGAAAACCCGCAGAGATGCTCGAAGGGTTATCGCTCGGCGAGCAGACCGCCCGGTACGTCGACGCTGCACCTCGCCTCGCCGCTGCGGCGGCGGAACGGGCCATTGCGGCCGCGGGCGACCGGCGGGAGACCATCGGGTTGCTGGTGGTCGCGTCCTGCACCGGCTTCATCCTTCCCGGGCTCGACGCTCATCTTCTCCCGATGCTAGGGCTCCGTTCCGATGTCTGGCGGCTGCCAGTGATGCAATTGGGTTGTGCCGGCGGCGCCGGAGGCCTCGCCCGCGCCGCCGACTGGGCCCGTGCGCATCCGCGCGAGCAGGCCCTGGTCATCGCGGTCGAGTTGCCCTCGCTCACCTTTCGTCCGGGGGACCGTTCCCTCGACAACCTCTTGAGCGCGCTTGTGTTCGGCGATGGCGCGGGCGCGGTCGTGCTTGAGGCGGATGGCCATCGTCAGTCGAAAGGTGTGCATGTCACCGAGGTCCGCAGTGTGCTGATCCCAGACAGCGTCAATGCGTTGGGCTACGACCTCGCAGACGACGGGTTTCGCGTGATCCTGTCGCGCCAGCTCCCCGCTGTGCTGGCTGGAGCGCTTCCCGAGCTCGTGGACGATTTCTGCGGCAGCGGCGTGATTTCCACTCTCGACGCCGTGGCCCTGCACCCCGGTGGTAGCGCGCTGGTCGACGCTGTGGCGGGGTGCCTGGGGCTGCGTGACGAGCAGCTCGCTGCGACCCGGTCGGTGCTGCGCAGCACGGGCAACACGTCGTCGGCAGCCATCTTCTTCGTCCTCGAGGAGCTTGCCGCATCGCTGCCGTCACGGTCTGGGCGGGGGCTCATCCTCGGATTGGGTCCCGGCCTCACGGTTGAGCTCCTCGGAATCGCGTGGGACTACTGACACCGCGAAGACGTACAGCGCTCGTTGCGCTGCTCGCTGTGCAGCGCCTCGCGGAGGTTCGACTGTCGGCTCGTAACCGACTGCGCACCGGGGACGGTGTGCCCTCGTCACCAAGCACCTACCCGGCCATGGTCGCCGCTCACGTCGCTCTCTTCGTCACCGCTCTCTGGCCGCGGCGTCCTGGCAACGTCCCTGCGCCTGTCGAGGGCGGCGCCCTTGCGGGATTGGCTGCTGCGGTGTGCCTGCGGCTGAGTGTGATTCACACGCTCGGCGAGAGCTGGAACGTCACCGCCCACGTGTCACCGACGACGCGGGTGATCACGTCGGGTCCATACCGCTGGCTTCGTCACCCGAACTACACGGCGGTCGCGCTCGAGTTTGTGTGTCTCCCGGTCGCGGTAGGGGCCATCCGGGAGGCGGTGTGGCTGTCCTTCGCCGACGCCATGGTGCTTTGGCCGCGCATCCGTGCAGAGGAGGCGCTGCTCGACCGCCTCCCCGGCTACCGTGAGGCCTTCTACGGTGTGCCGCGGTTCGTCCCAAGACGCGGCCGGCGCAGTCAAAAGCCGCAGAGCGACAGCCAGTCCCTGGGAGTGAGTTTTCCGAAACCCCAGTAGCCGCAGTTGATGCCCAACAGCGCTCCAAGCGCGTGGGGCCGATCGACCGCCCGCGCGACGGCGCGTCGGCTCAGCCGCGGATGTCGCGCCATCATCAACGCAAGAGCAGTGACGCGACTGGGGTTGCGCCAGATTTCTGCGTGGTCGCGGCGGTAGCGCACCTCAGCCGATTTACGGTCGACCTCGCCGGACAGGAGGGCGGCGACATGTCCGCCGAGTCGCTGACCAAGAAGCAGGCCGATGCCGATGCCCTCGCCCGTGGTGGGGTCTCCATAGCCTGCCGCGTCCCCGACGAGGAACATCCCGTCTGCGGCGACCGTACGGGCGCGCTGCCGAAATTGTCCGGCGGCCAGAGTGCCACCGACGAGTTCGGCGCCGCGCAGCGCGGGGACTGCTGCACGAGCTGCCGCCTGGTAGTTTCGCGCCGTGACGCCGATGCGTGCCCGACCTGCCAGTGTCGACACAAGGAGGAGATCGGAACCCACTGGACACTGGTACCACTCCTCGCGATCACCAAAGCTCACCGCGATCCGGTCGAGGGCACGGACATCGAGCTTCCAGTGCCCTGCCATGCCGTAGCGACCCTCACCGGATGTCGCGACGGCCCAGCCCGCCGCTGCCCGCATCGGTGAGTGCAGCCCGTCGGCCGCTATCACCGCCTTCGCCCAAACGGGTCCCTCCTCGGTGCTCACGCCGGTGATCCGTCCGGACGCGCCGCGAAGCACACCGCTGGCGCGTACACCTTCGCGAAGGGTGAGGCGGGGCTCGCGTCGCAGGGCCTCGATGAGGATGGTGTCGAACACTGTTCGCCGCACCCCCAAGCCCCACCCCTCGCCCCCGTCGATGGGCATCGGAAACGGCGCGTACGCGGTTGGTGTGCCGTCCCCGTGGGTGTAACTGACGCCGCGAATCCGGGGCGTGCCCGTGGCCAACACCGCGTCAAGCAGGCCCAGCCGGCGGAGGACGGCGACGCCTGACGGCATCAGTCCTTCGCCGCACGCCTTGTCCCGGGGGAAATGAGCCCGGTCAAGCACTGTCACGTGATGCCCAGCTCGGCTGAGGACGAGGGCGGTGGCGGCACCACTCGGACCTGCTCCGATCACGACGGCACCCGCCTGACTCACGTCAGCATCATCTCTAGAACCAGCGAATCAGAGGAGACGCACCCTGATTCGAACTACCAAACGACGCGGACGCGTCACAATGAGCTGGCGCACCGCCGAATGAGCGCGGCCTCGCGTAGGCCCCGGACAACTCACCGCCGCGTTCCTGGTCCCGCGAGGAGAGCTGGCCCCGCGCCATACTACGCACGCGGCGCGGCCAGGACCCTGGTTTCCGCCAGGCTGTCGGCGCCCGGGGGAGGAGCACGCGTGTTTGACAACCGCATCGTGCGCCGGGTAACGCAGGTCGGGCTGGCCGTCGCGCTGGCATCGTCCCTCTCTGGCGTGACCGGCTACGCATCGTCGGCCGGCACCGCCACGGTGCGCGTGGTGGCGCAGGGATTGAACAACCCCCGCGGCCTGGCCTTTGGCCCGAATGGGCAGCTGTATGTGGCGGAGGCGGGCACCGGTGGCTCGTCGTGCGTCGCCGGCCCGCGCGGTCAGGACTGTTTCGGCAGAACCGGCTCGATCAGCCGCCTGGTGGACGGCCACGTCCACCGCATGGTCACCGGCTTGGTCTCGGTCGCCTCCCCTGGCGGCCAGGGCGCGACCGGCCCGGATGGCCTGTCGCAGCGTCCCGACGGTGGTCTGTACACGATCATGACCGCGTCGCCGCAGCAGCTCCCGCCCGGACTCCCAGCAGGGCTGACTGAAGCGCTCGCCGCCCAACTCGGGCAGCTGATCAGGGTGAACACCAACGGGGATTACACTGCCATCGCCGGCGTCGGTGCCCACGACTTTGCCTGGGCGAAACGCCACATCGCCCTCGTTCCCCAGCAGTTCCCTGACGCCAACCCCTACGGGGTGCTGGCGCTCGACAACACGATCTACGTGGTCGACGCCGCGTCCAATACCCTCGACAGGGTTGGCCCTGACGGGACGGTGAGGGTGCTGGCGTTCTTCCCCAATCCTCCGGTCAGTGACGCCGTGCCGACCTGCCTGGCTCGCGGCGAGGACGGTGCTCTGTACGTCGGCGAGCTCACCGGCGGTGGCAACGCCCTCGGGGCGGCCGTGGTCTGGCGGGTCGTGCCCGGCCACAAGCCGGTGGTGTGGCAGTCTGGCTTCAACGCCATCACCGGCTGCGGCTTCGGCGCCGACGGGAGTTTCTATGTGACCGAATTCCAGACCGGAGGACTGGGAGCAGCCAGCCCTGCCGGTGATGTCGTTCGGATCGCCGAGAACGGCACCCGGCACGTGCTGGGTGCGGGGCAGCTGTTCCTCCCCAACGGCTTCCTGGCCGGCCCGGATGGCTCCATCTACGTCTCGAACTGGTCCGTGATGCCGGGCACCTCCACGCAGGGCAGCCCGACGGGCCAGGTGGTGCGCATCTCCGCGTAACCCGTTTGAGAAAGCCGGCACTGAGCGCGGCCGGACTGCGGCCCACACGCCGGGACGGGCTCCCGCAAGGGAACTCCGCCCCGGCGTGCGCGGGCGACCTCTGCACCCCGGCGATAGGCCGCGTCCATCTCCGGACCGCTTCGCGCCCGGAAGCTCTTGTGCTGAGAGCTTCGACATGGTGGCCGACGGTTTCTCGGTGATGTGCAGTCGCCGTCCCATCTGTCGATTCGACAGGCCGAGACAGATCAGACCGAGAACCTCGACCTCGCGATCGCTGAGGCCGGCCGGATGCTCGCGGCGTCGATGGCCGGCGGCGGCTCACCGAGCGCTATGGCAACCTCAGCTGCATTGATTTTGTGCGGTGCGAAATGGTCGCAGCGAATTCAAGTTGGGCCAGCGCAATTGGCTGGGGAGAGAGGATTCGAACCTCGTATACCGCCCGCAGCGGTGTAGCGGCGAGGTGCAGGGCGTGAGCGAAGCGGGCGTCACTTATCGCTGACCGGTCAGCGAATTCGCCGAGCCAGACCCCGCTGGGATGTCAGGGCTTGTAAGCCGACCCGCGAGGTCGCACGGCGAGAATGACAATGAGGCGCTGCTCGCCGTCCAAGCGGTAGATCACCCGCCAATCACAGACGCGCAAGCGCCACTCGCCGGAGCGGCCGCCGGGCGGCTTCACGTCCCCGGTGGGAAGGCGATCGACGGCCGCCTCGATTCGGCGCCGGTCCACCCGACCCAACTGCCGCAGCACCTTGACTGCCGGCGGTAGAACGACGATCTGCCATTGCGCCGGCTCAGTCGGCAGCGTCGAGCTCCGCCTTCAGTTGGTCCCACGGAGTCGTCTCCCCGCGCGCAAGTGCAGCCTCGGCTTCAGCGATGTCAGCTTCGTCTTCGGCGGTCAGGGGCTCGTCATCCACGGGCGTCAGCAGGTGCACCGCGAGAACGGGATCGGCGCCCACGCGCGCAAGGAGGGTGGCAGCGGCGTCCACCGAAGCCTCCGGCAAACCGTCCACCAGGCGGTGCAGGTCAGCCTTGGTCATGTCGAAAGCGTATCACCAGGCTTTTCGTTGATCGGTCGGAACTTAAGGCATATGCAGGGTGCCCGATCGTGATCGGACCGCGTCTGATGTTCTTGGAACTCACGGCGAGGCGTCGGAACTGCTCTGAGCAGGCTGCCTGCGTGAGGAGATCGGCCTTGGCGTAGGTGGCGTGCCGAGAGGCAGCCCGACCTCGCTGCGCCGTCGGGTCCCATGCGCACGGGCATGGAACTGGATGCCGCTAGAGTTATCAATAGCCAAGAGAGGAGTCATCGATGGGCGTTCACAGGACACCCGACACCAAGCCGCGCCACCGCGCCCTCCTGCTGCCCGGCAGCGTCCTGCCCAAGCACCTTGCCTACGGCGCTTTGATCAGCGCCCTCGGCACTGGCGTCGACGCGGTCGCCAAGGACCTCGAGCTCTACGCGGCCGAGGTCCCACCCGCCGACTACAGCCTCGACACCGAGGTCGCAGGCGTCATCCGGGACGCCGACGGCCACGGCTGGGAGCGCTTCCATCTGGTCGGCTACTCGGGCGGCGGCGCATCCGCGCTCGCGGTTGCAGCCCGCCACCCAGAGCGGCTTCTCAGCCTCGCGCTGCTCGAGCCGGCTTGGGCCGGCAACTGGAACCTCAGCGCCAAGGAGGAGGAGGTCTGGAAGAAGTACGACGATCTCATGGAGCTCCCACCCGACCAGTTCATGCCCGCGTTCATGCGGCTCGGGCTCGGGCCAGGCGTCGCGCCTGCGCCCCGGCCGGAAGGCCCGCCACCGCCGTGGATGGCAAAGCGGCCGGCCGGCATTCGCGCCTTCATCAGGACATTCAAGACGTATCCGCTCGACCGTGGCGTGCTACGCGGCTATCAGCGGCCGGTCTACTTTGCGCTCGGCGGCCTCAGCAACGCGGACGAGTATGGCGAGATCGCGAAGCGGCTCGCCGACGTCTTTCCCGATTCACGCTGGAGATCTTTGAGCAGCGACATCACTTCGATCCGCCGCACAGGATCGAGCCGGACCGCCTCGCCCAGTCGCTGCTCCGGACGTGGACGCGAGCGGAAGCGCCCGCTTCAGTCTGACCGCGTGCCGCCGGGCGGCGAGAAAAACCCCGGCTGGATGTTGTCCGGATCTCGGACACCAGCACCGATCCGTAGGCCTGGTCGGAGATAGGCGGTTGCGTCGACAGTTTCCGGCGGCCTAGCAGGGTGCTGAAAAA
>QHBU01000103.1 GCA_003244045.1 Candidatus Aeolococcus gillhamiae
TGCATCGATCCCTTGAGCCCGCCCCCGATCTTTACTGGCCGGTTTTGCCTGATCGCTGACACACGAGCCTGCCCGCGACGCCCCGTCCGACGCAAACGGCGCCGCCGGTGGCGGCTCCAGGCTGCAACGACGTCGCTTTTGCCGCCGTCAGCCCACCCCCAGACGGGCTGATCACGCCAGCAGCTGGTACGAGGACCGTCACAGTTACCACCGCGGATGCGGGCTCAACAGTGTTCCTGACGCCACAGCAGCACCTGGTTGTGGCGGTCGGATCCTCTGGCCCGCCCGCGTGGACCGGGACTCCGCAGGCTGCCGACATCTACTGGACGCCTCCCCAAGCGACAAGTGAGGGCCCGCTCCACCGCGACAGCACGAGGACGTGCTCCGGTGGCAATGCGCTGTCGCTATTCACTGCCGTCGGAACCGGCGGGACGACGGTCAATGCGTCGACCGATGCGCCCTGCTTCCACACGCAGCCGGTCTGCGAGATGGCTCAGCAGGGTTACGAGATCTACGTGGTGGTGCGCCGGCCTCTGTCGGGCGGCTAGCCGGATGGCCCCAATCCCGCCAGCTTACCCTGTTGTTTCCACTGTGGAGCGGGGCACCGATGAGTGGTGTTGCGGTTCTTGCGAGCTGCCTGGTCATGGCGGCAATCGGGTTCACTCTGATCTTCGGGTCGAGCTATCGAAGGCGGCACGGACCTTTGCGATCACAACGGCTCGAGCGGGTGCTCAGACCGCGTCCGGTGCCACGCTGGATGTACCTCATCGTCGCGGGTGTCGCTGTCCTCGCGAGTATTCCTAACTTCGCGGGTGCGATCATCGGCTTCGGGGAAGGGCGCTCGAACTCGCAATTCTTTCAGCTGGCCGCAGGGTTGTTCCTCCTCGGCTTTGGCGCTTCTACGATCTTGACTTCTCGCGCCTTCAGCCGAGATCAGACGTCGCGGGAGCGTTACCGAAGCGGCCTGTTGGGGATGGTCGTGTGGGTGTTTGGCGGATGTGCTTTCGCCGCATGGGGTGTGAACCGGGGGCAGGCGGTCGCAGTCATCGTTGGGATCGCCGTTGTTGCCTGCTTCTTCCTCGGGGTGGCAGCGGATGGCTGGGTTCGGCTACGAGGCGGGCGCCCTAGATTCGTAGGTTGTTCGGGCGCGTGCCGCCGGTGCGGTTTCAAGCTGGTGCGGGTGTCGTCCGCGCTGGCTGACGACGTCCGCGTCAGTTCGGAGCTCCGGAGCCATCGCCCGCTTCCTGCTCGTCAAGGAGCCAAGGAACTCTTCACTCAGCGGCACGTGGTCCCCATGCGACGTCAGTGCTCGACTGACGAAGGTGTCAGGCGTGGGCGACCGAGCTCGGTGCCCGGCAGCTGCACGCATCATCGGGTCGTAGGCATCAGTCACGCGTTAGCCACGATCGCGTACCGCTCGCGTGCCCGCGCGACGGCGGTAGGAATATGTCCCGATGGCACTTCTCGGAGGTCATCGGACTCGACTCTTGGTGGGAATCGGTACCGCGGCCATCGTTCTCGGCATCGTCGCGACCGTTCTCGTCGTCGAGCACTCAGCCGGATCGGGGGTCGGCCGCACGGACGCCGCGGGCCTACCCACCGGGCCTATCACGGGTGCCTTCATCGACTCACGCCCGGATGCGCACCTGGAGTACCCGGGGGCCGTCGTCCTGAGCACGGTGGTGAATCCAGAAGGGCCGACCAGCTGTTCGATCGACGGCTGCAGTGCTGACCAGGCGTACGTTGATGTGTGGACGGCCACAACTGCATCCGCCGCAACCGTGCGCGACTGGTACCGCGCCGAACTGCTGGCCCAGGGATACGGTTGCGTCGGCAGCGTTGGCCCGGACTATGCGTACGTGAACGACTCGTACGGCCTCGGAAGTCGGCAGTACCTCGTCGTCAGCTTGGTGAAGCGGAACCAGTACAACGTTGGCTTCCTCCAGCGTGTTCCCGCCGACCGCACCATCGTCGAGACCCAGTACTCGATCAGCGAGACGCGCTACGCAACCTTCTACCCCCAGGTGCCGGCGATGTGTTCTCTCCCCCTGCCCTCGCCCACAATCTCATCGCCCGTTGCGACCACCGACCCCGTGGGACGCTGACGCCGTAGGGGCGCAAACGGCCCTCCTCCGGTGAGAACTACCGACCGCAGCGTCACGCGGGAGTGGGATCCGGCGCTCCGATCGTCAGCGGTAGGTCTGAGATAAGGTCTTAGCGCATGGCGTATTGCCGGTCGAGGGCACGACCTCGCGAAAGCGTTGAACCGGGCACCGGCGGCCGGTCGCTGTAACGTTCGCCCGCCGGCTGGTGTCTTCTTGTCTGATGCACGAAGGGAGCGCCGCCGCTGGCGGCATGAGCTTCGACGAGACCCGAGGTGGGGCGGCGACCGACACCACGTTCGACGGGGTGTATCGCGCCAACCTCGATCGTGTCCACCGCTTCTGCGCCAGCCAGGTAGGCGCCGTCGCGGCCGACGACGTTGTCGCCGAGACGTTCCTACGCGCTTGGCGGGCTTGGCCACGCCTGCGCTCGGGTCCCGACGCGGTGGTGCCGTGGCTCCTGCGGATCGCTCGGAACGTCGCCGCCAATCACCGCCGCGGTGTTGGCCGTCGCCGCGAGGGCGGCCTCGCCCGCGACCGTCCCGCACGGACGGATATTGAGGACGAGGTGGTCACCCGCCTCGAGCTGGCCACGGTGGAACGGGTGCTGTGGCGTTTGGGTGATCGAGACCGCCTGCTCATCGGTTTGCGATGTGCCGCGGACCTCACCCATGCGGAGATCGGGCTCACCGTCGGGATCGCCGAGGGAGCAGCCCGCGTCGCCGTACACCGTGCGCTTCAGCGACTACGCGCGACACTGGAGGACGAAGCATGACCGACGACGAACTCGAGCGTGGCCTGCGCGACATGTGGGTTCGCCTGAGTGGGAACGACGCGACCGCCAGCGCCTGGCGCGCCACCCCTGCGCGACGCGCATGGCTCCCGGGTGGCCTCCGGCGGCTGACGACGAGCAGGACTGGATCGCGGTTTGTCGCCGCCGCCTTGACCCTCGCTATTGCAGTCGGCCTCAGCGCGTTCGGGCTGATCCTGCACCGCAGCGCGGTTGGGGGAGCGAATCCGGGACTCGAACGCGCCAATCCAGCAGCGATCACGACAAGCAACGCGACAGCGACGTCGACGCCGTCTGTTGCGGTCGAGCAGCTCCCGTCCTGCCAGCTTCCGGTCACTCTGGGCTTTGGCACGGGAGCGGGGTTCGTTACCTCCCCCGGTGGGACGTACACGGTGGCGCCGAACGCGGGACAGGGGGTGGTGGCGTACGACCCGGTGCGCAAGGTCTGGCTCCAGCACAGTCGCGTGCCCTCACCCGACGGATCGTCGTACGCCTACCTTGAACCCCCGCCCCGCGGCGGGTACGCCGAATCCCCGCTGCACGTTGTCGACGAGGCGTCGCGTGCGGATCGCGTGGTCCCCACGGCGGCGCCGGTCGCCGCGATCGACGGTTGGACGCACGAGGGCATCATCGTCGAAGAATCGAGCCATGGCCACATGACCGGGCTGTTCCTCCTCGACGCGGCGACGAGCTCAGCACGACCCCTTCCCGCCAAGCTGAGCGGCTCCTACACCATGGCCGACCACGATGCCCTATGGATCCAGCAGGTAGACAACGCACCTGGGGCGCAAACGTACTCGGTCGATTTCGCACTGGTGAGAATGGACTTGACGAACGGCAGCACGCAGAGGTGGTTCGACCCGATCGCCTACTTCGGGGCAGCGACGTCCGAGTCTCCGTCGATGAACGCCGAGGGCGCCGCACACACCGCCCAGGGAAACGCCAGGTCGTGGTCTGTCGAGGGGTTTACGGAGGGCGGCCAGCCGGTCATCACCACCGGGACACGTGACCCGGGGACGCCGCGCTCCACGATCGTCGTCACCGCGCCCGGGACGTGGCAGATCGTCTGGCATGGGTCCGCCGACGCCGCCGGCAGCCTGGATCCGACATCCATGGTGGCCGACCACGGAGGCGTGTGGTTCAGTGGCTTCGACGATCCGTCCGGCGGGGGAATGGTGTCGCGCTGGACGCCGACGACCGGGTGGCGCGTCCTCGCCCACATCCCCTCGACCGGCCCGGCGTCCTATCTGACGCTCGCCGGTCCGTGCACGTGATGCCGGTGCGCAGCCGCCACCCGAGGCAGCCACCCGCCACAACGGAAGTTGCCAGCGACGACCGGGTGGTTGGCAACCTGCTGCGTGGCGTTTAGGTCAGTCAGATCAGCGGCGACGGCGCTGCGGTCGCTGGTCAGGAGGCGTCCGGCCACTCAAGGAGGGCGCCCCCCAATGCGCGACCCCTTCGGTGATCGCGGCAACTAGCGACTGCACCGGCCATATGCGGCCCCGGCCACAATGGACGTCTCACCGAAAGTGCATCGAGGGAGCGCGATGGCTGATCGGCCCGAACCGCGCATCGAAGCCCTGACGCGGCTCACAGAGCGGCTGCTCCATCACCCGTACCCACAGGGGCCCACCCAAGTTGAGGTCGCGGTTGAGAGCCTGCCGCAGAGCGTGGCGGACATCCCGCTTCCCGGCCCGGCGCGCCTGCTGGGCAGCGTCCTGCGTTCCCGCGGCATGCGGCCAATCGCGATGGAGGCTGTGCTCGATGACGATCGCTCACCCGAGGACGTCATCGCCCGCTACACATCCCAGGTGCAGTCGCTGGGGTGGACGGACTTTGAAACCAGCGGCCCCATGCGCGGTGGTTTCGTCTCCGGCGAATGGGGGAGCGGCGGCTCGTTCCGGCGGTCCGATGGCGAGGGTCCGGTGCTCATGATCTCCGCGGTGAGCACGCCGAAAGGCCCGACGGATGTCCGCCTCCGCCTCGACTGGCAACTCGCGGGCCGCGTGGCCGCGGGCCCCCGGGGCGGCCCTCCCGGTATGGACAAGTTGCCCCCGCTGCACCCACCCGCGGGGGTCATGCTGGTCGATCAGAACGTCAGCGGTGGCGACAGCGTGTGGTCGGCGGCCGCGACGGTCCGCACCGGCCAAGCCGTCGCCGAGCTCGCGGCGCACTTTGGCGCCCAACTGCTCCGCGAGCAATGGACGCGCGTTGGCGGCGCGGATCAGGAAGGGGTCAGCTGGAGCACCTGGCAGTTGCCGGGTGACGACTCGTGGAGAGGGCTGCTCGCAGTGCTCGGGGTATTCGGCCCGGTCGAGCGCTACCTCACGCTGCGGATCGACCGCCAGGACACTAACGACGAGGGCTTTCCGGCCTAGGGTAGAGCCCGAGCCCGCCCCTAGATGAGCCGTTCGCGTGAACCGACCGCACACCACCGGTGTAGTAGGCGGTGAAATCGCTCCGTGGAGGGCCGCCCACTGGACGAGACAGACCTCATAGACCGCGCCCGACGCGGCGATGAAGAGGCATATGCAGCCTTAGTGACGCAGTACTCCGACCTCGCCTTCCGCACCGGGCTGAGTGACGACTTAGTCCCCGTGACGGGGCGACCGGGCACTCCAGTACCCCGTCCTCCGACGGTGGGCATCCAGTGACGAACGTCCGCGGGCAACGCCGGATTGCTACACGGATTGCTACACGCGTTCGCAAACGGCCCCAGATTAGTGCACCCCTGAGGCTGGTCGCGTATTCAAAGGTTCGACTGCCCCCTGGAGGAATCGAACCTCCATCAACCGGTTAAAAGCCGGCTGCTCTGCCGTTGAGCTAAAGGGGCTGGGCCGGATTGTAGGTGGCGCACCGTCCCGCCTCTCCTGCACCATTGCTCAATGGCCAGTCCCGTGAAGGGTTTTCCCGAGAAGTTCCCGGTCCGTGACGACGATCGCCGTCCGTGGCGCTACCGGATCGCGGCGTTGCTGTCGCGGCTCTACCTACGGCTGCTGTCGCGACGTCGTCTGCGGATCGTCGGGGAGGCCAACATCCCTCGTAACGGTCCCCTCCTGGTGGCAAGCAATCACACCAGCAACCTCGACCCGATGATCCTCGGAGGTTATTTCCCGCGCACGCTGTTCGCCATGGCCAAGCGTGAGCTGTACTTTGCTCGCCCGGTCGCATGGTTTCTCGCGGGCTGCAACTGCATCCCGGTCGACCGCGGCGGGGCTGATCGCCGCGCGGTGACGCGCGCGCTCGATGTGCTGCGTCGTCGCGGACGACTGCTCATCTTCGTGGAGGGCACGCGCTCCCGCGACGGCACCATGCACCGCGCCGAGGCGGGAGTGGGGTTCCTGGCGCGGCGCGGGGGCGCAACCGTGCTCCCCGTCGCGGTCAGCGGCGTTGACGAGGACGGTGCTCGGCGGGTCGGACTGTGGCGGCGCCCGGAGATCGTGGTCCGCTACGGCGTTCCCTTCGAGCTCGACCTCACCGGACGCCGCGACGACCCGGCCATTGCCGACGAGATCGCGGCGCGCGTCGCGGAGCTGCTTCCTCCGTCGCGTCGGGGGGTGTACCCGGCCACAGGTCCGCCCGATCGCTGACCGCTCGGCTCAGCGCCGCCCCGACCGACCCTGGGGCTTGCGCACCGGCCTGGCCGGCCTCTTGGCGCTGGGCTTGGCCGGCTTTGGTGCCGGCCTTGTGGTCCCGGTCGGAGTGGCCGCCGGTCGGGTTGGCTTGCGAACTGGAGCGCTGCGAGCGGACGTCGGCTTCCTGACCGCTCCCTTCTTCGGAGCTTGTTTCGCCCTGGCAATCGGCTTCACGCTCGCCTTCGACTTCGACTGCGATTTCGATGTCGGTTTCCCTCTTGCGATCGGCTTCGGCTTCGACCTTGGCGCTGCCCTGCTCCGTTTTGCCGGCGCAGACGGTCGTCGGGGGCCACCGCTGGGCTTCTTCGGCGCGGGTCGCGTGATCGCCCGGGAGCTCTTGGCGGCCGGCTTGGCCGGGCGGGAGGGTCCCCGGGCGGGCGCCGCCTGTCGCTTCGCCACCGGTCGCGCGCTGCGCTGCGGCTTGGCCGATCGCTTTTGCGCCGGCTTGGCTCGACCCCGGACGGAGGTCGACTTCGCGGCCGATCGCACCGTAGCGGAGCTGCGTCCCACGCCCTTGGCGGGGGATCTTGCAGAGGTCCGCGACGCTGCCTTCGCCGCCGGCTTGGCCACCTTGCGCGCCGGTGTCGCGAGCCGGGCCGCCGTCGTTGCCGCGCTCCGAGCCGGCTTGGCGACCGGGCTGACCGCCTTCGTCGCTGGCTTCTTGGCCGCCGGCTGGGTCGCGGCCGGCTTCGCCTGCCGGCTGTGAGGCGCGGCGGCGCTGCCGGTCTTGGCGGCTGTCGCCACCGGTTTGGTAGCGGCTTTGGGCGCTGGCGACGGGGTCGCTGCCTTCGCCTTTGGCGCGGCGGCCGGGGCCGCGGCGGGACGGGAAGGCGCCGCCTTGGTGGTGCCGCTTCGGGCGGCACTGGCGGGGGAGGCGGCTGCCGCCGGGGTCGCAGCGGCCGTCCGGGCGGTCGCCTTGGTCGCCGTGGCCGCGGCCGCGCCGTCGGTGGCCGAGGCGGCGACGGGGCGTGGCGCCGGTGCGAGCCGGGCCGGCGCGGGGGGCGGCAGCTCGCGTGGGGCGGGCGGGCGG
>QHBU01000104.1 GCA_003244045.1 Candidatus Aeolococcus gillhamiae
CGGGCGCGGTCGATGATGCAGGTGACCCGGATCTCGCCTGTGCTGATCATGCGGATGTTGATCGCCTGCTCGGCGAGCGCCTCGCAGATGCGCGCGAACACCCCTGGTGCGCCGAGGATTCCCGACCCCACCACGGTCACCTTGGCGATGTCGCGGTCGGCGTCGTAGCCGTCGGCTCCCACCTCGCCCACCACGCGCTCCAGCACCGCTTGGGCGCGGGCCAGCTCGGACTCGGCCAGCGTGAACGAGAGGTCGGTGTGACCCGAGTGACTGACGTTCTGGACGACGATGTCGATGTTGATGTGCGCCTCGCCGAGCGGACCGAAGACGGCGGCGGCGATCCCGGGACGATCGGGCACGCCCAACAGCGTCACCTTGGCGACGTCGGTTTCGTGTGCGATGCCACGGACCTTGGGGCGGTCTTCCATGTCCTGCTGCCTGTGGATGAGCGTGCCGGGTGACTCGGTGAATGCGGATCGCACCCGGATCGGCATGGAGTATGCCTCGCCGATCTCGACGGCCCGCGGATGCATGACCGTGGCGCCGGCGGAGGCGAGCTCGAGCATCTCGTCGTAGCCGATCTCCGCCATCGGGCGCGCATCGCTCACCACGCGGGGGTCGGCGCTGTGGATGCCGGTAACGTCGGTGAAGATCTCGCACTCGTGCGCGTGAAGCGCCACCGCCAGGGCGACCGCGGTGGTGTCAGAGCCGCCCCGGCCGAGGGTGGTGATGTCGAGCTGGTCGGTGGCTCCCTGGAACCCGGCCACGATCACCACCCTGCCGGCGGCGAGCTGATCGATGACGCGCTCGGGAACGATGTCGGTGATGCGCGCGCTGCGGTGGGCGCCACTGGTGCGGATGCCCGCCTGCATCCCGGTCAGCGAGACAGCGTCGACGCCGCGTGCGTGCAGCGCCATGGCGAGCAGCGGAGCGGTCACCGTCTCGCCGGTGCTCAGCAGCATGTCCATCTCGCGCGACGGCGGATCGTTGTCGAGCTGGTGAGCGAGCGCGGTTAGCTCGTCGGTGGTGTCACCCATCGCGCTGACCACTACAACAACGCGGTCGGCGCGGCGCCGCGTGGCCGCCACGCGCTGGGCGACGGCGCGCAGCCGCTCGATGCCGGCGACACTGCTGCCGCCGTACTTCTGGACCACGGTCACGCGCGCACCTCAACGCGGGCGCCGAAGTTGCGCGGCCGCACGGTGAGCGCCGTTCCGGGCATCGTCAGCAGCTCGGCAGTCGCCTCCATCGCGGCGCTGACCGGTTGCGGATCGCGTGAGCACAGGGCGAGCACGGACGGGCCCGCGCCGGCGAGACACGCACCATCCGCCCCGGCGTCGTACGCCGCCTCGATGAGCACGCCCGTTGCCGGCAGCAGCGCGGCTCGGTGTGGCTGATGCCAGCGGTCGTCCATCGCCTCGCGCAGGGCCGCGTAATCGCGCAGCGTCACGGCGCGTACCAGCAGCGCGCAGCGCGCGGCGTTGAAGATGGCGTCCTCGCGCGAGAACTCGCGAGGCACGACCTCGCGGGCTTCCCGTGTGGTGAGGCGCTCGTCGGGGGTGAAGATCACCGCGTGCATCTCGTCCGGTGCGTCGATACGCTGGACCGACGCCCCCGGGGCGCAGATCACCAGGCCGCCGAGCAGTGCCGCAGCCAGGTTGTCGAGGTGACCCTCGAAACCGGCAGCGCAGCCGAGGATGTCCCGCTCGTCCCAGGCGGCGCGATGCAGTGCCACCGCCACGAGCACGCCGCTCAGCGTCGCCGCCGCGCTCGACCCCATCCCGGCGGCGACCGGGATGGCGTTGGCGCAGTGGAGCCGCACGCCTCGCTGGGCTTCCGGGATGTCGAGGCGCGTGCACGCCTCGTTGTAGGCCCGCGCGACCAGGTTGTAGTCCGGGTCCAGCAGCTCGGGGACATCTCCGACGTCGTCCACCTCGATGGCGATCGTGCCCTCTTCGGTCGCGGTGGCGACCACCTCGTTCTGCACCTGCAGCGCCAGCGCCAGCATGTCGAAGCCGGGGCCGAGATTGGCGACGCTGGCGGGGACGCGCACGGTCGCCCGCATCACAGACCGAGCGCCGCTGCCAGCGAGGCGGCGTCGCCCTCTATGGTGGTGGGAGCGGCCAGTCCCTGCGCGGCGGTCGCCGCGTCCTTGAGCCCGTTGCCGGTGAGCACGCAGACAACCGCGCTGCCGCGGGCAACCGTGCCGTCGCGGACTGCGGCACGCAGCACCGCCAGTGAGGCCGCCGACGCCGGCTCGCAGAAAACACCCTCG
>QHBU01000105.1 GCA_003244045.1 Candidatus Aeolococcus gillhamiae
AGCTGCCCCGCCTGCGCCACAGGCAACGCCGCGGGGGCGCGCTTCTGCACCAACTGCGGCGCCGCTCTCCCGGCCGCCGAGACCCACGTGTGTGCCGGATGCGGCGCGCCGCTGGCCGCCGGCGCCAAGTTCTGTTCGGCGTGCGGGCGCACCGTGGAGCCGGCTGCCGCACCGACAGCCCAGCCCCCCGCGTCAGAGCCGGAGGCGCCGCCCCCGCCGACCGCGCCCTGATCGGCGCGACGGCGATCGAGCCGTCAGTCCCAGCGGAAGCGCCAGGTGGCGATGGCGAAGGTCACCACGGCCCAGCCTGCGAGCACCAGGCAGTCGAGCGCGATCTCTGAGAGGCCGGCGCCGTCGTTCATCACCCGGTGCATGGCGTCGGTGAGCCACGTCAGCGGAAGGACATGCACAACCGTCTGCAACCAGCCTGGCAGCGTGGTGATCGGGAAGAAGACGCCCGACAGGAACATCATCGGAAACGCCACCATCGACGACAGCCCACGCGCCGCCTCACTCGTGCGCGCGGCGGCGGTCAGGAGGAAGCCGATACCGACGAACGCGGCCGTCCCGACCACCATCGGCACCAATGCGACCAACCAGGAACCGTGCGTCTTCGCTTGGAAGACAAGGATGCCGAGAAGGATGAGCACGAGCAGCTGAAGGGCGACGATCACCGCTCCTCCGGTGATCTGCGCAGCCAGAATCTGCGCCGGTCGCAGTGGCGTCGCTCGAAAACGGCGCAGGACCTTGCGCGCACGGAGATCTGCCAAGCCGATGGCGACGTAGTTGATGCCGCTCTGCAGGATGATGTAGGCGATCATCGCCGGCAGGAAGTAGTCGATCGCGGTCACCACGTTGACCGACGCCGATCGCGGTATGGCGAGGCTGACCTGGGGCGCGCCCTTGGAGGCGAACCCGTTGAGCACCTGCCCCAGGATCTGGTCAGCGATGGATGCGGTTGTCGACGTCTGGCTGCCCTGGTAGGGCACGACCTGCATAGGGGGCGCACTCGGGCTGGTGAGCGCAGCCCCGAAGCCGGTCGGGATGTCGACGACGACGGCGACGTTGTTGTTCTTCAGCCGGGTGATCTCGTCGCTCTGCGATCCCTGTTCTACGGTGATCCCGTTGATGTGGCCCAGCGCGGCGATGAGCTGCTGCGACTGCGCTGAGTGATCGGCGTCAACCACGCCGTAGGTGATGCTGAAGTTGTTGCCGCCGAAGAGCAGGCCGAAGATGACCATGAAGAGCACGGCAAGGCCGAGGGTAAAGAACAGCGCGATCCGGTTGCGGAAGCTGGAGCGAACCTCGTTGAGGGTCAGCGCCCGAAAAGCTCTCACGTGCGCAGGCTTCGCCCGGTTAGCGCGATGAACACGTCCTCGAGTGTGCCCTGACGTACGCGCAGGTCGCGGATGCCGGCCGCGGTGTCCTGGTCACCGCGGAGGAGCCAGTGCCCGTCGGGGTTGAGCAGCTCGCGAAGGACCCGTTCCGGAGCGCGCGTCGACACCGCGACGCGCCCGTCGACGGCGACGCTCTCGACGCCGACGAGGGCCGCGAGCGCGGCCTCGTCGACGCCGTGGGGCGCGTCGAATTCGATGGTGGTCCCGGGCGCGTGCGCGGTGATGAGGTTCTGCGGAGTGTCGAGTGCGACGATGCGACCGTGGTCGATGACCGCGATGCGCGAGCAGAGCCGCTCCGCCTCCTCCATGTAGTGGCTGGTCAGCACCACCGTCTTGCCGCGCGAGCGAATGCCCTCGATGACGTCCCAGATGTTGAGGCGCGCCTGGGGGTCGAGCCCGGTGGTCGGCTCGTCGAGGAAGACGACGTCGGGATCGTTGACCAAGGCGAGCGCGATGGACAGCCGCTGCATCTGCCCGCCGGAGAGGTCGCTCGCGTAGGCGTCGGCCTTCTCCTCGAGGTCAAACTCCTTGATCAGGTCGGCGGTGGGGCGCGCCGTCGGGTACAGCGCGCCGAAGAGGTCGATGGCCTCGCGCACCTTGGTG
>QHBU01000106.1 GCA_003244045.1 Candidatus Aeolococcus gillhamiae
GCGGCATCGGCCGGGCGACGGCGCTGGCGCTGGCCGACGCCGGGGCGTCGGTGGCGGTGGGGTTCGGCAGCAGCGCGGCCGCCGCCGACGAGGTGGCAGCGCTGATCCGCGACAGCGGCGGCAAGGCTGTGACGCTCGGGGCTGACCTCGCCGACATGACCGCTGCCGCGGGCCTCGTGGAGCGCACCACCACCGAGCTTGGCGCGATCCACATCGTCGTCAACAATGCGGGCATCACCCGCGACAATCTGGCTGTGCGCATCAGCGACGCCGACTGGGACGACGTGCTCGCCGTCGACCTGGGCGCGGCCTTTCGCATCTGCCGCGCCGCGCTCCGACCCATGCTGCGCCAGCGCGACGGGAGGATCATCAACATCGCCAGCGTCGCCGGCGTGGTCGGCAACCCGGGCCAGGCCAACTACTCTGCGGCCAAGGCCGGCCTCATCGGGCTCACCAAGGCGCTCTGCCGCGAGGTGGGCTCACGGGGGATCACCGTCAACGCGGTGGCGCCCGGCTTCATCGCCACCGACATGACCAGCGCGCTGGGGGACGTCCTCGACGCGGCGGTCGCCGCGGTGCCGCTGCGCCGCCTCGGCAGCCCCGAGGAGGTTGCCGCGGCGGTCCGTTTCCTGGCGCTTCCCGAGGCGGCCTACATCACCGGCCACGTGCTGCACGTGGACGGCGGGCTGGCCGCCTGACTTGGAGACGCCCGTGACCAACGACATCGACACCCCCGGTGCGCAGCCGCCCGAGCCCGCCCCGCGCCGGCCGCGGCGCCGCCGGGCATCGTCGCGGGCCGCCGTGGCCGCGCCACCGCCCGCCGCCGCGCAGCCACCCGCGTTCATCGACGGCGCCTCGGGCCGCTTCGCCTGGACGCCCCCCGCGGAGGGTTCCGACGCTATCGTTGCAGCAAACCAGGAGGCGGCCCCGCCCGCCCCGCCCACAGAAGGAACCATTGATGGCAGATCTCAGCTTCGATCGCTTCAAGACGATCGTCGTCAGCCAGCTCGGCGTCGAGCCGGATCAGGTGACCCCGGAGGCGTCGTTCGTCGAGGATCTGAACGCCGACTCGCTGGACCTCGTCGAGCTGATCATGGCGTTCGAGGAGGAGTACAAGATGCAGATCTCCGACGAGGACGCGGAGAAGATCGGGACGGTGGGCCAGGCCTGGGAGTACATCCAGGAGAAGGCGGGGGCGCTCTCCTAGAGCAATCGCCACCGCCGCCGGCCGCGGCCCCGGCCCCGGGCGTGGTGCCGCCCGAGGATGACGCGACCCTCACTGGGCCACCGCGGCAGCGTGGTGCGCAGCGGCAGCAGAAGGTTGCGGCGCCGCTCGCCGGCCTCAACGATGAGGAGATCGCCGGCTTCGAGGCGTTGCAGGAGCGCCTCGGAGTACGCTTCCGCCGCCTCGAGCTGCTCCGCGAGGCCATGACCCACGCATCATGGAACAACGAGCGCGGCGAGCCGAGCGGGCCCGGTCGCGACAACGAGCGCCTCGAGTACCTCGGTGACGCCGTCCTCGAGCTCGTCGTCGGTGAATACCTGTTCCGCCGCTTCCCCACCTACGACGAGGGCCAGCTGACCCAGCTGCGCGCCGCGCTGGTCAACACCGTCTCGCTGGCCCGGCTCGGCGAGCGGCTCAACCTCGGCGAGACCCTCCTGCTCGGCAAGGGGGCGGCCAAGACCGGGGCGCGCAAGCTGCCATCGCTGTTGGCCAACGCCTTTGAGGCGATGACCGGCGCCATCTTTCTCGACCAGGGCTATCGGGTGGCCACCCGCGTATTCATCCAGAACATCGGCGACCTCGCCGACTGGACCGATGAGAACCACAAGGGCCGCCTCCAGGAGGTGTCCCAGGAGCGCACCGGTCTCCCGCCGGTGTACCGCGTCAGCGCCGAGGGAGGGCCGGGCCACAACCGCTCCTACGCCGCGGAGGCGGTGGTCGGCGGAGCGGTCGTCGGCAAGGGCCGGGGACCCACCAAGCAGGCCGCCCAGCAGGCCGCTGCGCGCGCCGCGCTCGACAGCCTCGCCAAGGTCCCGGCCAACGCTGCCGCCCGCGCCGCCGGAGCGGCGCGCCAGGCTGCGCGCGACGTCGCGACCGAACCCGCCCGGGTGCGCCGCCGCGTCGCCGAGGTAGCCGCCGACCGCGGCGCCAGCGCCGGCTCGGGCCGTGACCGCCGCTCCGCCACCGCAACCCCCACCACGGAGCCGGGCCAGGGGCGCAAGCGCGGGTTGCTGGCCACCCTGCGCGCCGCGGCGGACGTCATCGTGGGCGGCCGCCGCGACGAGGTCGAGCCGCCGCCGGCCCCGCCAGCGGTGCCACAGCCGCCCCCGCGCAAGCGCACCCGCCGGGGCCACCGGGGCGGCCGCGGCCGTGGTGCAGGCACAGGGAGCAGCCCGTCGTGATTCGCAGATCTTGTGGTCAGGTCCCCATCAGGACACCAGATGTTGACGGCCACCCCCAACGCCCCGGAGAATCGGCCGGATGAGGTTGCGTCGGGTCGTCGTCTCCGGCTTCAAGACGTTCGCCCGTCGCAGTGAGGTCGGCCTCGAGCCCGGGATCACCGCCATCGTCGGTCCCAACGGCAGCGGCAAGAGCAACCTGGTCGACGCCATCCGCTGGGCGCTGGGCGAGACCAACGCGCGCGAGCTCCGCGGGGCGCGCATGGACGAGGTCATCTACTCGGGCGGCAACGGTCGCGCCCGCATGGGGTTCGCCGAGGTCGAACTGATCCTCGACAACGAGGAGGGCCGGCTGCCGGTCGACGACGTCGAGGTCTCGGTGAGCCGCCGCGTCGTCCGCCACGGCGACAGCGAGTTCCGCCTCAACGGTGACCGGGTCCGGCTGCGCGACATCGAGCGCGTGCTCGGGACCACGGGTCTCACCCAGAGCGGGTACGCCGTCGTCGCCCAGAACGACATCGACGCCATCATCGAGGCGACCCCCGCGCAGCGCCGTGCCCTCGTCGAGCAGGCGGCCGGGGTGCGCTCGCTGCGGGCTGCCTGCGAGGATGCGCTCGGCCGGGTCGGGCAGGCTGAGATCACCCTGCGCCGATTCGAGGACCTGCTCGCCGAGACCGAACCGCGGCTCGCCGAGCTGGCCGTCCAGGCGGAGCTGGCGCGTGAGCAGCGGGAGCTGACCGAGCGGCTCAGCAGCCTGCGCGGGTCGCTGGCGCGAGAGGCCTGGCGGGCGGCGCGCGCCCAGCTGCGCCAGGCGCGCCGCCGGCTCGACACCGCCCATCACCGCTTCGAGGCCGCCGCGGCCGCCGAGGCGGCGTTCGCGGCCCGGCTCGCCGGTCACCGGGCCCGGCTCGAGGAGCAGCGCGACGCACAGCGCGAGGCGGCACGCGCGCTCGAGGAGGCCCGGCTACGCGCCGAGCGCGCCGGCGGCGACCAACGGCGGAGCCTGGACCGCGCCCGCACCGGCGTCCTCGCCCGGGCGGCGGCTGCGGCTGAGCTGCGCGCCGCCGCCGGCGACCATGACCGGCGGGCGGCGGAGCTGGCCGAGCTGCGGGCGGCCGACGGCGCCGATCCCGCGTCCGAGATCGAACAGCGGCGCGTGCAGGCAGAACGGGCGCAGCAGGCCGCCGATGCCCAGCAGCGCGAGACGGATGCCCACCTGGGAGCCGTGGAGGCCGAGCTGCGAGCCGCCGAGCAGGAGCACGTGGAGGCGGACGCCGCGGTCCGCCGCAACGCCGCGCAACTGCGCCTCTTCGCCGACGCCGCGCAGTCCCTGCGGGAGCGGGTCGAGGGCGCGGCCTCGCAGGTGGCGGCGGTGCAGGGCGACGTGGACAGCGCGTCTGCGGCGAGCGAGGGCGCTGCGGCGGCGGTCATCGTCGCCGAGAGCGCAGCGGCGGCGGCCGATGCTGCGCTGGCAGCGGGGCGGAGGCGGCTCGACGAGAGCCAGGCGGCGCTCGACGAGGCCCGCCAGGTCGCCCGAAGCACGCTGGCCCGAGCGTCGGTGCTGCACGGCCAGGTCGAGGGTGCGCTCGGCGGACGGGGCGCGATCGCATCGGCCGTCGCCGCTGGCGATCTCGAGGCGCGCCGCCTTCTCGATGCCTTCACCGTGATCGACCCCGCCGACGCCCCCGCGATCGAGGCAGCCCTGGAGGCGCATCTGGGCGCCTGGCTGGTGGCCGACGTCGACGTCGCCGCCGACGTCCTCGACGCCGGCTCGGCACGGGAGGAGCTGCTCGCCGGCGGCGATGGCCACGGGAATGCGGCGGACGCCCCATCCGGAGCGCGCGCCGCCCTGTCCTGCGTTCGCGCAGAACCGGGAGCCGGCGCCGCGCTGGCGTTCTGCCTGGCCGGCGCCTGGCTCGTCCCCGACCGCCAGGTTGGGCGCCGCCTGGTCTCGACGGCGGGCTGCAGGGCGATCCTGCCCGACGGCACCGTTATCACCTCCTCAGGCCTGCGCGGCGGCGGGCGCCCTGGGCGCACACTCGAGCTCGCCAGGGACGAGCGCGAGGCGGCGGCAGCGGCGGACCAGGCCATCGCCGCCGAGCGGAGGGCCGAGTCGGCGCGGGCGGCCGCCGCGGCGCAGCTGGCCGCGGCCGAGGCGGCGCAGCGTCGCGCCGCCGACAGGCTCAATGCCGCGCGGCTCGAGGCGGCCGAGGCGACGGCCCGTGCCGCGGCCGCCGTCCAGAGCCTCGTGGTCGAGCAGCGCCGGCTCGATGAGGCTCGCGCCGAGCTGGCCGCGCGGGACCTCGAACGCGATTCGCTCGTGGGTGCAGACACCGCCGCCGCGGCGCGGCTGACGGGCGCCGTCACGCGCCTTACGTCAGCGCGCACCCGCGCGGACCCTGCCCGCCGGGCCGTCGCCACCGCCCGGGCTGCGGCAGCTGATGCAACCGCCGCGGTGCGCCGCGTGGAGATCGAGTCGGGCCGTGTCGCCGCCGAGATTGCCGAGAGGCTTCGTCGCATCGAGGCCGCTCAGACCGCGGTCGAGCTGGCCGCTTCGCGGCGCGAGGCGGCCGCGGTGCGCGTCCTCACCGCTGAGCTCGACGTCCTCGCCGCGCTGGCCCACGGCCGCGCAGCCGGGGCCGTGGCGGCCAGCAGCGCCGGCGCGGTGACGGTCGCGCTGGACGGGCTCTCGTCGACGGCGCCCGACCTCGCCCACACCGAGCGCGCCGTGGCCGCGCTCGACGCGGAGAGGAGCGAGGTCGCGGTGGTGCTGGCCCGCGCCGAGGACGAGCGCGCCGCCGCCGACCTGGAGGTCGCCGCCGCAGCCGAGCGCGTCGCCGAGCTCGCCGACGCAGTGCGTGGCGATGAGGAGGACGACGGCCCCGAACCGCAGGCCGGGGACGCCGACAAGGCCGAGCGCGAGATCGTCCGCCTGGAGCGGCGAGTCACAGCGCTCGGCCCGGTCAACGCGCTGGCGCCCGAACAGCACGAGCGCCTGGCGGAGCGCGTCGCGGTGCTCCGAGCCGGGCGCGACGACCTCGGTAACGCCTGTACCGACATCCGCGTGATGGCCGCGCGCCTCACCGACGCCATCGACGTCCGCTTCGAGGCGGTGTTCGGCGCCGTCTCGGTGCACTTCCACGACCTCTTCGCCGAGCTCTTCCCCGGTGGCCGCGCCACCCTGCGCCGCGAGGAGCCCGGCGTGGCCGTTGCTGACGACAGCGGCAGAAACTCGACGGCCCGTGCCGGCGTGGAGATCCTGGCGCAGCCGCCGGGCAAGCGGCTGCAACCGCTGAGCTTGTTCAGCGGAGGCGAGCGGGCGCTCACCGCGCTGGCCGTCATCCTGGCCCTGCAGCAGGTCAACCCGTCGCCGTTCTACGTCTTCGACGAGGTCGACGC
>QHBU01000107.1 GCA_003244045.1 Candidatus Aeolococcus gillhamiae
ACGCGATGCCGAGCTGGTCGAGCGCAGCGCGCACGGCTGGGTGGCTGATCACAGCTCTGCCTGATGCGCCTCGAGGCGGTCGCAGAGCTCCGCCGGACGGCTGAGCGCGACGAGGTGACCGCCGGGCATCTCGTCCGGTGTGATGCGGTCGACGGGGATTGCGTCATGTCCGTGCGCGTGGAGCTTCGCGACGACGTGGCGCCAGTAGCCTGCATAGCCCCCGGCGCCGGGGATCAGCATGAAGGTCATTGCGCCGCTTGGCGCAAGGCGGGTTGGACCGTCGGACATGGGCGCCTGCCCTGACCCGCTAGGCGGGTGCTGGTTCATCCGGGGCGGGGTGGTACGTGTTCACCATCACGCCGGTGGGGAATCTGACGGTGTCGACGAGCGTCAGCTTGCGTCGCGGGGCGCCGCCGAAGAGTCGAATGCTGCCCTCGGCGCCGAGGATGATCGGATGCACCATGAGCCGGTACTCCTCGACGAGGTTGCGCTCGGTGAGGTAGTCGACGACCTGGCCGCTGCCGCCGATGAGCAGATCGCCACCATCCCCCTGCTTGAGCCGGGCGACGGCCTCGGCGACGTCACCGATGATGATCGTGGCGTTCCATGACGCCTCGTGCAGCGTGCGTGAGGCGACGTACTTGGGCATGGCATTCATCTTCTCGCCGAACTCGCCGGTGCCCGTCATGGTCGGCCAGACGGCGGCAAAACCCTCGTAGGTGCGACGCCCGAGCACCAGCGCGTCGGCCTCGGCCAGCTCCTTCGCTTTGAACTGGGCGGCCTCCTCGCTCCAGAACGGGAGCGACCATCTGCCGGGCTCGTCGAGGTAGCCGTCGAGGCTGACGTACAGGCTGGCGACGACTCGTCGTGGCACTTCTTCGGCCTCCTCTGAGATTGGACTTCAATCGCGCCAAACGGTAGCATGTGCCCCGGGGACAATTTGAGGGGGCACGGGGATGGAAGGTCGGCGTCGGCGCACTTATGAGGAGCAGGCCCAGCTGCTTGCCGACCTCCACGAGTATCTCGACCTGATCCGCTATCCAACCCGCGTCGAGATGCTGCGCGCCGTCGACGAGGCGGCACAGCGCGCCGACTGCCTGGCGCGCCTCGACAACACGCTGCTGCGCGCTACGGCGGCAAGGTAGGCCCGGCGCGCGCCGCCAGGCGGCCGGACGCGACAACGGCGTCGCGTGCTGCGGCCAGGTCATCGGCGCCGATGACCAGCCCTCGGTCCGTTGCCTGGTAGAGGAGGTCGACGGTGACACCGGCGACGTTGAGCGCGGCGCTCACCGCCGCCAGCGTGCCGGGGCGGTTCTGGAGCACGCAGACGAGCACCTCACGCGTGCTGGCAGGTGTGCCGGCGCGCGCGAGCGCGTCCGCCGCGTTCGCACCGTCGGCGGCCAGCAGGTGGCATGTCAGAGGCGCGGGGCCGCGCACCAGGCAAACCGAGTCCACGTTGATGCCGGCGCGGGCCAGCACGTCCGCGACCGCGGCGAGGCCGGCAGCATCGTGAAGCTCGACGGCGACGTCCCAGAGCAGCTCGATCCCCTCCACGTCAGGCTGCACCCTCTTCGGGGAGGCGCTCAATCGGGGGTGCGCCGTCGAGCGCAGCGCCAAGGCACGCGCCGATGACCGCCGACATGACCGCCGCGGCGCCGTCGCGGCCGAGCTGCGGAGCCAGCCGCGCGACCCGGTCGGCGATCTCCGCCTCACGGCGGTGGTCGCGGATGGGCAGGCCGGCGTCCGTCTTGATGGACTCGACGCGCGCCACCAGCCTCGCGCGACGGTCGAGCAGTCGCGCCAGCGCCGAGTCGACGCCGTCGATGGCGTCGCGGCATTGCACGATGGTGCTCGCGGGTGACGGTCGCGCCGACGCCACCAGCAGCTCGGTGGCTTGAACGATCTGCGCCAGCGTCGCCGAGGTGATCGACTGCGCGGAATCGCACAGGGCGTGCTCGGCGTCGGGGTGGGACTCGATGAGCAGGCCGTCAGCCCCAGCGGCGACGGCGGCGATGGCCAGCGCGGGGACCAGCGACGCCCTTCCCGCCGCGTGACTGGGGTCGACGATCACCGGCAGCTCGGTGCGGTCGCGCAGCACCGGGATCGACGAGAGATCGAGCGTGTTGCGCGTCGCCGTCTCGAAGGTGCGGATGCCACGCTCGCAGAGCACGACGGCCTCGTTGCCCTCGTTGGTGACGTAGCGCGCCGCCGCCAGCCACTCCTCGATGGTCGCGGACATTCCCCGCTTCACCACCACGGGCAGGCCACTTCGCCCCGCGGCGCGGAGCAGTGGGGTGTTGTGCATCGAGCGCGCGCCGATCATGAGTGCGTCGACGTGCGGTGCCAGCTGGGCCACGTGCTCGACATCGAGAGGCTCGGCGATGACCGGCAGACCGGTGACCCGGCGCGCCTCGTCGAGCAGGGACAGCCCGGCGGCGCCCATGCCCTGGAACGCCTCCGGCGCCGTGCGCGGCTTGTGCACGCAGCCGCGCAGCACAGACGCGCCGGCATCGGCGGCGGCGCGCGCGTGGTCGACGTAGCCTGGCTCGACGGCGCAGGGGCCACTGATCACAGGCACAGTGGGGCCGCCGATGAGCACGCCGCCGATGGCGACGCGGTGCGCGCGCACACTGCGACTGGCGCTGGGGAGCAGTGAGTCGATCACCACCTCTGAGTCCTCCGTGAAGTGAGGGTCACTCCGCGGGGCTCTTCCGGGACTGACCCATCATCTGATGTAGCCAGCCTCGGGAACGACTGCGCGTTAGGCTCGGGAAGCCCTCGGCAGCCGCATGGCTGGCCGATCAAAATAGAAACGCGCGCTGAATCGCATGGCCGGACCCTAACAGTTCACGGGGCGAGCGGCAAGCGCGAGGTCTCCAAGCCTTGGCTACACTCGCCGCGAAGATGGACAGCAACGCGCAGCGCGGCAAGCGGTACAGCGCGGTCATGACGGATGGACCTGCACGCGCGCCCGCGCGCGCGATGCTGCGCGCCATCGGGTTCACCGTGGAGGACCTCGCCAAGCCGATCATCGGCGTCGGCCACGCCTGGATCGAGACGATGCCGTGCAACTTCAACCATCGCGCGCTGGCCGAGCACGTCAAGGCCGGGATCCGTGCCGCCGGTGCGCTGCCCATGGAGTTCAACACCATCGCGGTGAG
>QHBU01000108.1 GCA_003244045.1 Candidatus Aeolococcus gillhamiae
CGCTTCGCCCCCGGATAACACCTCATCCCGCTGGAGCTCGGCGGGGCGACGACCACCGCGAACCTCTGGCCCGAGCCGCTGGCCGGGAACCGGGGCGCTCATAGCAAGGACGAGCTCGAGAGCGCCTTGCGCCAGCAGGTTTGTTCCGGGGCGGTGACCCTGGCCGTGGCCCAGCTCGCCATCGCCGCCAACTGGGAGGACGCGTACCAGACGTTCGTGGGGCCCTTGTCCTGACCGCATCCCTCCACCTTGCAGGAGGCGTGAACGCGGGATGG
This sequence comes from Candidatus Aeolococcus gillhamiae, assembly GCA_003244045.1. Taxonomy (GTDB): domain Bacteria; phylum Chloroflexota; class Dormibacteria; order Aeolococcales; family Aeolococcaceae; genus Aeolococcus; species Aeolococcus gillhamiae. Next base: position 276 of record QHBU01000108.1, read on the forward strand.
ACACGTGATGAACAGCTCCCCTACCGCCCCACCTACCGCCCCACCTACCGCCCCCCAGCTACCGCCCCCCAGCGGCTGATGTGAGCCGAGCTGTTCTAGGCCTTGCGCTACGAACAGACGTTCGATAGGATGGGCGGCCCCTCACCCAGCCGAGCCGGCCTAGGAGCAGCGAGCTATGCCAGAGACCTTCTCACCCGAACGCGATCGTGCCGCTCTCCTTCAATGTCGTGCAGGGGTCGCGGATACGCACGCACGCGTCGCCCTTCTCGACCTGGTCGTGTCAGGCGCATCACCTCAACTGCCGTACGCCCCCGCCATCGGCCGCGCCGCGAACACCTCGAGGCCGCGCTCGTTGATCTCGACTCCGCTCGCGGCTTCCTCGAACAGAAACCGGCACCGGCTCGCTCGGGGTCCGCGCCTCCACCAAAGAGCTAGCCCTTCGAGTTCGCCTCGAGGGATCCGCCGACCTCATCGAGGACGGTCCGCGCGGCCCGGGTGATCCTGCCGCCGGAGGCGCGCAGCGCCGCCTCAGCAGCCTCCGCGTCGCCACCCACCCAGGTCGCCACGTAGCCGAAGGAATAGTCGTCCGACGCGATTCCCACTGCATCGCAGACGACGAAGGCCACCGATTCCGCCTCGAGCTCAGCGAGAGCGCGGTCGTCGCCACCCTCGTGGAGGAGCGCGTGGGCCAGCTCATGGGCGAGCGTCTTCACTCTCTGCGCTGGCGCCAGCGTGTCACGCACCCGGATGCGACGATCGCCAAAGGCGGTGTCGCCGTTGGCGCGACTGTCCGCCATCGCATCCAGGCCCACGGTGAAACCGCGGCTCTCCCCGACCGCCGCGAGACGCTCGAAGAGCGGAGACGGCGCATCCCCGCGCAGCGGGTGGCACGGCACCGTGGGCAGTTCATGACCCTCGGTGTCGGCGACGTCGAAGACGTAGACGATGCGAAATGCGGACGGAGCTGCCGCCACGATCGAGACGTCCTCGGTATCTTCCTCGCGCACCTGAAGGCGCCGCACCACCGGGGCAAGGATGGCGATGCCGCGGGAGCCCTTGCGCACCGACCGGCCGAGCGACTTCCAGCGATGGAACCCGGCGACCTGGGTCGCGTCGGGACGCTGCAGCCCGACGAGCAGGGTGTTGCCGAAGCTGTAGCGGTAGAAGCGGCTCTGCATCTGTAGCCACGCACTCCAGGCCTCCGAGGACGTCAACTGGCGAATCCCCTCCGCGAGCCGGGTTAGCACGTCATCGCGCGAGATGGCGGCGCTCACAGCACGCCGCTCCCGTAGTTGACCGCCTGGTCGGCACCCGCTGAGCTGTAGTCCGCGGCGAAGCGGTCACCGCCCGCCGGCTCCGTCGGACGACGGCTGTCCTGAGGGATGTCCCGCAGACCGTCGAGCTCGCGGCGTCCGTGCATGCGCTCGATCCGACCCGGATGATCGGCCAGATCCTGCAGACCCGCGAGGATGGCCGCGATGTCCGCGGGACTCGGCGCCTGATGACGTGCTGACTCCATGAGGAGGCCTCCGTGCGGAGCCGGCCTGTCCGGCCCTCGGTGGCCCCGCGGGACCACGGCCACCGCCCGGTGTCAAGGGCGCCGCAGGCGGCGAAGCTTCCCTTGACACCATGGGGCGGTGGACGTGGTGGCATCGCCCCATCGAGGTCCGGTCAGGCCGCCTCCGTGAGGACGGCCGTTGTCGGCGGTACGTCCCGCGGCGCGGGTGCTCCCGCCGCCGGCGGCGACCTCGCCGAAGATCGTCGGCACCTGGGCGTTTAGACGAAAAATCCTTCGGGTATGAGATCACCGGACACGCACAGGGCGTGCCTCGACAGACCACTTCAAGGAGGGCGGTGACATGGCTCTTGTACGTTGGAATCCGTGGAGCGACCTCTTCACGCTGCACGACCAGATCGACCAGATGCTCCAGTCCACGGCGCCCGAGCGGGAGGGCTCGAACGGCTCCGAACACTTCAGCCTGCCGGTGGACATCCGCCAGAGCGACGACGCCTTCACCATCGAGGCATCAGTGCCGGGCTTCGATCCCGAGCAGGTGGAGGTCACGTTCGAGAACGGCGTGCTCAGTGTCAAGGGCACCTACACCGAGGAGCGCGAGACCGGACGGGACGGCTACGTCCGCCGCGAGCGCCGCCTCGGTTCGGTGTACCGGCAGATCGCGCTTCCCGCCCAGGTACGTGCCGATGAGATCCGCGCCTCCTTCCACAACGGCGTGCTCACCATCACCATTCCGCGGGCTGAGAAGGCGCAGCCCAAGCGCATCCCGGTGAGTACGGGGACGCCAGCGCAGACCAACCTTCTCGAGGGTCAAGCCAGCGAGAGCGGTAGCTCGAGCTGAGTCAGGCAGGGAAGCCCGCCTCCAGGGCGGGCTTCCCTCGCTCACACATCGGGCGCCAGCGTGGTCGAAGCGTTCGCCATCCGGGAGCCATCGGCTGACAATCGACCGCCGGCGAGCACGTGGAGCGGTGGTCGCCCAGTCTCCTCGACCAATTCGGTGACGAGGCTGCGGGCGGACTGCACCATGGCCACCGCGCGGGCAAGACGCTCGCGGGCGACGTCGCGTCCGTCACCCTCCTGCTCGGCGAGGAGAAGAAGGAGCGCGGCCTGCTCGAGCTCGGCGAGAGCATCCGCCAGCGGCAGCAGCGGCGCGAATGCCTTCATCCCCGATTCCTCCGCGGGAGCAGCCGAGTCGGTTTCGGACGGACGGCGACCCTGCAGTCGGCACAGAGATCGACATCGTCGACGTCGCGGAAGAGGCCGCACTGCCGGCACCACCAGCCCTGCGCCGGAACGTAGACGCAATCGGGATTCGGTTCGGCGTCGGAGCTGAGATCGAAGTCATGCATGTGGACAACTCCTCACGAGCTGTGGAAAGAAGGGGCCGGTTGCCCGGCCCCCATTCCCTCAGGCCTCGGCCTCGCCGGTCGGTGCCGGGCCGAGGAGCTGGAAGCCCTCGACAACCAGGTCGACCTGCTTGATGCGGTGACCCTCGACGTCGCGGATCCGCGAGGTGATCCGTCCCTCGACGTGGACTTCACGGCCCTTGCGGCCGTACTGGCCGATGACCTCGGCGGCCTTCTCCCAGGCCACGACGTCGTGGAACTCGGGAAAGCCGTTGACATTGGTGGCGATGCCGATGTTCAGCACCGCCTTGCCGGTCTGGGTGAACCGCAGCTGCGGGTCGCCAGTCATCCGTCCAAGGAGACGGAAATGGTTGACCCCGTATGACC
>QHBU01000109.1 GCA_003244045.1 Candidatus Aeolococcus gillhamiae
CCGACGACGTCAAGGACATCTGCCTGCCCGCGCTGCGGCACCGGCTGGTGCGCCGCGCCGAGGCGGAGCTGCAGGGAATCGGCGAGGTCGACGCGGTACAGCGACCCCTGGCGCGGGTGCCCGTGCCGCGATGACCCGGCGCGCGCTGGCGCTGCTCCTGGTGCCGCTGCTGGTGGTGGCGCTCGGCGCCGCGGTGAGCGCGCTGCTGGGGCTTGGACTGGTGCTCTTTGGCATCGCCACAGCTCTCGTGCTCATCGACTCGCGCAGCGCCCCGGGGCCGGCGGCGGTGCACGTCGAGCGGTGCGCCGACCGCCTGTTCTCGGTCGGCGCGGCCAACCCGGTGACACTGTCCGTGCGCGCGCCGCACACCGCCACCCTCCTGCTGCGCGACGACGCACCGGCCGCGATGCTGGCGTCCGCGCAGTACCTGTCGCTGCACGGCGCGGGCGAGAGGACGTACACGCTGACGCCGCGCGCTCGCGGCGAGTCGACATTCGGCCACGTGCACGTGCGCTCGACGGGTCCGTGGGGCCTGGGCACCCGCGACTTCCGCGCCGGGGAGCCGCTCACCGTGCGCGTCGACGCCGACATCTCCGCGGTGCGCGTGTACGAGGCGCTGGCGCGGCGCGGCCAGCTCGAGGAGCTCGGGGTGCGCACCCTGCGCCGCCACGGCGAGGGCACCGAGTTCGAACGGGTGCGCGAGGCAGTCCCGGACGATCCGCTGCGCTACATCAACTGGCGAGCTACCGCGCGCACCGGTCGCCTCATGGCCACCGAGCTCTCCCCCGAGCGCGACCAGCCGGTGATCGCCTGCCTCGACCATGGCCGCCTCATGGGTGTCGGCGCCGGGCCGCTCACCAAGTTCGATCACGCCATCAACGCCGCGCTGCTGCTGCTTCACGTGGCGCTGCGCACCGGCGACCGCGCCGGCCTGGTGGCGTTCGCCGACGGGGTCACTGCCACCGTCGAGCCGCGCACCGGCCGCACGCAGCTGCGCCGCCTGCTCGACGCCATCGCCCCGCTGCAACCGGGAGAGATCGAGTCCGACTACGCGGCGGCGCTCACCGAGGTGCGCGTGCGCCAGCGACGGCGCGCGCTCATCGCCATCTTCACCGACATCGTCGACCGCGACCAGGCGGCGGCGCTGATCGGCCAGTGCACCCTGCTGCGCCGCCGCCACCTGCCGCTGGTGATCACTGTGCGCGACCCCGCCGTCGTCGACATCGCACGCTCCCGGCCGCGCACCGCCGCGCAGGTGTACGCGCGCGCCGTCGCCGCGGGCATCGATGCCGACCGCGCCGATGCGCTGCGCCTGCTGCGCGCCGGTGGTGTCGACGTCATCGACGCGGACGCGCGCACGCTCTCGCCGCGGCTGGTCAACCGCTACCTCGAGCTGAAGCGCCGCGCCGCGCTGTGAGGCGCCGAGCTACTGCGGGCGCACCACGTAGGTGCCGGCGATCTTGTCGTGCCAGCCCTGCTTGCGCGGGTCGAATCCGGCCCAGATGAGGCCGAGCGCGAACGGGATGGCGGAGATGACGAAGCCCACGTAGCGAATCAGGGCTTTGACGATATCGATGCGCTCACCGTTCTGCACGTTGACCACGCGCATGCCGAGCGCTTTCTGGCCCAGCGAGGCTCCGAGCAGCGACCAGGTGAGCACCCAGTACACGCCGAGGATGAGGACGCCCAGCCACGAGCCGATGTAGCTGGAGCCACCGCCGCAGACGGACGCACCGTTGAGGTCGATCCTGCAGCTGAAACCGGTCCCCGTTCTGAGATTGAGCAGACCGCCGACGATGCCGATGGGGATGACGTCGATGAGGTACGACCCGAAGCGGATCCAGAAGCCCGCGTACTGCAGACCGGGAGCTGGGTCGGCGCTGGCGACTGTCACGGCTGGATAGCCCGCAGGCGGGTACCCGCTCGGTGGCGGATAGCCGCTCGGAGGTGGCGGCGGGCCGGGCGGTGGCGGAGGCGTGCTGGCCACAGTGGACTCCTGGAGCGACGTCAGACGGCCGGCCTGGCACCGGTGCCGGTGGCGGCGAAGGCGGCCTTGGTCTCGGCGTCGAATTGCAGATAGTAGATTGCGATGCCGGCGAGGATCACCCGGATGCCCGCCTGCAGCGGGTCGCTCAGCGAGAGCACGCCGAGCACGATCGAGGCGTACTCGTAGGCGAGCACGCCGATGCGCGCGCGTCGTGACAGCGCGCCGAGCTGCACGCCTCCCCAGATCAGCAGCACCGACACCAGCACCACGATCACGCCGATGGTGATGATCAGTGCTGCCCCACCGCTGCCCTTGAGGTTGAGCGCGGTGGCGAACGCGGCGCCGCCGAACACCAGCAGCCCGCCGTTGAGCACGCCGAGGCCACCCTGGACGTACGCGATCACGCGCGTGGTGCGCAGCCCGGAGGGGAGCTCCGACGCCGGCAGCACCGGCGCGCCCAGCCTCCTGTTGGTCCCACGTCCAGCCATCGCGGCAGTGTAGGAGACGCGGGTCCGCGGCCGGTCAGGCCTGGGGGGTGCCCTCGAGAACGCGCTGCGTCTCGGGGATGAACAGCAGAACGACAATGGCGGCGCAGAATGCGACGTTGATCGCCGTCGCGACCGAGAGGTCGAAGGCACGGTAGACCAGGATGACGGCGAGGAAGACCTCGACGACAACGATGCCGGTACGCGCCCACGGCGCCCGCCGCCCGAGCGCGACGCCGAGCCAGCCGAGCACCAGCGCGGCGGTCACGTAGACCAGCCCGAGCATGGCGGCGCCGCCGCCGCTGACGGTGCCGTCGTGGAATGGCAGGCTGCCCCCAAGCAGCAACGCGGTGAGCACCACGAAGATGCCCGCGAAGAACGTGTACACCGTCTGGGCCCACACCACCGCCCGGCACACGCGCAGCACCGTGGGCAGGTTCCGCCCGGAGAAGCTGAAGGCCATGGCCGGATGCTACGCCCGCCCCGGTGCCTTCAACCGCCGCGAACAGACTTGTTAGACGGTCGCGGCAGCCGGCTGCGGGAGCGCTTCGATGAGCGCGATCACCTCGCGGGTCAGCTGGGTGGGGGTGCTCGCCCCGGCGGTGACGCCGATCCTGTGCATGCCCGCGAACCACTCCGCCTGCACGTCGGCGGCAGTGTCGACCAGGAATGCCGGCTTTCCGGCGCGCTCCTCCACCACCTGGACGAGGCGCAGGCTGTTGCTGCTGCGCCGGCTGCCCACCACCACCACGCAGTCGACATCGGTGGCCGCCAGCACCGCTGCTTCCTGGCGCTGCTGGGTCGCCAGGCAGATCTCGTTGTGCACGGCGATGTCCGGGAAGCGCTCGACCAGCCTGTCGATGATCACCTTGGTGTCCCACATCGACAGCGTGGTCTGGCAGGTGACGGCGAGCCGCGTGCCGTCAGGAAAGTCGAGCTCGTCCACCTCCTCGATGCGCTCGACGAGCGTGGTGGCGTCGGGCGCGACGCCGAGCGCACCGGCGGGCTCGGGATGGCCGCGCTTGCCGATGTACACGACGTGGTAACCCTCGTCGGTGAGGCGGCGCACCAGGTCGTGAGTGCGGGTGACGTCGCTGCAGGTGGCGTCGACGACGTTGAGCCCGCGTCGCTTCGCCTCCTCGACGACGAGCGGTGAGATGCCGTGGGCGGTGAAGACGACCGTGCCCGATTCGATCTGGTCGAGGCCCTTCATGCGGTCGGGAGCGTCGACCAGCGCCACGCCATGCTCCTCGAGCTCGCGGGTGACGTGCTCGTTGTGCACCAGGTACCCGAGCATGGTCACCTGCTCGCCCTCAGCGCGCTCGGTGCCGACCCGCTTGGCGATACGGATGGCCTCGACGACGCCGTGGCAGTAGCCGCGCGGGGTGATGCGGACGACCTCCATCGTGCCGTTCAGTCTACGCCGGGGGCGGGAACGGTCAGGCCGCGGCGCTGTCGAGACGGACGCGCACGCGCTCGCGACGAGAGCGCCCGGTGAGCAGCAGCCAGCTGTACAGCGCGGCCCCGACGCTCGCCCCGATGAGCAGCTTCACCCACGCGGGGAGCCCCGATGGTGAGACGTACGCCTCGAGGACCCCCGAGATGATCAGCAGGGACGCGCTCCCCGCGGCCAGGCCCAGGGAGCCGATCGCGGCCCTGCTGAACGCCTCGCCGCGGCGAAGCAGCCCCGGCCGCAGCATGGCGTCGCCGACGTAGAGGCCGGTGGCGCCGGCGATGACGATGATGCTCAGCTCGAGGACGCCATGCGGGACGATGAGCGACCAGAAGGCGAGGTCGTACCCGCCCTCGTGCACCGCGGCCGCGATGGTGCCGAGCATCCAGCCGTTGGCGGCGAGGATGAACAGAGTCGGCAGGCCGCCGAGCGCGCCGCCGAGGAAGCAGACCGCGGCGACCTTGATGTTGTTGGTGATGATCACCGTGCCGAGCAGCGGCGCGCTGGGCAGCGCGCTCACCTGGCCGCGGGCCAGCTGGTCGAAACCGGACTGCGGGATGAGCGAGGCGCGCAGGTCGGGGCGCAGGTCAACGGCGAGCCAGCCGGCGACAGCCCCGGCGAGGAGCAGGCCGAGGCTGAGCAGCACGTACACGCGGCGCGCGCGAAAGGCCCGCGGGACGCCGACCGTGAACCACCGCAGCAGGTCGCGCGGACGCATTGGCGGGGAGCGGTACAGCAGCGGATGGGCGCGCGCGCAGACGTCGTTGAGGTACGTGGTCACGGCGGCGTCGGCAAAGTCGCGGCGCGCGATGGCGAGGTCGCTCGCCGCCTCGCGGTACAGCGCGCCGAACCGTTCGAGGTCGGCGGCGGGGATGTCGCGGAGGCGGCCACGACGGCTGCGCTTGACCATCGCCTCGAGCTGTGCCCAGCGGTCACGGCGGCCGGCGACAAACGCGTCGACGGTCATGCGCTGCGCGCCTGCAGCTGCAGGTAGAGCCGTTCCAGGAACAGCTCAGGCGGCCACTGCCGTTCCGGTGCCGCGAGCGGCAGCTGCATGCGGTCGAGCAGGCGCGTGGTCATGTCGAGCGCCAGCCGGTCTCGCAGCGGAGGCTCGAGGCCGGGACGGGTCAGGAAGGTGCGGATGGCGGCGAGCTCGCGCTCACCGAGGCGGTCGACGCCGTCGATGGCAGGGCCGGCGTCGGGCGTGCGCGACAGCACCGGAGGCGGCGCCGCCACAGCCGCCAGCGACGTTGTCGGGCGCATGCGCACCACGATGGTGCCGGCGAGGAGGTCGCCGATGCGCCGCGACTGACGGTTCCAGAACATCACCACCACGCCCACTCCGGCGATGACGTCGATGACGCGGGCCACGTTGCGCAGCAGCAGTTCACCGGACGTCGGTGCGGCGCCGCTGATGTCGAGCACGCGCAGCTGGCCGGCCGACTTCCCCGGGGTGCGCCCGCCGGTGCTCACCTCGCAGAGCGTGAAGTAGCCGACGTACACGAAGAGAGTGATCCCGGCCACGGCCAGGCCCGCCACCACCGTGTCCTGCGGATTGGAGTTGCCGATGGCCCCGAGCACGCCGATGTTGACGATCAGCGCGATGACGCCCACGATCAGCGAGTCGAGCATCTGCGCGATGAATCGGCTGCCCAGGCCGGCAATGTCGTAGCCGATGCCAACGTTGTCGGAGGTGCTCACCCGGAGCACGTCGTGTGGACCGATGCCCATCGGTGCATCGTGTCACAGGCCGCGGGGCGATGCCGACGGCGCGACGGGTCCGCGTCACCGCGGCTACCATGCGGGGCGGTCGAACCCCGTGACACAGGAGGCAGCGATGGCCGAGGTCAAGGCAGAGCTGGTCGGCAACCTCTGGAAGATCGTCACCGAGGTCGGCCAGGAGGTCGAGGAGGACGACACCCTGATGATCCTCGAGTCCATGAAGATGGAGATCCCCATCACCTCACCCATCACCGGGACGGTGACGGCGATCCTGGTGAACGAGGGCGACGTGGTGCAGGAGGGTCAGACGGTCGCGGTCGTCGAGTAACCGGCTGAGAAGCGGAAGGGGCGCCCTTTCGGGCGCCCCTCGATTCTGCGCTTCCGGCGTTTCTGGTGGGCTGCTACGGCAGCGCGAGGCCGTGGGTTGTGAAGACGTCCTCGTCGAATCCTTGGATGCTGCCGCTGGTGACGCGGCAGGTGCCGAGCGGATCGGTGGTGCTGTAGCACTGGTAGAACTCGCCGTTGCGGGTGTCTGACCAGATCGGGTACGCGGTTGTGCCGCTCACCGCCAGGCCGCTGTAGTCACCGAGGAAGTCGCTGTAGGCGTTGGGTCCGTCGGGGAACTCGGTGGCCGGCGGGTTGCTGACGCTGGTGACCCGCGTGTGGTTGAAGGCTGCGCCATGCGACGCAGCCAGGCTGACGTCGTTGCTGCCGTTGTTCTCGTCACCGCTGTACTTGCGGTCGTAGTACGAGACCGCCAGCTGACCGGCGGAATTGGTCGCGGCCCACTGCCACCACTGGTCGGCGAGCTGCCCGGACTCGTCGCTCACCACGGTGGCGTGCTCGAGGCCGTTCGACACACCGGACCACGTGGTGCCACCGTCGGTGGTGGTCGAGAGCAGGATGTCGTTGTTGCAGCCGTTGACATCACCCACCCCGTTGTAGAGGTTCAGAACGGTGGTCGCGTTGAGGCCCTGCGGAACGCAGTGCCCCTGGCCGGCCGGGTTGCCCGGATTCGAGTGGGGGTTGATGTAGCTGCCGAAGGTGACGTAGATCTTGCTCGGGTCGGTGGGATCGGCTGCCGCGCTCGGGTAGTCGGCAGCGCGGAAGATGGAGACGTCGGAGAGAGGGGCCGTGGGCACGCAGGCGCGGAATGCATCGCCGCCGGTGTAGGTGACGCAGTCCGGCAGATCGTTGAAGCGAGTGACCAGGTGCGGGCCGCCGAAGCTCTGAGCACCGTTGGTCGACTTCACCACCAGGACGTTGTTGTGGTTGTCGTTACCGCTGACAGCGTTGTTGTAGTTGGCGAAGACGACGTACACGTCGCCATTGGCGGCGACCACGGGCTGCGCGAACGAGTTGTTGTCACAGGCGTGCGCGGTGGCCGGGTCGAGGGGCACCTGGCAGAGGCTCGGCGATGAGCCGCTGATCGGCGTCGGCGTCGAGAAGGACTGGCCGTGGTTGAACGAGTACGAGAGGTACACCGCGGCCGTCTCGCAGGCCGACTTGCCCGCGGTCCCAGGGCACGGCGTGTAGTGGGTCCACGCGACGTAGATCCGGTCGCGGTACGCGCTGCTCGGGTGCGCGTCGATCGCCATGTACTGCTTGTCTTCCAGCGTGAACTGGCCGCTGGCGCCGCTCACGCCCGGGGTGACGATGACCTGGCCAGAGCCGCCGCTGGCCTGGCTGCCACCGGGGAAGTTCCACGATGCGCCGCCGTCAACCGAACGGAAGACGAACAGGCCGCTGGCGCAGCTGCCACCCGGATTCGGGCAGGCCGCCGCGTCGTTGGTCGGGTAGGACCGGTCGAACGCGCCGCAGGTGTAGTACGCAGCACCGCTGGTGTCGTACGCCACCGACGGGTCACCAGAGCTGGTCCAGTAGTGACGTGTCGACGGCTGTTTCTCGAACCCGGGCACTGAGAAGCCGATGGGCAACAGCGTGTTGCCCCAGTGCTGGCCGCCGTCGATGCTGAAGTCGGCGCCGCAGGTGCCGTCACCGCGGCGGTAGTCGTTCTGGCCGGCGAGGAGGTTCTGCGGGTTGGTCGGATTGACCGCGATCGCAGTCTCATTCTGAGCCTGGCCGCGGCCGGCGTACCGCGGCACGGAGTTGTTGGTGCAGTCCTGGTTGACGCGGACGTTGGTGCCGCTGACCTCGGAGCAGCCGGTGGTGCTGAGCGTCGGGGTCAGCGGAGCGATGCTCGAGGCCGCCCTTCCAGCCGCGGCGGATCGTGGCTGGGCGGACCCGTTGGTCTGACCTTGCGTCAGGTCCTGGACGATGTACCCGGAGATGCGGTTGATGAACCGTGACTTGAGGATGGCGTTCCCCGCGGATGCGGGCGTGCCACCGCCTCCGGTGAGTATCAGCGTCCCCGACGCAAGCACGATGGCTCCGAAAACGACACTGGCGATCCGACGCTTCATGGCACTTCTCCCATCAGCCTTGGCGCGCGAACGGGTGCACGCTATCAACCATGTAGCGGTCGTTTCACGCGGTCCGCGGGCGGCACACTACCACGCACTTCCGGCGGCGTTTCAGATGTCACAGGCACGTCACATTTCGGCCCCGACGATGTCGCGCCACGTTGTTTGGACGACCGATCAGACGGGCGGCACGCCGTGCTTGCGCCAAGCACGCTCGCGGTGCTTGGTGGCGGCGGCGTCGAGCGCGTTGCAGATGACCAGGCGCGTCTCGGCGGGCTCGATGATGTCGTCGACCATCGCCCAGCCGGCGGCAACGTAGGGATCGATGGTGGCGCGCACCGTCTCCACCAGCTTGGCGCGCTCCGCCGGCGGGTCCTCGGTGGCAGCGATCTGTTTGGTGAAGATGATGTCGACGGCACCCTCGGGGCCCATCACCGAGATCTCCGCGCCCGGCCACGCCACCAGCGTGTCGGGCTCGTAGCCGCGCCCGCACATCACGTAGTAGCCGGCGCCGTACGCCTTGCGCAGCACCACGGTGACCTTGGGAACGGTGGCCTCGCTCACCGCGTAGAGCATCTTGGCGCCGTGGCGGATGATCCCCTGCCTCTCCACCTCGGTGCCGACGATGAAGCCGGGCACGTCCTGGAGGAACAACAGCGGGATGTTGAAGGCGTCGCACAGCGTGATGAACCGCGCCGCCTTGTCGGCGGCATCGATGTCGAGCGCGCCGCCCTTGTTCATCGGCTGGCTGGCGACGATGCCGCAGCTGCGTCCGTCGAACCGCGCCAGCGCGGTGACGATGTTCTTGGCCCAGGTCGGCTTGACCTCGAACACGTGACCGTCGTCGACAAGTCGCTTGATGACCTTGCGCACGTCGTAGGCCGCGCGCGGTGAGAGCGGCACCAGCTTGGCGAAGTCCTCGATGCGACGGTCACGGGGATCGTCGGTGGGGCGGCGCGGCCCCTCGTCGCGATTGTGCGAGGGCAGGAAGGAGAGGAACTCGCGCACCGCGTCGATGCAGGTGGCGTCGTCGTCCACCTCGAGGTCGCCGACGCCGCTGACGTAGCAGTGCACCTGGCTGCCACCCATGTCGTGGTCGGTGGTCTCCTCGCCGGTGGCGGCCTTGACGAGGCGCGCGCCCCCAAGCGACATGCTGCTCGTCTCCTTGACCATGGGCACGAAGTCGGCCAAACCGGGGATGTACGCGGTCCCGGCTGCACATGGTCCGAGCATCGCCGCCACCTGCGGTACCACGCCGCTCATCTGCACCTGCTCGTAGAAGAGCGCGCCGCTGCCGGCGAAGGTGCTCCCGGCCGCCTCCTGGATGCGCGCACCGGCGGAGTCGAGCAGCCAGATCATGGGCAGGCGGTTGAGAAGTGCCTTGGCGCGCAGGCGGGCCACCTTGTGCTCGCCGATCATGCCCATCGAGCCGGCCATCACGGTGAAGTCGTAGGCCGCGCAGTAGACGCGCCGCCCGTCGACGAGGCCCTCCCCGGTCACGACGCCGTCGGCGGGGGTGCGGTCCGGGTCGGTCTCCGCGACGTGCAGCGAATGCTGGTGCGCGAGCAGCCCGAACTCCACGAATGTGCCGGCGTCGAAGAGCAGCTCGATGCGCTCGCGCGCGGTCAGCTTGTTGCGGCCGTGCTGCTTGGCGATCGCGTCGGCGCCGCCCATCCCCCGCGCGCGAGCCCGGCGCTCGTCGAGGTTGGCGGTGAGGTCGTCGAGGGTCGGCTGGTCAGCCATCAGCGACCGCGGAAGGTGGGCGCGCGCTTCTCGAGGAACGCCGTCACCCCCTCGCGGAAGTCGTCGGTCATCGAGATGACGGTGAGCTGGCCCTGCAGGTACCGCAGCGCCACCTCGTAGTCAAGCGAGTCGGTGGCGTAGAAGGCGTCGCGACCGAGGTGCATGATCAGCGGGCTCCACGCCGCCACCTCCCTGGCCCACGCGTGCGCGTTCTCGCGCACCTCGGCGAGCGACACCACCCGGTTGACGAAGCCCCATTGCAACGCCGTCGCCGCATCGATCCGCGCGCCGGTCATGAACAGCTCCATGGCGCGCTTGCGACCGAGGTTGCGGTTGACGATCGACATGATCATCATCGGCCACAGCCCGACGCGGATCTCCGGGGTGCCGAAGGTGGCCGTCTCCGAGCACACCAGCAGGTCGCAGCAGAGCGCCAGCCCGAAGCCGCCGGCGAGCGCGTGACCGTTGATGCAGCCCACCAGCGGCTTGCCGAGGTGCTCGCACGCCAGGAACAGCTCGACGAAGGCGCCGCGCTCGAGGTGACGCTGGACCTCCGTGGCCTCAGCGGCGAAGCCCGCCAGGTCCGCGCCCGCGCAGAACG
>QHBU01000110.1 GCA_003244045.1 Candidatus Aeolococcus gillhamiae
GTGGTGGCGATCTCGCAGTCCGGCGAGACCGCCGACACCATGGCCGCGGTGCGCGAGGCACGCCGCCAGGGCGCGACCGTGATCGCGGTCACCAACGTGGTCGGCAGCGCGCTCTCGATGGAGGCTGACGGCGTCATCTACATGCAGTCCGGCCCGGAGATCAGTGTCGCGGCCACCAAGACGATGCTCAATCAGATTGCCTGCGGGATGCTGCTGGCGCTGCGGCTGGGGCAGGCCCGCGGCGTTCTCGACGATGAGGAACATCGCAGGCTGGCGACGGCGCTCACCGAGTCCCCCGCTCTCGTCGAACGCGCGCTTCTGCTCGAGCCTCAGCTCGCCGAGATGGCGCAACGCTACGCGCACACACGGAGCGCCATGTTCATCGGTCGCGGCATCAACTTCCCAGTGGCACTCGAGGGCGCGATGAAGCTCAAGGAGATCTCCTACATCCACGCCGAAGGATACGCGGCGGGCGAGCTGAAGCACGGACCGATCGCACTTCTGGATCCGGATGTCCCGGTGGTGGCATTGGCGACCCGCTCACGGACTCTTCCGAAGATCGTCAGCAACATCCAGGAGGTGAGCTCGCGCGACGCACCCGTGATCGCCGTGGTCACCGAGGGTGAGAATCCGTTCGACGCCGGCTTCGTCCGCGACCTCGTCGAGGTTCCGCTCATCGAGGAGCTCATCTCACCCCTGGTGAACATCGTGCCGCTGCAACTGTTCGCGTACCACGTGGCGGTGGAGCGAGGGTGCGACGTCGACCAGCCGCGCAACCTCGCCAAGTCGGTCACCGTGGAGTGAGCCTCGCCGGCAGAGCGATTCCGCGGCCGGCTCTGGCGAGGTGACCGGGCCCGCGAGCCTCGCGGAGGTCCCCGCCGAGCTGGTTCTCCCCGATCGACCGGAGGACGGCCACAAGGGGATGTTCGGGACGGTTGTCGTGGTGGGAGGAGCAGTCGGTTTCAGCGGCGCCCCCCTGATGAGCGCCACCGCCGCTGCGCGTGGCGGCGCGGGCAAGGTGCGTGTGTGCGTGCCCGAGCCGATCTACACCGCGGTGGCCGCCCAGACGCTCGAGGTGATGGCGCATCCACTCCCCGCCGCGGACGGCGGGCTCGCGCCGGAGGCGCTCGCGGTGCTGCGCGACCGGCACCTCGGCGATGCGGCAGCGGTGGTGCTCGGTCCTGGAGCTGGTCGCGCTCCCGGCACCGAGGCACTGGTGATCGACCTCCTCGGCGACCTCCGCGCGCCCTCTGTGATCGACGCGGACGGCTTGAACATAGCGGCCGCGCGCCAGTTCGACTGGCGGACCTGTCAGTGCCCCCTCGTGCTCACGCCGCACCCCGCGGAGATGGGCCGTCTCCTCGGCCTGCCCACCGCCGAGATTCAGTCCCGCCGCCGCGAGCTGGCGCTGGAGTTTGCGGAGCGGACCGGTGCAGTGGTGGTGCTGAAGGGCAGCGACACGGTCGTCGCCGATCCCGCCGGGCGCGTGCACCTCAGCAGGATCCGCGTCGTGGCGCTGGCGACCGCGGGCAGTGGCGACGTGCTGTCCGGGCTGCTCGCCGCGTTTCTCGCCCAGGGTCTCGAGCGGTTCGACGCGGCGGTGGCGGCTGTGTTCGTGCACGCCGAGGCGGCATTGGCGGTGCAGGCCCGGCTGGGCCGTGCCGGGGCGCTCCCACGCGACCTCCTTGAGGAGCTGCCGCTCGCCCAGGAACGGACGCGTCGCACCGCTGAAGACCGGCGCAGCGGATGACCTCTGCCGGGTCTGGGGAGCAGGGTGCGGCCGAACTGCGCGCGGTCATCTTCGACATGGATGGCGTGCTCATCGACACCGAACCGGTGTGGCGCAGAGTCGAGATAGAGGTCTTCGGCTCGCTCGGTGTGCACCTCACCGAGGCCGATTGTCGCGAGACCATGGGGATGCGGGTCAGCGAGGCCGTGCAGCTGTGGCGGACGCGGCGGCCCTGGACGGGGAGCTCCGTCGCCGAGGTGACCCGCCGCCTCGTCAACGGTGTCATCGACCACGTGCGCACGGACGGGGTCGCCATGGACGGAGCGCTCAGCGCGGTGAGCACCGTGCGCCGCGCCGGCCTGCTCTGTGCGGTGGCGTCCTCGTCACCACCGGAGCTGATCGCGGCGGTGGTCGACCGGCTTCGCATCGACGGAGAGGTGGACATCGTGTGCTCGGCGCAGGATGACGTGCACGGCAAGCCTGCGCCCGACATCTACATGCGCACCGCGGCGGGGCTCGGGGTGCCGCCGGCCAGCTGCCTGGCCATCGAGGACTCGGTCAACGGCGTCCTCTCGGCACGCGCAGCCGGGATGCCCTGCATCGCCATCCCGGACAAGGTGAGCGACGCCGATCCGCGCCTGGCCGCGGCAACGCTGCGACTCGACTCACTCCGCGCGCTCGATGACGCCCGGCTCGACGCCGTGCGGCGCGCTTACTTCGAGTAGATGAAGCCCTGGATGCCGCTCGAATTGCTGGGCAGCACCCGGTAATTCACGCGGTTCCACCCGTTGTAGTTCATCTCCGAGAACTTGAAGTAGCCGGCGGGAACGCCGGCTGCCGGACCCACCGCCTCGACGTAGCCGACGTGGCCGATGCTGCTCGCACCGTTACCGCCGGGCCAGAACGTCACGACGGCGCCGACCTCGGGGATGTGTCCCACGGGGTAGCCCATCCTGGCGGCGTTCGTGTACCACTGCGCGGCGTTGCCGACCCACGGGATGCAGCGTCGGGTGGCGACGTACCAGGTGCACTGCCCGTACGCGAAATGGTTTCCACACGCGCCCTGGTTGGCGGCCGAGCGCCTCGGCGCGCTGCCCGCCAGCGCCTGGTCGATCTCTGCGATCTGATTCTCGATGGCTCGCGCCGGCGCGCTGGCCGACTGCAGGGCCGCGTTGCGCGCATCGACGAGCATGAGCAGCGCGCCGCTGTCCTGCGAGAGCTGCCCCTCCAGCGCCACAGTGGTTGCGGCGTCCTTCTGGATCTCCGCCTTTTCGCTGCTGATAGCGTCTTCCTTGGCGCGCACCTTTTGCTGGAGGTTGCGGACCTGCTCGGCGACATGGGAGGTGCCGGCGAGACGGTCGACCGCCTGGCTGAAGCTGGTGGCGCTGAGCACCGCCGCCACCCACGAGTCGGTGGTGGTGCTCTTGTAGCTCTGCCGGGTCAGCATGGCGAGGTCCTGCTTGGCCTTGACGATTGTCGCCTCGTCGCTGGTGATCTGGCCACTGAGGGCGAGGAGACGCGCATTGATGCCGGCGAGTCTCTGCTGCGCGGCGAGCAGTAGCGCCTGCTCTGAGGCGAAGGCGTTCTCCGCCGTCACGAGGGCGGAGGACGCGCTGTTCTTGGCTGGTTCGAGGGTCACCAACTGCTGGAGCAGCTGTGCCCGTCGTGCCCGCAGCGCGTTGGCAGCGCTGTTGTCAGCGCGCCCAGCGGGGATCGAGGTGATGCCGATGCTCAGAAGAACACCGCAGCCGACCGCGACCGATAGAAGCTTTCGAGTACCCCGCAATGGTATCCCCCGTTCCCCGTCGCCGAGGCGCTGAAATTATGTGTTCCGCGCGGGGTGCGGGCCCCTGCGACCCGCGGCACGATAGAAGGTCGGGGAGCATGAATGCAAACGGGCCAGGCGCGTCTATCGCGCCTCAGGGGCCCTCACGGGGGCTGCTCCGTAGAGTAGGGAGACGATGTCCCGATCCGCGCCGCCAGTCCCCCACCGCGACTTCGGCGCGGGCGGTCCCACCCTCGCCCAGACCGGCGAGCGCGCCCTCCTCGAGCAGCTCGTGGCGATCTCCGCGGCGGCTTTTCAGCGGGCGCCCGCCGCGGGCGACGACGCCGCGGTGTGGACGCCGCCGGCAGGTCGTGACCTGGCGGTGAGCGTCGACGCGCTGGTTGAGGACGTCGACTTCCGGCGCGGCTGGATCGGTCCCCGCCAGCTCGGCCGCCGCGCCTTCGGCGTGGCCGTCTCCGACCTCGCCGGCACCGGCGCCGAGCCCCTCACGTGTCTGGCCACGCTGTGCGCGCGCCCCTCCGAGCAGCTCGAGGACGTCCTCGAGATCCAGCGCGGGCTCTGTGAGGCGGCCGCAGAGGCCGGCTGCGCGGTGGTCGGCGGTGACGTCAGCGCCATCGACGGCCCCCTGGTGATCGACGTCTGCGTCAGCGGCAGTCTTCCGACAGGGCGGGCGCTCCGCCGCGCCGCCGGCCGCGCCGGGGACCTTCTCCTGGTCACCGGTGTGCTGGGGCGCTCGGCTGCCGGACTGCGCCTGCTCCTCGACGGCCTCGCACCCGCGGCGGTGACGGAACAGGACTGGGTCGACGCACACCTGCAACCGGTGACGCGGCTGCGCGAGGGCGCTCGGCTGCTCGAGGTCGGGGTGCGCTGCGCGGGCGACGTCAGCGACGGCGTTCTCGTCGACGCGGAACGGACCGCGCGTGCGTCGTCGTGCGCCGTTGAGATCTGGAGGGACAGCCTGCCGGTCGACGCGCACCTGTCAGATCGTTTCGGACAAGGATGGCTGGAACTGGCCGTGGCAGGCGGCGAGGACTTCGAACTGCTCGCCGCCACTCCCGAGTCGGATGCCGCCGACCTGATGCGTGCGTGGCCCGGCGAGCTCGCACCGCTGACGGTGATCGGGGCGCTCACGGCGGGATCCGGCCTGCGCCTTCTCGATCGGCGCGGTGGCATCGAGCAGACCGCCCCGCGCACGCTGGCAGCGCACTTCTCGTGACACCCGCGACCCTCCCTCTGCACACCGATTCGCCCGAGGAGACCGAGCGCCTCGGCGCGGCGCTTGGCACGGTGCTGCGCCCCGGCGATGTGCTCGTGCTCGAGGGCCCGCTGGGGGCTGGCAAGACGTGCCTGGTGCGCGGCCTCGTGGCCGGCGCCGGCGGCGACCAGGCGGCGGTGCGCAGCCCGACCTTCGTGCTCCACCAGCCGCATCAGGCCGCCGGCCTCACAGTCCACCACATCGACCTCTACCGTCTCGGCCCAGGCGCGTCCATCGAGGTGCTCGACCTGGACACCCTGCTGCTCGACGGCGCTGTGGTGATCGAGTGGGGCGGCTACGCCGACCTCAGCGGCTTCGACGTCTCGACCGTGTCGATCGCCGGTGGCGACCATGGCGACAACCGGCGTGTCCTCCGCTTCGAGCAGCCGGCGGCAGCCCGCCTCGTCGAGGCGTGGGCGTCGCTGTCGCGAGCCGCCGCTGCGCCGTGAGTGTCATCGCCATCGACTCCAGCTCGCGCGACCGAGCGTGGGCGGTACGCACCGCGACCGACGGGACTGTGATCGAGCAGCGGGCCATGCCCGGTGGCCAGCTGGACCGCGCCCTCCCGGGCGCCATCGCCGAGCTCCTCGCAGCCGACGTCACCGCGGTTGTCGTCCTGACCGGGCCAGGCTCGTACAGTGGGGTGCGCGTCGGCATGGCGGCGGCGCTGGGCCTCGCCGCCGCCCGCGGACTCCCACTTCACGGCATCGGCAGCCTCACCGCCGTGGCCGCGATTGCCGACGCGGCCGACGGTGTGGCGTTCAGCGCGGTCACCGACGCCGGCCGCGGCGGGGTGTACGTCGCCCGCTTCACGCGCACTGGGACGGTGCTGGAGCAGATCTCCGCGGTGGAGCGGGCGACCGCTGCCGAGGTCCACAGCCGGCACCGCGTCTTCGCCAGCACCGAGATCCCGAGCCTCAGCGCAGAGCAGGTCGATCCCGTCGCGGCCTTGGCCAACGCCGTGCCGCGCGCGCTGTCCCTGCCGCCGCTCACCGCCCTCGGACTGCAGGCCGTCCACGCCGAGCTTGCCGGCAACGTGTTGCCGACGAGAGGGGGGTGAGGGTCAGACGCCCTGTAGACTCGTGCCTTCGGATCAAAGCCGTTCGCGGTGAGTGTCATGCAGGTCGTCCCGCGCATCGCCATCGAGCGCATGCGCCCCGAGGACATACCCGCCGTCCAGGTCATCGAGCGGGAGATCTTCCTGTCGCCCTGGCCGCGCAACGCGTATGCCACCGAGCTCGCCCAGAACCGCCAGGCGTCGTACATCGTGCTTCGCGAGGACGGCGAGCTGGTGGGCTACGCCGGCCTCTGGAAGGTCGTGCACGAGGCCCACGTCACCACCATCGGGGTGCGCGGTCGGGAGCAGGGCAAGGGGTACGGGAAGACGCTGTTCGCCGCGCTCATCCAGCGCAGCTACGACCTCGGCGCGCGCTGGATGACGCTCGAGGTGCGCGCTGGCAACGACAACGCCGTTCGCCTTTACGAGTGGTTCGGCTTCAAGTCGATCGGCCGTCGCCGCGGCTATTACACCGACAACGGTGAGGACGCGGTGATCATGTGGAGCGACAGCATCCACGCGCCGGCTTTCAAGCGTCGCTTCCTCGACATCTTCCGCGGCATCGACGTCCCCGGCATCGGCACGGCCCCGTCGGCGGAGTACCCGCTCTGAACCTTTTGGCGGTCGAGACCTCATGCGACGAAACGGCGGCGGCGGTGTTGCGCGACGGCAGGGAGGTGGTCAGCAGCGTCGTCTCCTCGCAGATCGAGCTTCATGCGGCGCACGGTGGGGTGGTCCCCGACCTGGCCGCGCGCGCGCATCTCGAAGTGATCGGCCCTGTCGTGGAGGAGTCTCTCAGCGCGCTTCCCGGGGGCTGGGACGCCGTCGACGGCGTGGCCGTGACCCGCGGGCCGGGGCTGGCGGGGTGCCTGCTGGTGGGAACCGCGTATGCCCAGTCCGCGGCGGTGGCGCGCGGGGTGCCGGTAGTGGGGGTCTCGCACATGGCGGGACACATCTACAGCGCGTGGCTCAGCGATGTCACGCTGGAGCCCCCGTACCTGGCGCTGGTGGTGAGTGGCGGCCACAGCGACGTCGTCGAGCTGCGCGATCACGGTGATGCTGTGCGGCTTGCCTCGACTCGCGACGACGCTGCCGGCGAGGCATTCGACAAGGCGGCGCGGCTGCTCGGCCTCGGCTACCCCGGAGGGCCGGCGGTGGAACGCGCCGCCCGCACCGGCGACCCGGGACGATTCCCGATGCCGCGAACGCGCCTGGACGGCGCGCTCTCCTTCAGCGGCCTGAAGACTTCGCTCCGCTACGCGATCCGCGACCTCGGCGCCGGCGCCCTGACCGACGCAGGCTCGCCGCGAGACCCTGCTGTCGTCGCCGACCTTGCCGCCTCCTTCCAGGCCGCCGTCGTCGAGCAGCTGCTGCACGTCCTCGGCACCATCGCCGACCGGCGCGGTGCGGAGCGGATCGCCGTGGTGGGTGGCGTGGCCGCCAACCAAGCGCTCCGCGACGCGGTGCGGAGCCGCTTCGCCGGGCTGCCGGTCACCGTTCCACCACTGTCGCTCTGCACCGACAACGCGGCCATGATCGGCGCGGCGGGGTGGCAACGCCTCCGCCTGCACGGCCCGGACGCCCCCGGGGTTGCCGTCGATCCCGGCCTCGACCTCTACAGCTGATGGGTCGGGGACGGGGTCAGCGCTCGAACGGTCGGCTACGCTAGCTCCATGAGCTTCACCGGCGCGGCCATCCTCGGCGCGGTCTCCGGGTTGACCATCCTGCTCGGGCTGCCCATCGCCCGCTGGGGACGTCCGGGGCCACGGCTGATGGCTTTCCTGACCTCGGCCTCGGTCGGGGTCCTGCTCTTCATCTTCTACGACGTCATCCGCAACGCCAGCGAGACCGTCGAGGCCAGGATGGCCGCATCGGCCGGCCAGGGCGCCGGGCTCGGCCTCCTGCTCGCCGCCGGCCTGGCGTTCGGCCTGTTCGTTCTCGTCGTCTTCGAGCGGGTCTCGCGACGCAGCCCCCTCCCGGCCGGGCCCGGGGCCATGGCCGCTACCGAAGCGGCTCACAGGACGCGGCAGCCGCTGCCCGCCCCGTTGCGGACGGCCCTCTTCATCGCCATCGGGATCGGTCTGCACAACTTCTCCGAGGGCCTGGCGATCGGCCAGTCAGCCGCCTCCGGCGCGTACCGGTTCTTCCTCGTCCTGGTCATCGGATTTGGGCTGCACAACATCACCGAGGGATTCGGCATCAGCGGACCGATGATCGGGCGTCGCCCCAGCTGGCGCTTCCTGGGCCTGCTCGGGGCTGTCGGCGGTGGGCCGACGTTCCTGGGCACGCTGATCGGCTTCGGAGTGACCCGCTTGGGGGGCTCGGGGCTGGCCAGCCAGTCCGTTTCGGTGCTCTTCCTCGGCCTCGCCGCCGGGGCGATCGTCTACGTGATCGGGGAGCTCCAGCACGTCAATCGCAAGATCGGCAGCCACCAGATGGGCATGCTCGGCCTGCTCTGCGGGTTCCTCGCCGGCTACGGCACGGACATGCTGCTCAAGGGCGTCGGCGCGTAGCGCCCCTGCTTGCCACGCTGGCACTCGCTGGGGTAGAGTGTTAGCAGTCGTAAGCTGCGAGTGCTAACCACAACTCACACCTAGGAGGTCCCCCTGTGGCCCTGAAACTTCGTCCCCTTGCAGACCGCGTCGTCGTCAAGCCCCTCGAGCGCGAGGAGATGACCAAGAGCGGCATCGTCCTCCCCGACACCGCCAAGGAGAAGCCCCAGGAGGGCACCATCGAAGCGGTGGGCAGCGGTCGCTACAACGAGCAGTCCGGCAAGCGCGTCGAGCTCGACGTCAAGGTCGGCGACCGCGTGATGTACGCCAAGTACGCGGGCAGCGAGGTCAAGATCGACGAGGTCGAGTACCTCATCCTCAGTGAGAAGGACATCCTCGCCGTCGTCGGCACCAACGGATCCAACTGACCGTTTCGCAGACCCAGCGCCACCGGACCGCCCGGTCGTGCGCGCGCGTCTGCATCGGAGGCACTGAACTGTCATGACCGCCAAGCAACTGCGCTTCAGCAACGACGCCCGCGACGCGCTCCATCGGGGTGTCGACGCGGTGGCCGACGCCGTCTCGGTCACGCTCGGTCCGCGCGGTCGCAACGTGGTCATCGACAAGCGTTTCGGAGCGCCGCTGATCATCAACGACGGCGTCACGATCGCCCGCGACCTCGAGTTCAAGGACCACTTCGAGAACATGGGCGCGCAGCTGCTCAAGGAGATCGCGGTCAAGACCAACGACATCGCCGGTGACGGAACCACCACCGCCACCGTGCTGGGCCGTGCCCTGATCAACGAGGGCCTGCGCAACCTCGCCGCGGGCGCGTCGCCCACCGAGCTGCGCCGCGGCATGAACGCCGCCGCCGATGCGGTGATCACCGCCGTGCGCGCGCAGTCGCATGAGGTTGCCGGCAACGAGGACCTCCAGCGCGTCGCCAGCATCAGCTCCGGCGATGAGGGCATCGGCACGATGATCGCCGAGGCCTTCGAGCGCGTCGGCCGCGAGGGCGTGGTCACGGTCGAAGAGGGCAGCGGCATCGATACCGAGGTCGACGTCGTCGAGGGCATGCAGTTCGATCGTGGTTACGTGTCGCCTTATTTCATCACCAACGCCGAGAAGAT
>QHBU01000111.1 GCA_003244045.1 Candidatus Aeolococcus gillhamiae
GCCGTCTTCGCCAACGCCACCAAGGACCGCATCGCGCTGCACGTGCTCGCAATGGCCGCCGGGCGCGATTCGGTGGCCGCCAATCCCACAGTCGCGCCGCTGCGCAGCCGCGCGTTCATCAAGGTGCAGGACGGCTGCAACCATCGCTGCACGTACTGCTCGGTCTGGCGGGCGCGGGGTGCGTCGCGGTCGCTGCCCAGAGCCGACATCCGCGCACGCGTGGCTGCGGCGGTGAACAGCGGGCACGGCGAGCTCGTGCTCACCGGGGTGGACCTCGGTGCCTACGGTCGTGCCCACGGCAGCAGCCTCGCGCAGCTGGTGCGCATCCTGCTCGACGACGTCGGCACTCGCGCGCGGATCCGGCTCAGCAGCGTCAACACCAACGACATCACCGCCGAGCTGGTCGACCTCAACGCCCACTCGCAACTCTGCTCACACTGGCACATGCCGCTGCAGAGTGGCAGCGACACCGTTCTCCGCGCCATGCATCGCGGGTACCGGCGCGACCAGTATCTGCGGGTGTGCGCCGCGCTTCGCCGGCTCGACGCAGACACGGAGTTCACCACCGACGTCATGGTTGCCTTCCCGGGGGAGACCGAGGCAGACCACGCCGACACGCTTGCCCTGCTCGAGGAGACAGAGATGCTCGCCGCCCACACCTTCCGCTATTCGCCCCGGGATGACACGCCCGCGGCGCTCCGCGGGGATCGCATCGACGAGGCCTCGGCACGGCGACGGAGCGCCGACGTGCGCCGTACGGCCGCCGCGACCGGCCATGCACGTCGTGCCAGGGCGGTCGGTTCCCGTCAGGAGGTCGTCTGGGATCGGGTTGACGGTGGCCTTGCCCACGGGGTGAGCGCGACCTACCTCAGCGTGGTGGCGAGCGCCACGCCCGGCGCGAGGGCGGGCGGCATGGCCACCGTGGAGGTCGAGGCCGTCGACGGCGACGTTCTTCGCGCTCGGGTTGTGGACCGGTGACCGCTTGCCTCTTCTGCTCCATCGCCGCCGGGGAGGTCTCCGCCAGCTTCGTGCACCAGGACGAGCTGGTGATCGCCTTCCGCGACATCAACCCGCAGGCGCCGACTCACATCCTGGTGGTGCCTCGCGAGCACATCGTCTCGGCAGCAGAGCTGAGCGCTGTCCAGGACCCGGTGTGGGCGAGGCTTCTGCATGTCAGCCAGCAGCTGGCCGCGGCGGAGGGGATCGTCGAGAGCGGGTATCGCATCGTCACCAACGTCGGCCGCGACGCGGGCCAGAGCGTCAGCCACCTCCATCTCCACCTGCTCGGCGGACGAGCGATGAGCTGGCCGCCGGGGTAGCAAATCAGCCGCGCAGGGCGTCCTTGAGGGAGTCGAAGAACCCCTTGCGCACGTCAGCGGGCCTTCCCTCGCGCTGGCCAAGCTGCTCGTACAGCTCGCGCTGCGCTCCGGTGAGATGCGTCGGCACCGCGATGTGCACGACGCAGAGCTGGTCACCGCGGCGGCCACTGCGGACGTGCGGCACGCCCATCCCGGAGATCTTCACCACCTTGCCGTGCTGCGTCCCGGCGGGCACGTCCACCTCGTGCTCCCCATTGACGGTGGGCACGGTGATGCGGTCGCCGAGCACGGCCTGGGGAACGCTGATCGCCAGCTCGTAGAGGAGGTCCTGGCCGCGCCGAACCAGGTGAGGGTGTGCAGCGATGCGGAACCCGACGTAGAGGTCACCACGTGACCCACCACGCGGTCCGGCCTCGCCCTGGCCGGCGTAGCGGAGAGTGACATCCTCGTCGACTCCAGCAGGGATGGTGATGTCGAGCTTCTGGCGCTCGTCCACCCGGCCCTGCCCGCGGCAGGTCGGGCACGGCTGCTCGACGATGCGTCCCTCACCACGGCAGCGCGGACAGGCACTGACGTTGACCATCTGCCCGAAGATGCTCTGCACGCTGCGGCGCACCTGTCCGCTGCCGCCGCAGTCCGGGCACTGTGTGGCCTGAGTCCCCGTCGCGGCGCCGCTGCCGTTGCAGTCCGTGCAGGACCCCCTGCGCGGGACCTCGACGGTGCGGCTGGCGCCGAACACCGACTCCTCGAAGGTGATCTCGACGTTCATGCGCAGGTCCGCGCCCGGCTGCGGACCGGTCTGGCGGCGACGACCGCCCCCGCCGAAGAACATGTCGAAGAGGTCGAATGCGGAGTCGAAGGAGAAGCCACCGAGGTCGGGCATCCCATTGGCGGAGTGCCCGAAGGTGTCGTACCGTTGCCGCTTCTGCGGGTCGCTCAGCACTGAGTACGCCTCGCCCACCTCCTTGAAGCGCTCCTCGGCCTGCCTGTCGCCCTGGTTGCGATCGGGGTGGAACTGCATCGCCAGCTTGCGGTACGCGGTCTTCAACTCCGCTGCCGTGCAGGTGCGCTCGACCCCGAGCACCTCGTAGTAGTCCCGCTTGACGGTGGCCACTACGCCCGTCCCGTGGTGGCAGGATGGGCGACGCGCACCAGCGCAGGGCGCAGCACCCGGTCGTGCAACCTGTAGCCGCGTTGTACCTCGTCGACCACAGTGTCAACGTCGACGTCGCCGCCCCCGACGCTGCTGATCGCCTCATGCAGAGATGGATCGAACGGCTGTCCCACGGCGTCGATGGGCACAACGCCGAGCTTCTCCAGGGCCGCCTCGAACTCGCGAACCACCAGCTCCAGGCCGCTCACGAAGAAGTCCTCGGTGCCGGCCTCGGCGGCGTGCGCCACAGCGCGGCGCAGGTTGTCGAGCACGGGCAGGAGCGCCCGCGCCGCGTCCTCACTCGCGTAGCGCGAGCGATTGGCCAGCTCCTGGGTCTTGCGCCGGCGGAAGTTCTCGAAGTCCGCGGCAAGACGCAGGTAGCGCTCGTCGGGTTCGGCAGTGGATGCCGACGGCGCCGCCTCGACGGCGACGTCGGCATCCATGTCGCCGTCGTCAGCGCGCGGCACCGATGGCTCTTGCTCTATGTCCTCGGGGCTCATCGCAGCGCGCGGCTCAGCGAGTCGCCGACACGGGTGGCGACATAGCGGACGCGCGGCGCGACCTGGGAGTACTGCATGCGCGTCGGCCCCAGCACGCCGAGCGTGCCCCAGCGCTGCTTGTCGACCCGGTACGTAGTCATGACCAGGCTGCATTGGCGCAGCTGTTCAAGCCCGGTCTCGCGACCGATCATGATCTGGGTGCCGTGGCCGGTTTCGATGGCCGCGAGCATCTCCCCTAGGACGCGTTCCTCCTCGAGCAGGTCGAGCACCTCCTGGAAACGCCCCACGTCGCCGAACTCGGGCTGGTGGAGCAGGTTGCGCACCCCGTCGTGCACCACCAGTGTGTCCTGGCCAGAGTCGACGGACTCCATCAGCCCCGCGATCGCCGCAGCGATCTCCGCCCACAGTGAACCGGCCGGTTCCGCGCCGGCGGAGATGCTCGCCACCTGCCGCGAGTCCGCACCCTCCAGCGCAGCATTGAGGCGCTGCGCCAGCCCGCTGAGCTCGCCCTGCACGGCATCGCGGCTCAGCGCGATCGGCTGCTGGCGGATGAGGTTGCCCTCGAGCACCACGAGCACCAGCACGTGACGCGGCTCTAGGGAGATGAGGTCCAGGTGCTTGAGCCGGGCGCCGAGCGCGCGTGGCCCGGTGACCATGCTGACCGCGTCGGTGGCCAGCGCCAGCGCGCGCGCGGCAACCTCGAGCGTCTCCTCCAGGCCGCCGGTCAGCTGCGCAAAGAAGGGATCCATCTGGCGGCGCACCGCCACCGGCACCAGTTCTTCCTCCATGAGGAAGTCGACGTAGTAGCGGTACCCGAGGTCCGATGGCACCCGCCCCGCCGAGGTGTGGGGCTGGAGCAGGTAGCCGACGTCGACGAGGTTGGCCAGGTCGTTGCGGATCGTCGCCGACGACCACGAAGCCAGGTGGATCGCCAGGGCGTGGGAGCCGACCGGGATGCCGGTGCGGGTGTAGTCGGCGACCACCGCCTTGAGGATCTGCTGCTTTCGCGCGTCCAGCGGGATGGGGACGGGTGTCTCCAACGCGCTCTCCTTCGCCGACGCCCGCTCCGGCGGGTTGATTAGCACTCCTTACGGTCGAGTGCTAAATGGTACCACGGGCAGGCGCGACTGGCTCGAGTCGGGGATCGTTGCGCAGCGACGCGCGCAGCAGCTCGAGCACCTCGCGTGCCTTCCACGGCTCCATCGCCGTGGCCGTCGACAGCGACAACCCGGCGCGCAGAAGCTCGGCGATGACCAGCGGCGGCGGCGGCTGATGGACGGGAAGGCGGCTCATTGGCGGCAATCGTGATCAATTCCGCGCCAGACTTCCAGTGCCGCGGATACATCGTGACCGCGCTGTCGGCGGTGGCCCGACCCGTCGGTCAGCGCGTTACAGCGGCACCACAGCCGCGCCAGCGAAAGCGACGGTCAGGCCCCGTGCGTGGCGAGCCGCAGCGCCACCTGGTTGAGCACATCCTCGCCGCGCGAGGTGACGGTGGCCCGCGCTCCGTTCAGCTCGAGAAGGCCCGCAGCGGCGAGCTCGCGCGCCTCGCTGATGACTCCATCGCCCTCCAGGCGCACGCCCTCACGCAGGCGTAGGCCGAGCATGATCGACTCCTCGCTGCGCATGCCGGCATCGACCCACTCCAGGCTGCGGAGCGTCAGCGGCTCCGCCGCGCGGTCGGCGACGTAGGCGCGGATGTCGCGGCCGTGCTCGTAGCGGAAGGCGAGTGCGCCGGGCCCGGCCTCGAGCCCGAATGCCGGAGCGAGCGTCGCAGGGAGGTGGCCGTGGGCGCCGACGCCGGCTGCCGCGTAGTGGCCGTTGCGCCAGTACACCAGGTTGTGCGCGCACTGCCGGCGGTCGCGCGCGAAATTGCTCACCTCGTACTGGGCGTAGCCGGCGCGCTCGAGTGTCTCCACCGCGATGCGGTGTTGGCGGAGAGCGATCTCTGGATCGACGACACGCACCCGTCCCTCAGCGACCGAGCGGTGCAGCGGGGTGCCGCTCTCGACGGTGAGCTCGTAACAGGAGATGTGGTCGGGACCGGCTTCGACGACGCGCTTCAGGGACTCGGTCCAGCGCGCGTCGTCGAGCCCCGGCACCGCGTAGATGAGGTCGGCGCTGACGTTGTCGAAGCCGGCCGCGCGCACCTCGCGCACAGCCGCGAGCGCTCGGTCGGCATCGTGAACCCGGCCGAGGAAGGCGAGGATGTCGGCGTGGGTGCTCTGCACACCGACGCTGACCCGGTTGAATCCGGCGGTGCGCCACGCCCGCGCCCGCTGCGCCGACGAGCTCGACGGGTTGACCTCAAGCGTGATCTCCGCGTCGGGCACGATGTCGAACCCGCCGAGCACCTCGGCCATCAACTCCCTCATCAGGGTCAGGTCGAGCAGCCCGGGCGTCCCGCCCCCCACGAACACGGTGCGCAGCGGCTGGCCGCCCAGCACCATGGCAAGACCGCGGACCTCCGCACGCAGCGCGGCGATGTACTCATGCTGGCCTCGCGCGCCGGCCACGGACACGAAGTCGCAGTACTCGCACTTCCTCTCACAGTACGGGATGTGCAGGTAGAGGGAACTGACGCCTGGGTCGGCCAGCACACGGCCACTGTACGTCGGCGACGCCGAACGGCGAGCTGCTCGAGGCGCTCCTTCTAGCAGGGTGCTGAAAAACCCCT
>QHBU01000112.1 GCA_003244045.1 Candidatus Aeolococcus gillhamiae
AGGTTGTGCGGCGGAATGTTGGTTGCCATGCCCACCGCGATGCCGGTGGCGCCGTTGACGAGCAGGTTGGGCAGCAACGCGGGCAGGACGGTCGGTTCGAGGATGTCGGGATCGGCAAGGTACGTCTGCGCCATGTCCACTGTGTCCTTGTCGATGTCCTCGACCAAGGTCATGGCGATCGGCGACATCTTCGCCTCGGTGTATCGCTCCGCCGCCGGCGGGTCGCCGTCGACGGACCCGAAGTTGCCCTGCGAGGTGACCAGCGGGTAGCGCATCACCCAGTCCTGGGCGAGCCGGACCATCGAGTCGTAGATGGCCGTGTTGCCGTGCGGGTGATAGTTCTTCATCACCTCGCCGACAATGGCCGCCGACTTCTTGGTGCGTCCGGCGGCGGTGATGCCCTCCTGGAGCATCGCGTACATGATCCGTCGCTGCACGGGTTTGAGGCCGTCGCGCACGTCGGGGAGCGCGCGGCTGATGATCACGCTCATCGCGTAGTCCATGTAGGACGAACGCATCTCCTGCTCGAGGTCGATGTCCCTGATCTGGCCGGGCTCGAAGATGCTCATCGCGACACCGCCGCCTCACCGGGTTGCCCTGCCTGGCTCGCCGCGGCGGGCAACTGCTTGGCGATCGTCCCGCTGACGTCGCGCCGTGCCGCCTCGGCGGCGACCCGGATCGCGTTCATGATCGCCAGCGCATCGGAACGACCGTGGGCGATCACCACCTCGCCGGCGACACCGAGGAGGAGCGCACCCCCGGTGTGGCGGTAGTCGATGCCGTCACGAAGCGCCCGCAGGCGTGGCTTGAGCAGCTGGCCGCCCACCTTGCCGGACAGGCTGCCCATGGCTGCGTCGCGAAGCGCGGCGAAGAGGAACTCGCCGACACCCTCGGCGGTCTTGAGCGCGATGTTGCCGACGAAGCCGTCGCACACCGCCACGTCGCAGGCGCCGGTGAAGAGCTCCTTGCTCTCGACGTTGCCGATGAACTGCAGCGCGGAAGCCTCGAGCAGCGGGTACGCCTCCTGGACGAGCTGCGAGCCCTTGCCCGGCTCCTCACCGTTGCTGAGGAGCCCGACACGTGGCGCCGGCACCGCCATCATGGTGCGCGCGTACACCGTTCCCATGAGGGCGAACTGCACCAGCCACTCGGCCTTGCAGTCCGTGTTGGCGCCGACGTCGAGCAGGAAGGTCTGCGCGGCCCGCGAGGGCAGCAGCGCCCCGATCGCCGGCCGGGCGATCCCGGGGATGCGCTTCACCGTGAACAGCGCAGCCGCCAGCACCGCGCCGCTGTTGCCCGCGCTCACCGCGGCGCCGGCTTTGCCCTCCGCGACCAGCGCGCAGGCGCGCACCACGGAGGAGTCGCGCTTGGACCGGACGGCGTTGGCAGGATGCTCGTCCATCTCGACCACCTCGCGGGCGTCGACGATCGACAGCCGCGCCCGCGACACGGTCTCCGGTCCCTCGATGCGCGCCAGCTCGCTCTCGAGCAGCTCGCGGCGGCCGACCAGCACCACCGGGATCTGCAGCTCGGTGGCCGCGCGCAGCGCGCCGCGCACGATCTCCGCGGGGGCATGGTCGCCACCCATGGCGTCGACGGCGACAGGAGCGACGTCGGCCATCAGATGTCGAGGTTGCGCACGCTCTTGGCGTGCGTCTGGATGAATCGCTTGCGGGGCTCGACGTCGGCGCCCATGAGCCGGTCGAAGATGTCGTCGGCCTTGACGGCGTCGTCGACCGAGACGCGCAGCAGGATTCGACGGGCCGGGTCCATGGTGGTGTCCCACAGCTCGTCGGCGTTCATCTCACCGAGACCCTTGTAGCGCTGCACTTCGATGCGGCCGCCGCCCATCTCCTTGCCCTTGAGGTCGCGCTCCTCATCGCTGAACGCGTACTCCACGCGAGCGTTGCGCCCGCTGCCCTTCTCGAGCTTGTACAGCGGCGGCTGCGCCAGGTAGAGGAAGCCACCGTGGATCACCGGCTGCATGTGCCGCCAGAAGAAGGTGAGCAGCAGGGTGCGGATGTGAGAGCCGTCGACGTCGGCGTCCGCCATGAGCACGATGCGGTGGTAGCGGAGGCGCTCGATGGCGAAGTCCTCGCCGAAGCCCACGCCAAGCGCGGTGATCAGGTCCTTGATCTGCTCGTTGCCGAGGATCTTGTCGGCGCGCGCCTTCTCGACGTTGAGGATCTTGCCGCGGAGCGGCAGGATGGCCTGATTCTTGCGCTCACGGCCCTGCTTGGCGGAGCCACCGGCGCTGTCGCCCTCGACGATGAAGATCTCGCACTGCGACGGATCCTTCTCCGTACAGTCGGTGAGCTTGCCGGGCAGTGCGGAGCCCTCGAGGAACGACTTGCGCCGCACCAGGTCACGCGCCTTGGCCGCGGCCTGGCGGGCGCGCGCCGCGGTCAGCGACTGGTCGATGATGCGGCGTCCGTCGGAGGGGTTCTCGTCGAGGAACTGCATCAGCGCGTCGCTGAGCACCGTCGAGACATGGCCGGCGACCTCGCTGTTGCCCAGCTTGGTTTTGGTCTGGCCCTCGAACTGCGGGTTCTGGAGCTTGACGCTGATCACGGCGGTGAGCCCGTCGCGGACATCGTCACCGCTGAGGTTGGGGTCGTTCTCCTTGAGGATCCCCGCCTTGCGTGCGTACTTGTTCAGGGTGCCGGTCAGCGCGGTGCGGAAGCCGGTGAGGTGGGAGCCGCCCTCCTCGGTGTGGATGTTGTTGGCGAAGGCGAGCACGTGCTCGGTGAACACGCTGCTCTGGTACTGGATGGCCAGCTCGATGAGCGTGCCCTCGATCGCGCGCTCCACGTACATCGGGCGGGCGTTGACCACGGTGCGGTTCTCGTTGAGGTAGCGCACCATTGCCTGGATGCCACCCTCGAAGTAGAAGGTGTACTCGCGGTCGGCCCTCTCGTCGACGACGGTGATGGCCACCCCCTTGGTGAGGAAGGCGACCTCGCGGATGAAGTTGGCGACGATGTCCCAGCTGTGCTCCACGGTCTCGAAGACCGTCGAGTCGGGCCACCAGCGGATGGTGGTGCCGTGGCGATCGGTTGTGCCGACCACCGCCATGGGCGCGTCGGGAACGCCGCGGGTGTAGGTCTGACGGTAGAGGCTGCCCCCCTTGTGGACCTCGGCGACGAGCCGCTCGCTGAGCGCATTGACGACCGAGGCGCCGACACCGTGCAGGCCGCCCGAGACCTTGTAGCCCCCGCCGCCGAACTTGCCCCCGGCGTGCAGCTCGGTGAGCACGAGCTCGAGGCCCGGCTTCTTCTCGGTGGGATGCATGTCGACCGGGATGCCGCGGCCGTTGTCGATCACCGACACCGAGTTGTCGCGGTGTAGGGTCACGATGATGGCGTCGCACTGCCCGGCGAGCGCCTCATCGATCGAGTTGTCGACGATCTCGCGGATGAGATGGTGCAGGCCGCGCGAGTCGGTTGACCCGATGTACATCCCGGGCCGCTTGCGCACCGGTTCGAGCCCTTTGAGGGCGGTGAGCTGGGCTGAGGAGTAGGAATCCTTGGGAGCCTTGCCGCCTGCTGCAGAGCGGGTACTTGGGGATGGTTCTGCGGCTGCGATGCCGCGGTCGTCGCTTCGGGCGCTCTCGTCGATCAGGGGGGACTCCAGGGGTGCGTTTTGCCGGCGGGCGCAGCTGGATTGTGGCATGCCCCGGCCAGCGCCATGTGGAAGGGCCAGTGAGGCACGCGAAACTACAGTGAATTGTACCAGTTTCCGGTGGTTACACCGTCCGTTGCAGACGTGCTCGAAAGTGGCCGCGCGCATGGCATTTCCCTGTCCGCTGCATGTCCGCGCCGAGGCCCTGGGCCCGCGTTGCTGTCCCCGCGTAGCAGACTGCGCAGATGGCCCTTGAGGAATACCGACGCAAGCGCGATTTCACCAAGACTCCCGAGCCGTCCGGGGACGAGCCCGCGAGGTCGCGCCGCCCTCGACCAACGGCGGCCAAACCGGACTGGGGCACCCTGCCGCACGGGCAGCGCTTCTGCGTGCAGCAGCACCGCGCCACGCGCATGCACTACGACTTCCGTCTCGAGCACAACGGAGTGCTCCTGTCCTGGCCGATCCCGCGCGGGCCGACGCTGGATCCCGCGATCAAGCGGCTGGCCGTGCACACCGAGGATCACCCCGTCGACTACGGCGACTTCGAGGGTGTCATCCCGTCCGGGTACGGAGCCGGCACGGTGTTGCTCTGGGACATCGGCACGTACGAATGGCTGCGCGAGACCGCGGACGACGTCGAGAAGAGCCTGGCCAAGGGCGACCTGAAGTTCCGCCTCTCCGGAACCAAGCTGCAGGGCGAGTTCGCGCTGGTGAAGATCGGCGACCGCGGCCGCCGCTACGGGGGCAGCAGCGACGGTGACAAGAACTGGCTGCTCATCAAGAAGCGCGACGACGCGGTGGTCGAGAAGTACGAGGCCAGCGAGCACGAGGTCTCGGTCAAGACCGGCCGCTCACTGGCGGAGATCGCCGCCGACGGAGGTGGCGATCCGCGTGAGGCTGCCAGGGCGCGGCGCGCCGCCAGCACGCCGGCACAGGCCACTGCCGCACCGCGTGCGCCGGCCCAACCGGCCGCGCGACCTGCGCCGGTCACCGCAGACAAGGAGGAGCGGCTGCCCGCGCCGATGCTGGCGACCACGGTGGACCGGCCGTTCAGCCGCGAGGGCTGGTTCTTCGAGCTGAAGTGGGACGGGGTGCGCGCGCTGGCCGCCGTCGACGACGGCCGCGTGCGCCTGGTCGGGCGCAGCGGGCGCGACGAGACGTCAAGGTATCCCGAGCTGGCCGCGTTGGGGCGCGCGCTGCGCGGCCACAGCGCCGTCGTCGACGGTGAGATCGTGGTCATGAACGACGACGGCCGCCCCTCGTTCGAGCGGCTGCAGTCGCGCATCAACGTGGCCCGTGACACCGATGTCCGCCGCGCCATGCGCGACAGCCCCGCGACGTATGTCGTCTTCGACATCCTCCGGCTCGACGGGCGCGACCTCATGCAGACCTCGTTGCGCATCCGCAAGAAGACGCTCAAGGACGTGCTCACGCCAGTCGAGGCGGTGATGTACGCCGACGACGTGGAGCGCGACGGCGAGAGCTTCTTCGCCGCAGTGAAGAGCCGGGGCATCGAGGGCATGATCGGCAAACGCGCCGACTCCCCCTACCAGCTGGGTCGGCGCAGCCCCGACTGGGTCAAGGTGAAGGCCTGGCAGACGCAGTCGTGCGTCATCGCGGGCTCGACCGGCGGGCGGGGGCGGCGCAGCGAGCACCTCGGCGCGCTGATCCTCGGCGTGTACGACGGCGCCGACCTCATCCACTGCGGGCAGGTGGGGACCGGCTTCAACGAGAAGACGTTGCGCGAGCTGCGCGCGCGGCTCGACATGCTTGTCGTCCCGACCAGTGCCCTGCGGCCGCCGCCGCGCACGGCGGAGCCGGCGACGTGGGCGCGGCCGGAGCTGGTGTGCGAGGTGCGCCACGCCGGATGGACCAGGCAGGGAATCCTCCGCCACCCCGCGTACCTCGGGCTCCGCGACGACATCGCGCCGCGCGACTGCGTGCGCGAGGAACCTGCCCAGGCCGACGCCGCGGAGCCACCGACGGCCAAACCGATTGCCGTTGCGCGCAAGCGCTCGCGCGCGCACAGGCCGACGCCGGGGCGCTCCGATGACGCCGCCACCGAGGCGCTGCTCGAGCAGCTCGGCACCCTCAAGGACTCGGATTCGCTCGAGGTCGAGGGGAAGCGTGTGCGCGTCACCCACCTCAACAAGGTGATGTGGCCCGACGACCAGCTCACCAAGCGCGACCTGATTGCCCACTACCTCCGGGTGGCGCCCGTGCTGCTGCCCTACCTGCGCGACCGGCCGCTCTCCATGCAGATGTTTCCCGATGGCATCGACGGCGACCACTTCTGGCGCAAGGACAAGCCGTCGCACGCCCCGGAGTGGATCGAATCCTGGACGTACCACGGCGAGAAGACCAAGGAGTACATCGTCGTCAATGAACTGGCCACGCTGATCTGGGTGGCCAACGCCGCCTCGATCGACCTGCATCCCTGGCACTCACGCATCGACGCGCCCCGGCAGCCCGACTGGGCGGTGTTCGACCTCGACCCCGCCGAGGGGGCGACGTTCGAGAGCGTGATCACCATCGCCCGGCTCACCGGTGTGGCGCTGGACCACTACGGGCTGCACAGCGTGCTGAAGACCACCGGGCAGACCGGGCTGCAGATCTACGTGCCGATCCGGCGCGGCCCCGACTACGGCGCGGTCCGCGGCTGGGTTGAGGGCGTGGCGCGGGCGATCGGTCGCATCGTTCCTGAGCTGGTCAGTTGGGAGTGGTCGGTGAAGGCGCGCACCGGGCGGGTGCGCATCGACTACACCCAGAACATAATCAACAAGACCCTCAACGCTCCCTACACGGTGCGGGCGGTGCCGCGTGCGCCGGTCTCGGCGCCGATCACCTGGGCCGAGCTGGACGACCCCGCGCTGCGGCCCGACCGATGGACGGTGCGCACCATCGGTGAGCGGCTCGCGCAGACGGGCGACCTCTTCGCCGGCGCCCTCGCCGGTGACCAGGTGCTGCCGCCTCTGGACTGAGGGATATCCGTCCGGTCCCGTCTCACCATAGAATTCGGCCATGGCCGTGCTGCTTCTCAACGCCTCGATGCAGCCGCTCAATGTGATCAGCCACCGTCGCCTCATCATCCTGCTGAGCAAGGAGCGCGTTGCCTTCCTCGACGAGCGCTCCCAGCTGGAGGCGGCGGAAGCGCTGAGCGGTCGCCGCCTGCCCCAGGGCGTGGTCGTCGTCCGGCTGCTGCGGACCATCCAAGTGCCCCGCCGGTTGCTGCGGCCCAACCGGCGCAACCTGCTGCTGCGGGACGACCAGACGTGCCAGTACTGCGGCTACGTTGGCGCGGCCGCCGAGCTGACTGTCGACCACATCGTGCCGATGTCGCGGGGCGGCGCCGGCGACCGCTGGGACAACCTCGTGGTCGCCTGCAAGAAGTGCAACTGGCGCAAGGCCAACCACCGTCCCGAGGAGGTCGGCATGCACCTGCGCCGCAAGCCCGGTCCGCTCACCCAGGAGTACGCGCACATCATCTTCCTGCGCTACCCGGAACTGAAAGCAGCCTACGAGGCGCTCCTCACGGTCTGAGTCATGCGCTCACGCGGAGCGCGGCGGGCCTAGAATCAAAACATGCCCAGATCCATGTGGCGCGGCGCGATCAGCTTCGGCATGGTCGCCATCCCGGTGCGGCTCTACCTGGCGACGGAGTCGAAGAGCGTCTCCTTCCGGATGCTCTGTCCCACCGACCACACGCCGATCCGCAACAAGCGCTGGTGTCCCGCGGAGGACAAGGAGATTCCCTGGAGCTCGACGGTGCGCGGCTACGAGGTCGGCAAGGACGAGTTCGTCGAGATCGACGACTCCGACCTCGACAACCTCCCGCTGCCCACGTCGCACACCTGCGAGATCCTCGAGTTCTGTGAGGACCACGAGATCGAGGCAGGGCTCTACATCAAGAGCGCGTACTACCTCGAGCCCGAGGCGGTCGGGGTCAAGCCCTACTACCTGCTCAAGGCCGCCCTCGAACAGACGGGCAAGGTCGCGGTCGGCAAGATCGCGTTTCGCGACCGCGAGCACCTGTGCCGGCTGGCACTCCACGAGAAGGGCCTGCTGCTCAACACCCTGCACTGGCCCGACGAGATCCGCGACGCCGGTGAACTCTCCCTTCCCGAGGCCGAAGCGACGCCGGAGATCCACAAGCGCGAGCTCGACATGGCGGTGATGTTGGTCGACAACCTCAGCGCCAGCTTCGATCCGCAGCGCTACAAGGACAACTACCGCGAGGCGCTGATGGCCGTCGTCGAATCCAAGGTCAACGACCAGCCGCTGGAACGCGCCACGCCGGAGAAGCCGTCGAAGGTCACCGACCTGATGGCCGCGCTTAAGGCCTCCGTCGAGGCGGCCCAGAAGGGTGAGCGCGCCGAGAGGCCCGCCGGTGCCAAGCAGGCGGCTCGACGTCGCCAAACGGCGGACGGCACGCGGCGGCGCAAGGCGTCCTGAGTCGGGGTTGAGCCCACGCGCCCAGGCGGGCCGTCGCCGCCTCGCTCGCGATCCAGAGCCAGGACTGCCCATGACCATTCCTGCCGCGGGGCCGTCGGGACGGGTGGTCATTGAGGCCAGCACCCCGTGCTCGGCGCCCTTCGACGGGGACGACTGGCTCTTCAACATCGAGTGGGAGGGCTCGCGGTGCCTGCTCGTCGCCGACGCCGATGGCTCTATCCGTCTCCAGGGGGAGACAGCAGCACTCGACGAGCGCTACCCCGAGATCGTGGCCGCGGCGGGTTTCCTCGCCCGCCGGGGAGCGGTGCTCGACGGTTCGATCTGCGTCCTCGACGCGGATGGTCGTCCGGACCTCGCGGCCCTGTCTCGCCGGGTGATGAGCGGTGAACGCCGCCCGGCCGCGGTGTACCTGGTCACCGACATCCTCCACCTCGACGGCGAGCCGCTGACGTCCAGGCCCCTGCTGGCCAGGCTCGCCGCCCTGGCCGGGCTGATCCCGGCCGACTCGCGCATCCAGCTCCCCGACCACGTCGTCGGCCGGGGCCGCGCCCTCGCCGGTGCCGCCGTCGAACGCGGGCTCGCCGCCATCCTGGCCCGGCGGCAGGACGCGCCCTACCTCGCCGGCATGGCCTCGCCGTTGCGCCTGCGGATTGCGCTCTCGGCGCGCCGCGAGGCCATCGTGGTGGGGTGGCGGTCCGCGGGCACCGGTCTCCGCCTTCTCCTCGGCGACTGGGTCGAGGGCAGGCTCGGACTCGTCGGTGTGGCGCCGCTCGGCGAAGCCCTGGGCCGGCGCTGGCTCACCACAACGGCGGAGCCGGTGCCCGCGGTGGCCGTCGACGACGCGGACGCGGCCGGGCCCGGAGTCACCTGGATCCGTCCCCGCCTGATCGCCATCGTCGAGCCGGCGCTCGCCACGGGTACGCGCGGCCTGCCTGCCTGGCGCCTGGTAGCGCTGCGCGACGACGTCGACCCGATGTGGTGCGTGCGCCGGGCGCCGGTGGACCCGCCGCAGGCCACCTCGCATCAGCCGCTCCGTCCATTCAGCCCGACCGTCCTCCACGCTTTGGAGATGTGAGAGACAGGGCGGGGCTGCCCCGGCCACACCGGGCCATTCCCTATGCTCCCCGCCGTCGGTGCAGGTGGATGCGGGGAGGTGCCCAGTGCGACTGTCGTTGGTGCCACGGGAGCGGCGCTTCTATCAGCTCTTCGACGAGCAGATGACCTCCATCGTCGCCGCCGCGCAACTGTTGCGCGATGGCCTGCACGACCTGCCGTCGCTTGCTGAGACGCAGCAGAGAATCAAGGACCTCGAGCACGTCGGTGACGAGGTCACCCACGAGCTGGTGCGCACGCTCAACCGCACCTTCGTGACGCCCTTCGATCGCGAGGACATCTATGCGCTGTCCTCAGGGTTGGACGATGTCCTCGACTACATCGAGGAGATCGGTGACACGGTCACGCTCTACAAGATCGAGCGCATTCCGCCCGCTGCGCTGGAGATGATCGAGCTGATCTCCAGCGCGGTTCTCGAGCTGCAGAAGGGCGTCAGCAAGCTCGAGGGCCTCAAGGGAGTCGAGGAGCACGGCATCGAGGTGCACAGGCTCGAGAACCTCGGCGACACCGCCTCGCGGCACGCGATCGGAGAGCTGTTCTCGGGGCAGACCGATGCGCTTGAGGTGATCAAGCTCAAGGAGTTCCTGACTCTCCTCGAGGACGCGCTCGACCGCTGTGAGGACGTGGCCAACATCCTCGAGGCGATCACCATCAAGAATGCCTGACGGTCAAACCGTCCTTCTGGTCGTCACCATCGCGGTGGCCCTTGGCTTCGATTTCACCAACGGTTTCCACGACACCGCCAACGCGGTCGCCACCACGATCAGCACCCGCGCCCTTGGACCACGGCTCGCCGTCGGCGTGTCAGCGGTGCTCAACCTGGTCGGCGCTGTGGTCGCCATCCAGCTGCTCCACACCAAGGTAGCCAACACCATTGGCGGCCTCGTCGCACCAGCCGGCGGTGTGTCGCTGGCGATGATCGTGGCAGCGCTCGCCGCGGCGATCACCTGGAACCTGGTGACCTGGCGCGCCGGACTCCCGTCGAGCTCCTCGCATGCGCTCATCGGCGCGCTCATCGGGATGGGACTCGCGGGATACGGCGTGCATGCACTGAAATGGGGAACCGTGGGACCGGTGATCGTGGGCCTGATCACTTCGCCGGTCATTGGCTTCCTGCTCGGCTACCTTTTCCTCGCCGGCCTGCTGCACCTCTTCCGAACCATTCACCCATCGCGCGCCAACAAGAACTTCCGCACCGCGCAGATCTTCAGCGGCGCGTTCGTCTCATTCAGCCACGGCGCCAACGACGCCCAGAAGACGATGGCGATCATCACCCTGGCGCTGATCGCCACCCACCACATCGCTCCCAAGCCCGGCTCTTTCCCCTCGCCCCCGCTCTGGGTGGTGGTGGTGGCGGCGGTGGCGATCGGGTTCGGCACCTACGCCGGCGGGTGGCGGATCATCAAGACGCTGGGCAGCCGGATCGCCCAGCTGGAACCGGTGGATGGCTTCGCGGCGCAGACCATGGCCGCAGTGGTGATCCAGGGCGCCACCCAGCTGGCCATCCCGGTAAGCACCACGCACGTGGTGTCCGGCGCCGTGATGGGGGCGGGTGGAACGCGCCGGCTGGCGGCGGTCCGGTGGCTGACCGCCCGCAACATCGTGGTTGCCTGGGTGCTCACCATCCCGGCCACCGCCATCCTCGCCGCAGCCGGAGCGCTGGTTGCGCGGGCGATTTAGACGAGAGCGGATCCGATTCGGTTGGTCGTGTAGGGGCGGGACGGCATCGCGGAGGGAGCATTGCGAGCAGCAAGGAGATCCACTCGGCGAAGCCGAGTTAGCTCCGCAGCGGCCGCGAGCACCAGCGACCGGAGCGATGCCGTCCCGCCCTCACACCGCCGGTTCTTCTGCTCGCTCACGGATGTGTGGCATCATCGCGTCGACCCGGAACCAGGAGCTCCCCGCGACTGCGATCGGCCTGGCCGGATGTGCGAGTAGCGCGTCATGGCCATTCTCATGTGCCGTCCTGAGTATTTCGGCATCGAGTACGAGATCAACCCGTGGATGAATGTTGCCGTCGAGGTCAACCACGTCCGGGCCGTCGAACAGTGGGACGCGCTCCACAGCGTCTACACCGAGCTCGGGGAGTCGATCGCGCTGACCTCTCCACAGTCGGGCCTCCCCGACATGGTCTTCACCGCCAACGCCGCGGTGGTGTGGCGGCGCCGCGCCGTGCTGAGCCGCTTCCACCACGCCGAGCGGGCGGGGGAGGAGCGCCACTGGCGCGGCGCACTCGAGGAGCTCGACTTCGTGATCCACGAGATGCCCGCGGACATCTCCTTCGAGGGCGCCGGTGACGCGCTGTTCGTCGGCGACCACCTCTTCCAGGCGTGGGGCTTCCGCACCGACCTGCCCGCCCACTCCGAGGTGGCCCGCTTCCTGGACGTGGAGAGCACCTCGCTGCAGCTCGTCGACCCGCGCTTCTACCACCTCGACACCTGCTTCTGTCCTCTCGACGACCACAGCGCCCTGATCGCCCCGGACGCCTTCGCGCCGGAGTCGGTGGAGCTGGTGCGGGCTCGGGTGCCGCGACTCCTCGAGGTGCCCCGCGAGGTCGCCGAGGGATTCGCGTGCAACGCCATGCCGCTGCGCGGACGGGTGATCAGCTCGACGGCGGTCGAGGCGATCCGCGCACCACTGGCGGACGCCGGCTTCGAGGTGGTGTCCCTGCCCGTCGACGAGTTCATGAAGTCCGGTGGGGGGGTGCGCTGCCTCAGCCTGCCGCTCGACCTCGGCCTCGACTGACCGGGTTATCCCCAGCTTCTCCACAGAAGCCACAAGCGGGGCTATCAAGAAAAGTGGTGGGACGCCCTATTCGCTCTTGATGAGGTCGGTCACCACCTTCTGGTACCGGCGCGTGTCGTCGTAGAGCCCGTGGCGGCCGATCGAGGCGTCGCCCTGGTAGTACGC
The DNA here is from genome assembly GCA_003244045.1 of Candidatus Aeolococcus gillhamiae. Lineage (GTDB taxonomy): Bacteria > Chloroflexota > Dormibacteria > Aeolococcales > Aeolococcaceae > Aeolococcus > Aeolococcus gillhamiae. The sequence continues at coordinate 12,100 of QHBU01000112.1, forward strand.
GGCCAGGGCGGCGTGGACGTCGCAGCTGTGCACGCTGAGGAGGTGGTGGAGGAGAAGGGTGCCGGCGGTCGCGTTGTCCGATGCCACGCGCAGGTTGAGGGTCCGGCCGGCGAGGTAGCGCGACACCCACTCGCCCGTGTAGGGCTCCACCTGCATCAGCCCGATGGCGCCGGTGGGTGAGACCACCCCCTGGTGCCAGCCGCTCTCCATCCAGGCCACCGCCTTGACCAGCTTGGGGTCGACGCCGATCTGGTTGGCGACGTGGACGAGCAGCGCGTTGACCCGCGCGATCCGCCCGGGCAGGTGCAGGACGGCGCCGACGTGCAGCGGTGCGTTGACGTTGAGGCCGTTGCTGCGCGCCAGCGCGGTGAGGTCGAGCCCGTAACGCCGCGCGATGCTGATCAGGGCGTCGCCGTGGACCACGATGTACGACTCCGAATCGGCGCCCCTGGCCGTGTAGCCGGGTGTGCCCATCTTGGAGTCGGGGATTTGCAGGAGCTGGCCGATCCGGATGAGGTTGGGGTCGGCGAGCTGGTTGGCCTCGGCGAGCGCCCGCACCGTGGTGCCGTGACGCAGTGCGATGGCGCTGAGCGTGTCCCCGGGATGAACGACGTAGGTGCTGGCGATGACGCCGGCCGGGACCGCGGCGGCGGTGGCGCCCATGGCAGCGGCGGCAAGGCGTGTGCGGGACGGCATGGGAGGGTTCCCTGGTAAGACGTGAGCTGGGACGTGGAACCGGGCTCCGCGCGCGGAGCGTGACCAGAGTACACGTGAAACGTCAACGTAGGCGACTTCACGTCGCCGGAGTTGACACCACTGAAGGGGGTTGCCTGAAGGGAGGACCTGTCCCCCTTCGTCCCCGGAACGGCAGTTCCCCTTCGCCACGCTGGAGGCGGCGAGGCGGCGGTGGTACCCTCCACCCATGCCGCTTCCGCAGCCGCAACGCGTGACCGTGTCCCTGCCGCTCCTTGGCGCCCTCTGCGGCGGGCTGCTTGGACTGGTCGCGTTCGCGGTCGTCGCTGCGCTCTGGCGCGTCGGCGCAACCCACCTGGCCATGGCCGCCGGCCAGGGCATCCTGTTGGTCACCCTCACCGGAATGGCCGCGGCCATCCTCAGCCGGCAGCCCAACCGCATCCGCCGCGCCCGGGTTCCGATCGGCCGAGCCCTACCGCACGCGTGGTGGCCGCCGCAGCACGACCCGGTCCCGCTTGTCGCCGCCTGTGTCGGCGCGCCGATCGCGGCCGGGGTCGGCGCCGCGATGTGGCTCTTCCACTGAGGATCGCCGCCCTCTAGTTGACCTCTGCGGTGACCCGTTCGAGGGCCCAGGCGGCGGCCTCCCTCACGTCGGCGTCGGAATCCTGTGCCGCGGCCCGCCGCAGCGAGGCGGCGGTGGCAGCCACCCCGGCGTTGCCCAACGCGATGGCGGTGTTGCGGGCCAGGCGAGCCCGCCCGGTCCTGGCCACCGCGGTCCCCGCGAAACGCTCGGCAAAACCGCGCTCGTCGAGCTCGAGCAGCTCGACCAGGTCGGGGGCCGGGACCGGCCCCTTTCGTCCGTGCTTCGTGTCGGCCAACGGCGGCGGGGCCAGGCGGTGGTTGATCGGGCAGGCCTCCTGGCAGAGGTCGCAGCCGAACACCCAGGTGCCCATCAGCGGCCGCAGCGCGTGCGGGATCGGGCCCTCGTGCTCGATGGTCAGGTAGGAGATGCAGCGGCGGGCGTCGATCACCCCGGGAGCGATGATGGCGCCGGTCGGGCAGGAGGGCAGGCAGGTGGCACAGCTCCCACAGCCCTTCTTCGACGGCGCGTCCGCCGGCAGCGGCAGCGACACGGCGATCTCGGCGAGGAGGACGTAGGAGCCGGCGGTGGTGGTGAGCAGCCCGGCGTGCTTGCCAGTGAAGCCGATGCCGGCACGTTCTGCGACAGCCCGGTCCATTGCCCAGCCGTGGTCCACGAAGCGCTTGGCCCGCACCTCGGGCACGCGCTCCCGCAGCCAGGCGACCAGCTCGTCGCAGCCGCGCGCCAGGACGTCGTGGTAGTCGACGGCGTCCGGCTCGCCGGGCTGCTCGAGCAAGGCGTACGCGGCCATGCGTCCGCGCGGCGTGCTCCCCTCGTGCTCGGCGGCTCCACGCACCGGCCGGTACGGCCAGGCCAGAGCGATGATGCTGCGCGCCCACGGGTAGCGTGGGCCGAGGTCGGTGCTCGCGGCGACGCGCTCGGCGGTCATCCACGGCATCCCCTCCATGCGCCCTGCCGCGATGGCGTCGAGCCCGTGCCGGCGCGCTTCCACGAAAGGCTCCACGCCGGTGACGCCGAGCGCGCACCAGCCGCTCTCCAGCGCATGTGCGCGCAGCTCCTCGCGAAATGCCTCCCACCGGCTCACGCCGACGAGTATGCCGCCACCCGTCGCCGAACCCGGCCGGTACCATTCCGCCCTTGGCGCCGTGGGTTCGAGCTTGTCGAGCAGGGGGAGACATGCGAGCACGTTCGCGGGACGACACATGACCGTGGCGATGCGCGGCGACGGTGCGCCCGCGACGATCGGCGGTGACGCGCTTCTGGTGACCGCTTTCACCGGTGAGCTCGGGCCGGCCGCCATCGAGGTCGACGGCAGGCTGGACGGCGAGCTCACCGCCATGCTGTCGTCGCGTGAGCTCACCGGATCATTCGGCGAGGTGACCGTGGTCAACTCTGCCGGCGGCATCGCGGCGCGGCGCGTTGTCGTGCTCGGTCTTGGCGACAGGAACCTGCTCGACAGCTTCCGGCTGCACAACGCCTACACCCTCGCCGGAGGCGTGCTCCGCCGCCGCCGCCTCACCCGCCTGGTCCTTGCGGCTGATGTCTCGCTGGCGGAGACGGCCGTGCCCGACACCGCCGCATTGCTGCGCGCCATGGTGACCGGCGCGCTGGTCGCCAACCACGAGGCCGGGGTCAACAAGAGCGAGCCGGACACGGCGCCGCTCATCGACGAGGTGGTCGTCGCCGGTGTGGACGGTGACGCCGGTGATTCGGTGGACATCGCGCTCGCCGAGGCGGTGCTGCTCGCAGAGTCAACGATGCGCGTGCAGCGCTGGGCGAACGCCCCGGCGAACACGTTGACGCCGACGCAGTTGGGCGCGGACGTCGTCGAGCTGTGCGCGGGCACCACACTGACGGTGGAGGTGATGGACCGGGCTGCGCTGGAGTCCGCCGGTGCCGGTGCGTTGCTCGGCATCGCCCGCGGCAGCGACGAGCCTCCGGTGATGATCGTGGTGCGTCACCAGGGCGCCGGCACGGACGCGCCGACGCTGGCGCTGGTCGGCAAGGGAATCACCTTCGACACCGGCGGCATCTCCATCAAGCCCGCGCTGGGCATGGAGTCGATGAAGTTCGACATGGGTGGCGGCGCAGCGGTGCTGTCGGCGCTGCATGCGATCGCAGCGCTGCAGGTGCCCTGCAACGTGCTCGGCATCGTGCCCGCGACGGAGAACATGCCCGGCGGCCGCGCGCTGAAACCGGGCGACGTGGTCAGCGCGATCGACGGCACCACTATCGAGGTGGTCAACACCGACGCCGAGGGCCGTGTCGTGCTCGCCGACGGCCTGGCGCTGGCGCGTCAGCTGCGCGCGACACACATCGTCGACGTGGCCACGCTCACCGGGGCCGCGCTGATCGCCCTGGGCCACGTCAACGCCGCGCTCATGAGCAGCGATCGGGCGCTGACGCAGCTGGTGCTGCGTGCCGCTCAGCAGGGCGGTGATCGTTTCGCCGAGCTGCCCATGAGCCCGGAGTACGACGTCTGCCTGCGCAGCGAGGTCGCCGACGTGCGCAACTGGGGCGGCCGCGAGGCCGGCGCCATCAACGGCGCGGTGTTCGTGCGCGCTTTCTCGGGCGGGCTTCCCTGGGTGCACCTCGACATCGCCGGCACCGCGTGGAACGATCAGGCCAGCCTCAAGGACATCCCCAAAGGGCCATCCGGAGCGCCGGTGCGAACCCTGGTCTGGCTGGCCCGCCTCTTCGCCCGCGACTGACGCGCGCGGCGGCCGTGCCTGCAGTGGCGCCGCGTACGATGATTGGGTGAGCGCGCCCCGGCTGCTGGCGATCATCGGGTCAGGCGAGACGGCGCCGACGATGACATCCGTGCACGCCGCGCTCTTCGAACGTGCCGGCCAGGGGGTGAGGGCGGTGATGCTCGACACTCCCTTCGGCTTCCAGGAGAACGCCGACGAGATCGCCGCGCGCACTGTCGCGTACTTCCACGACAGCGTCGGTCACGACGTCGAGGTGGCCTCGTTTCGTGACGCGCAGACGGCGACACCGCTGGAGTACGAGCGCATGTGTGCGCTGCTCGCCGAGGCCGGCTGGGTGTTCGCGGGACCGGGCAGCCCGACGTACGCCCTCCGCCAGTGGAGCGGAACGCGCGTGCCCGAGCTGCTTGCAGGCAAGATGACCGGCGGCGGCGTGGTGGTGTTCTCCAGCGCGGCTGCGGTCGGGCTCGGTGAGGTGGCGCTGCCCGTGTACGAGATCTACAAGGTCGGTGCCGCCGCGCAATGGGTCGCGGGCCTCGACCTGGTGCGCCACGCCGGGCTCCGCGCCGCGGTCATCCCCCACTACAACAACGCCGAGGGGGGGACCCACGACACGCGCTACTGCTACATGGGGGAACGTCGTCTGCGCGTGCTCGAGGCGAGCCTGCCCGAGGGCTGCGGCATCCTCGGTGTCGACGAGCACACCGCCTGCATCATCGACGTCGCGGCTGCGTCCCTGAGCGTTCGCGGTCGGGGTCGTGTCACGTGGCGAATCAATGGTGTCGAGAGGCACTGGCGCGCCCCGGAGGAGGTGCCGCTGCAGGAGGTGACATCACCCACCGGCACCGCGCCCGCCACCGTTGCGCGCGACGCCGCACCGCCACCGACGACCACCGCTGACATCGAGGGCGCGGATCCCTTCATGGAGGAGGTCAACGATCAGCGTCACGCCGCCATCACGGCGCTGGCGGCTCGCGACCCCGACGGCGTGGCCGCGGCGATCCTGGCGATGGAGACCGCGGTGCACGACTGGTCGAGCGACACGCTCCAGTCGGACGGGCCGGATCGCGCGCGCGAGGCGCTCCGCGAACTGGTGGTTCGTCTCGCCGAACTGGCGCGTGCCGGGTCAGTGACGCCGCGCCAGCGGGTTGCGCCCTTCGTGGACGCGCTGCTGAGGCTGCGCGAGCAGGCCCGCGCGCAGGGGCGTTTCGCCGACGCCGACGCGCTGCGCGAGACGCTTCTCGCCAACGGCGTGGAGGTGCGCGACTCGGCGGCGGGCTCAACGTGGGAGATGGAGACCGCGCGTCGCGGCTGACGGGCGCCGGCCGGCCACCGCCTAGGACGAGACGCTGTAGTTGATGGTCACTGTGACCACGAGCCGCTCGCCGCTGGCGCCGTAGCACAGAGAGGGCGGCGACGTGGTGAGCCCGGATACCTTGCCGAGGTGCACAGCCGCCGCGGCCGCCGCCAGCACCGCCTGATCGCGTGCCGTCCTGGTGGCGTCGTCAAGCGCGGTGGCGATGTCGCCGCTGCTCGGCGTATTGAACTGGGTTCCGAAGGCGCTGTAGGTAGAGATGTGCGACGCGCCACCCGCGTTGTCGGCGGCGTCGACCGCTGCGCCCAGCTGTACGGGATCGGTGGAGCTCACTGTGATCACTCCGCTGGCTGCGGGCGGTGCCGACTGACCGTTGCCGGAGTAGAAGTACCCGTTCTGGCCGATCTGGACGGGCGCCACCGTGATGTCGGCCGAGGGGATGCCGGCCGCCCGGATGGCGTTGTCGACGGTCACCTCGCGCGCCTGGGCGTCGGTCACCGCGGCCTTGTAGGTCGGCCCTGTCCCCGACACCTGGATGGTCAGCTGGACGCCCGTGGGCTGGTCGGCGGCGCCCACCGTGGCCATCCCCTGGACCTGGATCTGGCCGTTGGCGACCTGCGCGCTGCCGCCGCCCCCACAGGAGTAGTAGTTGAACGGATAGAGCGAACCAGACAAGCTCGCCGGTTGAGCCAAGCTCGCCGTCTTGGAGCCCAGCGTGGGGTTGAGTGGCGCAGGCGCTGCTGCCGAACCCTGCCCGTTGCTGGCCGCGCCCTGGCCTGCGAAGGGAATGAAGAGCGAACGTCCCGACACCCCGGCGGCGGACCCTAGCCCCCCGCTGGTGGTCACGCTGCTTCCGCGCAGGGTGACCACCAGCGCGGCGGTGGCGGTGCCGGTCACACACAGCGCCGCCGCGGTCACTGCCGCGATCAGCCCGACGCGACGGCGCTGGTGCTGCAGCGCCGGGACGGAGGTGTCCAGCGTGCTCTTCCGCGGCCGCGGGTAGTTGGTGAAACGCTGCAGGTATCCCTTCAGGCGGCTCTCGAGTGGGTCGTCGTCGATGGGTTCAGTCATCACCGAGCTCCTTACGCAACTTGCTCAGCGCGCGCGAGAGATGTGAGGTTGCGGTGCCGGTGCTGCAACCCATGATCGCGGCGCACGCCGCCACCGAGTGGCCGTGCTGGTAGTGCAGGGTGATCACCGCGCGCTGGCGTGTCGACAGCGTGCCGTAAGCGCGGTCGAGGTCGACGTAGCGGCCGTCATACCGCAGGTGGTCGGTCGCCGCGGCGAGGCGTGGGTTGTCGGGGGTGTTGCGCCACCGCATGACCCGCAGCGAGCGCCTCTGCGAGACGCAGTGGCGCACGCAGATGGTGGTCAGCCACGCGCCTGCCCGGTCTGGTTGCGCCAACCGACCCCACGATCGCCATGCGCGCAGCGACGTCTCCTGGAGCGCCTCCTCCGCCTCCAGCGGGTCGCGAAGGATCGAGAACGCGATGCCGAAGAGCCGCCGCTCCTCGCGCCGGAAGATCGACTCGAAGTCGGCGCCGGCGTCGCCGCCCAGCGACTGATCAGCCATAACCGGGGCGGCCAGCGAAAGGGCGGCGGTCGTCATGACAGTTAAGACAGCGGCCGGCTCTGAATCGATTACACGCGGTCCGCACAAGTTTGGCGCCCGCGGTTGGGCAATCCCGTCAGGCGGCGAGCGTCAGCCGCGTCGCGTCCTGGGCGATCCGCTCCAGCTCGGCGTCCCGGCCCTGCCACATCATCGAGAGCATGCGCACGTCCCCGCGCAGCGACCACAGCGGGTGGCCGAACGACGCCGGGTTGTTCTTCTCGATGACGAAGTGGCTGAACCAGGCCACGCTGTAGGAGATGACCGGCAGCCCTGCGATCAGAGCCGGGCGGCGGGTGACCACGCCGGTCAGCGCCGTGGCGGCGCCGAGATGGGTGCCGGCGAAGTGGAACCAGCGTGTCGCCCGCTTGCTGTGCTGGCTGACGTACCAGGGGAAGAATGTCTCGAAATCGGTGAACTCGCGCGCCATCGCTGTCCTCCTTGGGGGTCCATCAAGGGTACCGCCGGGCACGCACTCGCCGCCGCCCGCGGCTCGGCTCAGGTGACCCCGACGGTGCCGGCAAACGCCGGTCCGATCACCGCGTTCCCCTGCTGAGGCACCAGCTGGACGTGGGTGTTGCCGCGGTGGCTCAGCCTGAACTGGATGGTGATCCCGATCGTCTCCTGGCCGGTGAGCTGGCCGCCGCAGACCCGATTGCCGCTGGCAGTGACATGGTCCAGGCCTTGGAAGTCGGCGGAGGCGAGCGTCGCGCCGTCACCGCTCATCACCACGCACACCGGGTAGATGATGCTGTCGCCGACGTTGTCGAGCGCGATGTTGGCCTGCACGGTGTGTCCCGCGGCCACCGTCTGGGGCAGCTGACCGGCGATCTCCGCGCGCGGCGCGCCCCCGCTGCTGAAGAGCGGGACGATGACGGCGACGAAGGCCGCGGCGGCGGCCAGCGCAACCAGCAGAAACCGCGCCGGGCGCGGCATGGTGACGATCGCGTGCCAGACAGCTCGGAGCGCGCCGCGGGCGCGGCTGGAAGTGCCGCTCATCCGCCGCGGTCAGATTGTCGTGGGCGGCTGGTACTCACCGAAGACGTCGCGCAGCGTGCCGCAGATCTCGCCGAGGGTGGCATCGGCGCGCACCGCGTCGAGGATGGCCGGCATCAGCTCACCGTCGCCGGCGGCGGCTGCGTGCAGGCGCTCCAGCGTGCTCAGCGCAGCCGGCTGGTCGCGGCGCTCGCGATGGGCACGCAACCTCTCCAGCTGTTCGTTGGCGGCGCGGTCGTCGGTGCGGAAGATCACCGGCGGCTGCGGCTCCTCGGTCTCAGTGTGGTGGTTGACGCCAACCACCACCTTCTCGCCCGAGACCACCGCGAGCTCGGCGCGGTACGCCTCTTCCTGGATCTGCTCCTGCATCCATCCCGACTCGATGCACGCCACCGCGCCGCCGCGCTTGTCCACCTGCTCGAGCAGCGCGATGGCCCGGCGCTCCAGCTCGTCGGTCAGCCATTCCACGAAGTACGAGCCGCCGAGCGGGTCCACGGTGTTGGTGACGCCGATCTCCTCACCGACGATCTGCTGGGTGCGCACGGCGATGCGCTGCGCCTTTTCGGTGGGGATCGACAGCGCCTCGTCGTAGCAGGAGAGAGCCATCGACTGCACCCCGCCGAGGGCGGCGGCGAGCGCCTGGATGGCGGCGCGCACGATGTTGTTCTCCGGCTGCTGCGCGGTCAGCGTCGAGCCCCCGGTCTGGGTGTGGGTGCGCAGCATCAGCGAGCGCGGGTCGGTGGCGCCGAAGCGCTCGCCCATCACCCTGGCCCAGAGCCGGCGCAGCGCTCGGTACTTGGCGATCTCTTCGAAGAAGTCGGTATGGGTGTTGAAGATCCACGACAGCTTGGGTGCGAAGTTGTCGACGGCGATGCCGCGCCCGACCACCGCGGCGACGTACTCGCACGCGTTGGCGACCGCGAACGCCATCTCCTGCGGTGCTGTGCTCCCCGCCTCGCGGATGTGGTACCCGCTCAGGGAGATGGCGTTGAACCGGGGGACGTGGCGCGCGCAGTGGGCGATGAGGTCGGCGGCGAGGCGCAGCGAGGCGCGCGGAGGATAGATGTAGGTGCCGCGGGCGACGTACTCCTTCAGCACGTCGTTCTGGGCGGTGCCCATCACTGCGTCGCCGGCCACGCCCTGGCGCTCGGCGGCGACGATGTACATGGCGACGAGCACCGGCGCGGGCGCGTTGATGGTCATCGAGGTGCTCACCGCGTCGAGCGGGATCTCCGCGAAGAGGTCCTCCATGTCGGCGACGGAGTCGATGGCCACGCCGACCTGGCCCACCTCACCGGCGGCGCGAGGATCGTCGCTGTCGAGGCCCATCTGGGTGGGCAGGTCGAACGCCACGGAAAGGCCCTTCTGGCCGTTGGCGAGCAGGAAGCGGAAGCGTTCGTTGGCGTCCCGCGCGGTGCCGTAGCCGGCGTACTGGCGGATGCTCCACAAGCGCCCGCGATACATGGTCGCCTGGATGCCGCGTGTGAACGGGGGCTCGCCGGGGAAACCCTCCGCGGCGGCGGCATCGTGGTCCTCGAGCTGGGCGGGGCCGTAGAGCGGCTGCACCTCGATCCCGCTGCCGGTGGTGAACGACTCCTTGCGCTCGCCGCCGGCCAGGGCGC
>QHBU01000113.1 GCA_003244045.1 Candidatus Aeolococcus gillhamiae
CCCACGCGGGGCGTGGAGCGCTGGCTGACCCAGACGCTGTCCGCAACCCTCGGGACATCGCCGGGGCGGGCGGACGGGGTTTGCGCCAATGTGGAGTTCCCGTTCCCGGGGGCCATGGTTAGCGAGGCGACCACCGCCGCCGTCGGCATCAGGCCCGCAGACGACCCTTGGGCGCCACGGCGGGCAGTGTGGCCGCTGCTGGAAGTGGTGGACGCGAACCTGGGCGAGCCTTGGCTGGCGATGCTCGCCGCCCACATCGCTGGCCGGGGCGAGGATCCGGAACAGGCGCGCCGTGCGCGGCGGTTTTCGGCGGTCCGCCACCTCGCCGATCTCCTCGACCGCTACAGCGTGCACCGGCCGGCCATGGTCCGCTCGTGGTCTGAGGGCGAGGAGACCGATGGCGACGGAGCGGCGCTGCCCGAGGACCTCGCGTGGCAGGCCCGGCTGTGGCGGCAGCTGCGGGACCGACTCGGCGTGGCGAGCCCGGCGGAGCGGATGGGTCGGGCGTGTGAGCTCCTGCGCGCGAGCCCCGAGCTGGCGGACCTGCCGGAGCGCCTGTCGCTGTTCGGCTTGACCCGGCTTCCGTCCACCTACCTAGATGTGCTGGCGGCCCTGGGGGTCCACCGCGATGTCCACCTTTGGCTCCTGCACCCCTCGGCGGCGCTCTGGGATGCCCTCGCCGCCGGCCCGGCGCCGGGTCGGCTGCCGCGGCGGCGCGAGGACTCCACCGCCGACCGGGCGGCCAACCCGCTCCTTGCGAGCTGGGGCCGAGACGCCCGCGAGATGCAGCTGGTGCTGTCCGCCGGCGGGGCCGTCGCTGGAGAGTCGATTGGCGACCGCAATCACCCCGACACCCTGCTCGGACGCATCCAGGCGGACATTCGCGCCAACCAGGATCCACCGGCGACTGCTTTCCCCACCTCCCGGGAGGCTCGGCCCGTGCTGGCAGAGACGGACCGCAGCCTGCAGGTCCACTCCTGTCATGGCCAAGCTCGCCAGGTCGAGGTGCTGCGCGACGCCATCTTGCACCTCTTGGCCGGCGACCCCACGCTCGAGCCCCGTGACGTCATCGTGATGTGTCCTGACATCGACGCGTTCGCGCCGCTCATCCACGCCACGTTTGGCCCTGGGCGCGAGGTCGCCGGCGGCCGCAGCCTCCACGTGCGCCTGGCCGACCGCTCGATCCGCCAAACCAACCCCGTTTTCGCCGCACTGTCGCAGCTGCTCGCCCTGGCCGCGGGCCGGGTCAGCGCCTCGGAGATCCTCGACTTTGCCGCATCGGCTCCGGTTCGGCGCCGCTTCCGCCTAGACGACGACGACCTCGCCCGCGTGGGGCACTGGGTGCGCCAGGCTGGCGTTCGCTGGGGGCTCGACGCCACGGGTAGGGGGCGATACCAGCTCCAGCGGGTCGAGGCGGGCACCTGGAGGTCAGGCCTCGACCGGATCCTGTTGGGCGTGGCGATGGCCGAGGACGACCTGCGACTCTTCGGCGGGGTGCTACCCCTCGACGACGTGGACAGCTCCGACGTCGAGCTCGCCGGCGTTCTGGCGGAGTTGGTGGAGCGAGTGGGCACGACGGTGGCCTCGTTCGCCACGCCTTCGACACTCTCTGAATGGGTCGCGAGGATCCTCGCAGCGACCGACACCCTGATGGACGTCGCCGGCGCCGACGAGTGGCAGAGGCGCCAGCTGGGCAGCGCGCTGGAGGAGGTCCTGTCAGAAGGGAGCGCCGCGCCGGACGCTTTGTTGGCGCTCACCGAAGTGAGGGCCCTGCTCACAGACCGGCTGCGCGGCCAGCCCACCCGGGCGAACTTCCGCACTGGGCACCTCACCATGTGCACCCTGGTCCCAATGCGTTCGGTGCCCCACAGGGTGGTCTGCCTGCTAGGCCTCGACGACGGGGAGTTTCCCAGGCGCACCGCCGTCGACGGCGACGACATCTTGGAGCGAGACCCCCACGTCGGTGATCGCGAGGCTCGCAGCGAGGACCGCCAGCTCCTGCTCGACGCGCTGATGGCGGCGACCGACCATCTGATCGTCACCTACACCGGCAA
>QHBU01000114.1 GCA_003244045.1 Candidatus Aeolococcus gillhamiae
CGAACGCGGGTGACGTCCTTGGGGCTCTCATAGCCGTAGCTGTCAAGCTCAATCGGCGCGTAGGTTGTGGGGTTGACGTAGTAGTTGGTGCGCGGCCCGGACTGGGGGTGGACCGAGGAGATCTCGATCGCTGGCCTACCGTCGGCGGTGGTGGTGCGGGTCACACGGGCGTGGCCTGAGGCCAGCAGGCCGTGCAGTTGCGCCGCGAAGCTCAAAGACGAGGGGTTGGGCTGCTGTGACTGCAGGCGTCGCATCTGCCGGAGAGATGGTCCGACGAGCGGCTGGAGCTGCTGGACGCGACCGTTCCAGGTGATCGCCCACGAGACCGTTTGGGTGCCGTCGCGAATGCCCTTTGCCTCGGCGGCGTCGATCGTGCTGGTGTAAGACCCGTGGGGCAGCTTCACGCGCAGGCGGTAGCTGCCCGGCCCCGGCCCGGGCAGCAGCGTGTACCGGGGCTTGCCGCTTGGCGCCTGGGGCCCGGGATACAGCTCGTTGCTGGTCATGTTGTAGCTCTGACCGCTGCTTCCCTGCTCGAGGACCGGGCCTCCGGACGGGTGCAGGATCACGCGCCGGTGCCAGGGCGCCCCCTGCTGCAGCCACCCCTCCTCTGATAAGAACGCGACGCTGGGGCCGTCCTTCAAAGCCCTTGGGCTCTCGGTTTGGGTGGCCACGACGTGCAGGATCGTGTGCGGCGACGGGGCCGGCGCGAGCGCGTCTGCGGCCCGCTGCATGACCTGCTTGGCCCACGCTGGCTCGGTCGCGGTGGACGTGAGACTTGAGACGATCGCGACGACCGCCACCGCGGCAAGGGCCAGCACCAGGCCCGACCGCACGGCCAGCCCCCGCCGGTGGCGGCGTGGCGGGGTCACGCCCGCGGCTTGGGCAGCGAGCTCGCGACCGATGGCCTGTTCGAGTTCTGAACCAAACCGGGTGAGGCTCGGGGGCATGTTGCTGTTCACGGTTCCTCCTTGGGGACGGACTGCGCGAGCCGTCGCAGCGCGCGTGAGACGCGCAGCCGAGCGGCCGCGGGACGGATCGCCAGACGCTGCGCGACCTCCTCATAAGACAGCTCCTCAACGACGCGGAGTTCGACAGCGTCGCGTTCGTGGGGCGCCAACGCCTGCACGTGACGTTCGAGCGCCAGCCGGGGCGAGAGGCGCTGCTCAACCTCGGTGTAGCCGTCGTCGCTGGCGAGATCAAGCGGCAAGCCCAAGCGTTCGCGCGCCCGCGTCTCGATCCGGTCATGCCGCGCGGCGTCGGCGAGCAGGTTCGCCGCGATCCCCAGCAGCCAGGGCAGCACCGAGCCCTCACGCTGATCGACGAACCGGTCGCGGATCAGCCACGCCCGCGCGAACGTCTCCGCGGTCAGATCGCTCCCCGCGAACTCGATCCGCCGAGCAATCCACTCATAAACGGCGTCTACATGTCGCCTGTAGAGCTCTGAAAACGCCGCCGGGTCGGTGCTCGCATCACGCAGCAAAACCGCGTCGCTACGTTCCCCGCATCCAGTGCCCGAACCGGTCATCTATCTACCTATCGC
>QHBU01000115.1 GCA_003244045.1 Candidatus Aeolococcus gillhamiae
ATCGAGCCCAGCCGCACCCTGGCCTCGTTGAACTGGCGCATCCAGCACAACGCACTGCGCCTGACGCCCCGCCACGTCGCCGTCCTCGACGAGGCAGCGATGACTGACGACGCCGCCCTGCTGGGGTTCCTGGAGGCAGCCAGCGTGGCCGGGGCCAAGGTCGTGGCCGTGGGTGATCCCCGCCAGCTCTCCAACCCCCACAGGTTCGCTCGAACCTGTGGCAGGCAGCGCCTAAAGGTCACGGGTTCGGGAGGCGGATCTCGTCGACGATGTCAGCGAGGTAGTAGAGCGCCCCTTTGTGGCAGATGCCGAAGAGCTCGACGACCAGGATCGGGTCCGTGGTGGTCACGAGCTGAGCGAGGCGGGTGCAACGCAGCCGTTGGGGGCCGACGCCGAGCGGCTGCAGGAGGTCGCCGGCGTAAGCGGGCGACACCGGCTGGGCGTTGACCCTGGTTCGGCGGTTCACCAACACATGTGGGTTCTTGGTCTTGACGTCGTCCCGTTGGGCAAGGACGCGCTCGAGCGCCGTCCATGTCGGCGGGTCCAGCGGCACCGGATGAGATCGTCGGGCGAACGCGATGGTGTGAGAGACGTGGTCGATGTCGACGACCCCGACATGGCGGAGCTCGTCGACCGATGCGGCGTGCAGGAGGGTGAGCAAGCCGATGAGCGCCTCGTTGGGAGCAACATCGGCTGCGGTCGTCCAGCGGCGGAACAACTGGCGCTGCGTTCCGAGATCGACAACGGGGCCCGAGAACTGCCGCCGGAGCTGCATGCGCAACCGCCGTGTCGGGTCGACGAGGATCAAGCGCTGAGTTCGGGCCCAGGAGAAGAAGGCGCGCAGGCTGGGCAGGTCTGGACTGGCGGGCGGGGTCCTGCGAGCGAGGAACGCCTCGACGTCGCTCTGGGACACGCTGGGCCAGCCGGCGCCGACGGGTAGGGCCCGGGCGAAGTCGGCGACGACCTGCAGGTGGATGAGCAGCGTCTGGTCGGTGAGGACCCGCCCTCCGGCGCGGCGGGCGCGTTGGCGATTGGCAAGCTCAGCGGCCGAAAAGGCGGCGACGGTGGGCCGAAGCGCGCCAGGCACTCCGTCAATGACCCGACGTCGACGGCGAGCGGCGCGTGCGTCGGTGTCGCCCCGAGCGGTGGCCAGGCCGTGGGCGTCGAAGAACTCATCGAGGGCCCGCCCCAGGGGGCTCAGGCGCCCGTCGGCGTAGGTCGCCAACGCCACCAGTCGATCCGGTTCGACCTCGGTGGGAAGGATGCGGGCCAGCTCGCGTAGGCGAAGGCGCGCCTCCGACGGCGAGTAGCGCTCGCTGACGTGAGCGACGAAGGCGTCGAACCACGCCGGTCGGGTGTCGCCGAGGCGCTCGGCGAGGCCACGGGCGTAGGCCCGTGTGGTCTCGGGACTCCTCTGGGTGCAGCGGCCGCAACGGCCGTGCACGACGATCGGGCGGAACTCGCCGCAGTCGATACAGGCCGGGTCCACCCGGGCCGGGCGGTCCCGGCATGCATAGACGCACCAGTCACAACGCCCGGCGGGATCATGGATCGGCCGAGCTTTGGTACACCGCCGGCACACCCCGGGCCGGCCCCGGCGTCGTCGTCGGTCATAACAGCTGCGGCAACGATTCGACCCGACAAATCGGTGATCGTTGCCGCAGTCGACGCAGCCGGTCACAGCGGGGGCATCGTCCGGCCCCGCCCGGGCGACGGCTCGGGTCGTTTGGCGCGCTGGCGCCGAGCAGCGGGCGCCACCGGGGTGGTGTCGACCTCGATGAGGTCGCCGGGCCCGCACTCCAGCGCCGTGCACAGGGCGGCGAGCGTCGACAGCTTGAGCTGGCGGGGTTGACCGCTGAACAGGGCCGACACCGACGCGGCCGACAGCTCGACGCCCGCTCGCTCGGCAAGTAGGCGGCGAAGTGCGGTCCCGGTCCACACCTCGCGTTGGGCCGCAGCCATACGTAGGCGCCATGTCACGTCCATCTCATCCTCCGTCGAGCTGGGCTAATTCTCCGACAGCGCCCGCCGATAGGCGTCTTCGATGAACGTCGACGACGGGGTCACATAACGCATTGTGGTCCCGATCTGCCAATGACCGAGTAGCTGCTGGATGGCGACGAGGTCGACGCCCCGCTCGTAGTTGTGGNTGGCACAGGCGTGGCGCAGATCGTGGGGGCTGAAGTGGTCTTCGGGGCCGGCCTGCTCGGCGCCAAGGGCGACGCGTAGGCGGTTGCCGACCGTGCCTCGGTGAATGGCACCGCCGCCCTCGTCGCAGAACAGTGCCGGGCCGGTCCCGAACCGGGGACGGATCTCGCCCAGGTACCAGCCGAGGATCAGATCCAGTCCGTCTAGCAACGGCACCCACCGAGCCCGCGGCCCTGACGTGCGTGTCCCCTTGCCGAAGCGCACGTGCAACTTGCCGAACGGCCCTCGGTCGAGGTGCACGTCGGTGACATCGAGGCGGGCGGCCTCGTCGGAGCGCAGGCCGGCGTGATAGAGGGTGCGGAACAGCGCGTAGTCGCGCCCTGCGGTGCCGTACTTGCGGGCCGTGGCGATCTGGTCTCGCAAGAAGCCGAAGAAGTCCTCCAGGCGCTGCGGCGTCGGCGGTGGCCGAGTCGCCTCCCAACCCGATGCCACGTGCGTCGGGCTGTTGAACGCGTCGACAGGATTGGCCATCACCACGGCGAAACGGCGCTCGACCTCGACCGCGTGTCGAGCCTCGACGAACGCATAGAAGCCCTTGAAGACCGCCAGATAGCCCGAGCGCGTCGACGCGGCGATGCCGGTGTCGACGAGGTCGGTCATCACCCGGTCGATGTCGTCGCGCCTGACCGCCCACACGGGCTGGCCGCACCGAGCCAGGAACCGCTCCAACACCGGCACCGCACCGTCGATGGTGCGTTGACTGAAGGCGCGAGCCACCAACGAGTCCTGCCACCGCTCGATGCAATCTGCTTCAAACTCGGCGGGCCCTACGACATCGCCGATGGCCGCGGCCTCACCAGCCACCAGTCGCAACTCTGCTCCCGTCACAGGCCACACCTTCCCAAGACCTGAACGATTCAGGTGCTGCCTTACTTTCTGCAACCATATCGACGAATTCCGCGACCGCCGCCCAAGCCACGTTTCCCCTGGCTGCAGGCCCTACGCGACGAAACGAACCTGTGGCTAGAACAGGTTCCGTCGGTCCCGGCGGAGGCTTCGAGGC
>QHBU01000116.1:0-11816 GCA_003244045.1 Candidatus Aeolococcus gillhamiae
GGGATGCCCATGACCTCGAGGGCGTCGATCTCCTCATTGACGCGCATGGTGCCGAGCTCGGCGACCAGCCCGCAGCCCACCTTGGCGCCGATCGCGAACCCGAAGAAGAGCGGGGTGATCTCGCGCGTGTCGCAGATGGCGTTGAACACGCCGGCCAGTGACTGCGCGCCGATCTGGGACAGCGAGTAGTACGCCTCGATCGAGCACTCGCTGCCGGTGAAGTACGTCAGCACCAGCGCGATCGGTGTGGACCCGATCGCCAGGAACGCGGCGTACCACCAGACCTCGCGCATGTAGCGCGTCGACTTGGGGATGTGGCCGATGGCGCCGCCGGCGAAGTTGACCACCTTGCCAAGGGTTTCCACTCCGTTGCGCACCCCGGACAAGCGCACCGGCCGCGCCACCTTCTGCGGCGGTGCCGGTGGCTTCTTCGGGGCAGCAACGATGTCCACGTGGTCTCCTAACGCAGCACGTTGTTGGAATGGAAGAGGGCGAGGACGGTTGGCGTGTAGAGGTACTCGATGATCTGGATGCTGACGAAGCACGCCACCACGGACTGGTGCACGGCGCGAGCAACCCCCTCGGCGCCTCCCTTCGCTGTGATGCCCTTGTAGCAGCACACCGTGGCGATGACCATCCCGAAAATCACGCACTTGAGCTCACCGCCGTACAGGTCCTGCAGGGTCCCCTGTGTGTAGAAGGTGCTGATGAAGGCGCCGCTGTTGACTCCCACCAGCGCGACCGACGCGAGGTACCCGGAGAAGCAGGTGAAGATGATCATCGGGATGTTGTAGAGGGCCGTCATCAGGGCCAGGGCGAGGAAGCGCGGCACCACGATGAAGAGCACGTTGCTGATGCCCATGACGCTGATCGCCTCGAGCTCGTCGCGCACCTTGCGTGCTCCGAGGTCAGCGGTGATCGCGGTCCCGCACACAGCCGCCACCATCAGACCGGTGGCCACCGGGGCGAACTCGCGGACGTTGGCCAGGACCATGAAGCCGCCGATGCGCCATTCGGCAGAGGCCAGCTTGAAGAAGTTGCCCGCCTCGAGCGCGACGATGGTGCCCCAGCCCAGGCCGGTGAGAGCCAGGGGGACCGCGCAGGAGAAGAGGATGAAGCGGCACTGCTCGAGGAACTCCGCGCCGTAGAAGGGGCGCTGGAAAGCGCCCCGGACGGCAGCGGCAAACAGCAGTGCTTGGTCCCCCAGCGTGGTGAACCCGCGCCTGCCGCGGTCTACCACGGGACCCTCACCTCACCCTGCCGGCGGGCGGCCAAAAGCCGTCGCCAACGTGCCATCGCTCCAACCTCACGTCGCCGCTATCAGGAACCCATATGGTGATCCTGTTTGCCTCGTTTGTCGCCCCCCGATAGTTAGACGCCCCCGCAACGCGAAAACTTGCAGCCGCTGAACTCGGGCGGAGGCTGGCGGTTGCGGTCCGGTGACGGCTCGTGGCGGATCGACCACGCCACCCGGAGCAGCCCCGGACCCGCCCTACTCTCGGGCCATGACCCGCGCCCCTCTGCTCAGCGTGGTCGTCCCCACCCGCGATGAGGCGGCCAACGTCGGCCCGCTGCTGGCCCGGCTGAGCTCGGCCCTGGCGGGCGTGGACCACGAGATCCTCTTCGTCGACGACTCGGACGACGGGACCCCCGCCGCCATCGCCAGGACCGCCGCCGGCGACGCCCGGATCGACGTCCTCCACCGTGAGGGCAGCGACCGCACCGGGGGTCTCAGCACGGCCGTCGTGAGCGGCATCCACCGCACCCGCGGCGAGTTCGTCTGCGTCATGGACGCCGACCTCCAGCACCCTCCCGAGGACATCCCGGGGATGCTGGCCGCCGCCCGCGAGGGCGCCGACGTGGTGGTCGCCAGCAGGTACGTCCGCGGCGGCAGCCGGCGGGGGCTGGGCGGCACCGGTCGCCGCCAGGTCAGCCGCGTCGCCGGGGCCGTCGCCCGCGGCCTGTTCACCGAGGCTAGGGCGAGCAGCGACCCCCTCAGCGGGTTCTTCCTCTGCCGCCGCCGGGTCATCGACGGCATCGAGTTCCGGCCGGTGGGATTCAAGATCCTGCTCGAGCTGCTGGTCTGCGTGCCCGGTCTGCGGGTGCGCGACGTCCCCCTCGACTTCGCCGCTCGTGCCGGTGGAACCAGCAAGGCGAGCCTGCGCCAGGGCCTGCTCTTCCTCGCCCACATCCGCTCCCTGGTGTTCGAGGTGCAGGGGTCGGCGCGGCCCTGGAAGTTCGGGCTCGTGGGGCTGAGTGGCCTGGCCATCCTCCTGCCGCTGATCGCGCTCCTCACCGGGACCGCGCGCGTGCCCGCCCTCGCCGCCTTCCTCCTCGCCTATCCGCCCAGTCTGGTGTGGAATACCGTCCTCAATCGCGTCTGGACGTTCGCCGACCAGCGCCACGGCCTGGGCGAGGGCACCGCCCGGTACCTCGAGCGCGCCATCCTCTCCGGGGCGGCCATGTTCGGCGCCTACGCAGCCCTGCTATCACTTGGGGGGGCGCCACTTCTCGCGGCGGCCGGCGGAGCCGTGGTGGCGATGGTGCTCAACGGCGTCGCCAACCGCGCCGCGGTGCGGCGCCGACCCAGTCTCTGGAGCGAGGTGGCCTTGGGCCAAGGGATCCAGGCCGCACTCACGCGACTTGCCGATGAGATCGGCGCCAGCCGCGCCACCCTGCTGCCGGCGACCGGACCCACCTCCGGTGCGCTGCCCTCGGGCATCGTCGAGCGCGTCGTCGAGCAGCGTCGCGGGGCGCTCTTCACCGAGGCTGCCGGTCATCGCGCCCAGAGGCGCTCGAACGTCGAGGTGCGCTCGACCCTGATGGTGCCGGTCGTGGACGGCGATGAGGTGGCCGCGGTTCTCGTCTGCGAACGCGTTGCCCGCCATCCGTTCGACGGCGACCAGCTCGACGCCGCGATGACCGCGGCGCGGGCGCTCGGCGGCCTGATCGCTGACAACAGCGGCGGGCGCCACCGCACACAGTCGCTGCGAGCCGACCCGCGGGAGGCCTGACGGCCCCACCAGGCCGCCTGTCGGCGATCATGCTGAGGTGCTCCGACGCCTCCTCCTGCCGGTGCTGCTCGCCGCCACCCTCCTCGGCGTTCTCGCCGCGCCGACCTCGGCGGCCAGGGTCATCAGGGTCGGCGCGCTTTTCCCTCTGAACGGCCCGCAGTCCACCCTGGCCCAACAGGAGTACCAGGGCGTCGAGATCGCGCGCGACATGGTCAACATGGATGGCGGCGTCGGCGGGGTCAAGGTGCAGCTCGACTCGCGCGAGCTCGAGGACCCGTCGGCGGCAATCGCGGCGGTGCAGAGCCTGCGTGGCGACGGAGTTCCTGTCGTGATCGGCACATACTCGTCGGCGCTGTCCGTGCCCGCGAGCGCAGCCGCGTCGGCCGCCGGCATCACCTACTGGGAGGCGGGTGCTGTGGCCGACCGCGTCACCGGCCGGGCGCTCCCCGACGTCTTCCGCGTCGGTGCCAGTGGCGCCAATCTCGGCGCCAACTCGGCGACGTTCACCGCGACGGTGCTCGCCCCGCGGCTCGGTCTGACACCGAGGGGCACGCGGGTTTCTGTCGTGCTCGAGAACGACGACTACGGCCACTCCGTCGCCGACAACGCGGTGAGCTCGGCTCGCAGCCAGGGCTTGAACGTCGTCTCCTACACCACCTACAACGCCCACCTGCCCAACTGGCCCGCGGTGCTCTCGGCGGTGCAGGCGGCGCGGCCGAACGTGCTCATCCTGGCGTCGTACATCACCGACGGCGTCTCGTTCCGCCGCGCCATGCTCGCCGCCCACCTTCACGTCGGTGCGCTGATCGGCTCGACCATGGCGGAGTGCGGCCCCGACTTCGGGCTCGAGCTCGGCAGCGACGCCATCGGCGTGTTCGCGTCGGACCGGCCCACCCAGGGGTTCAACCCCGAGGTCCTGACATCTGCCGCTCGGGCCACATACGAGCGCTTCTCGCGTGCCTGGCAGCAGGTCACCGGGGGACCGCCGACCGAAGAGGGCCTGGCTGGGTTCACCGCCGCCTGGTCGCTGTTCCACGACGTGCTTCCCCGCGCCGGCGCGCTCACCGCCGCCTCGATCGCGTCCACGGCGCGATCCCTCGACATGCCGAGCGGATCCCTGCCCAACGGTGCCGGGCTGCAGTTCTCCACAGATCCGGCCATGCTCGGCCAGAACACGCGCGCCGCCGCGGTGATCTGGCAGTGGCAGGCGGTGCGCCACAGCGTGACCGTATGGCCGCCGGTGGACGCCACCGGGACGCCGCAGCTCATACCTCTGCCGGCGTGATCAGCGCCCGCGCGGCGGGCATGAATCGCGCGCCCGCGTTGATGGCCGCGGTGGCCGGCGCCACGCTCGCGCGACTCGTGCTCGGGGGCACGGCCCCGGCCGCCTCCGTGCCGGCCGCGCTCGTCTTCAGCGCGGCGCTGCTGGCCGCCGCGGTGCTCGGTGGGGCCAGGCCGGCACGCTTTCCCTGGACCGGCGTGCCGCTCGGCGTCGCCGGCGCGGCGGCGCTGGTGGCGATCTCGCTTGTCGGCGTGCCCGCTGTCACTCTCGGCGCCAGAGCGCAGCAGGCCACGCTGGCGTGGTGGGTGCCACTGGTGACGGTGGTCGCGGCAGCGGAGGAGCTGGTCTTTCGCGGGGTGCTCTTCGACGCGGTGAGGGTCCGGTCCAGCGACGCGGTAGCCATCGCGGTGACCGCCCTGCTCTTCGCCGCCATCCACCTGCCGTTGTATGGAGCCGCGGCGTTGCCCATCGACCTCTGCGTCGGCGTCTTCCTCGGCTGCCTGCGCGTCGGCGCCGGCACCGTCACCGCGCCGCTCATCGCGCACGTGCTCGCCGACGTCGCCACGGGGTGGGTGGGATGAGCCGGCGTGCCGGGCTCACCGGCGCCGCGCTCGCACTCCTGGCGCTGGCAGTGGTGCGCGGCAGCGGCGGTGGGCCGCCGCTGTACGACGGCATCTGCCTGCCGCCCCACTACCTCTCGCTCGGCGCGAGCCCAGGGCCCAAGTCGGTGTCCGAGACGTTCACCGCCGCCGAACTGGCGCAGACGTTCGAGCTGGCCGACGACCCCAACACCCCGCAGGCACAGCTCATCGTCACCGCGTTAGCGCTGGCGCCGGCGACGGGCAACTCGACAGTGACGGTGTCGATCGCCCCGGTGCAATCGCCCGCGGTCAAGCCCCCCGACGGCACCGTCGACGGCAACGTCTACGACTTCGAGGCGCGCTCCAGCGGCCAGTCCGTGCAGCTGGCCGCGGGCAAGCTCGCCGCCATAGTTTTGGGGGCGACCAGCACCGGCGGCCCGCAGATCGCCATCGAGCACTTCGACGGCACCCGCTGGACGCCGGTGGCGAAAACGGTCCAGAGTGGGTGCGGCACCACGTACCAGGCGAACACGCCGACGCTCGGCCTCTTCGCGCTGGTGGCCCAGGGGCAGACGCCCGCGACGGGCGGGGCCGCACCACCCAGCGGGGGCAGCCCGACGATCCTGGTGATCGTCCTCATCCTCGCGGTCATCGCCGTCCTGGTGTTCGTCATCCTGATCGTCGCCGTGCGGATAAGCAGGCACCGCGGCCGCAGGGGCAGGCGGCGGCGCTGACCGGCTCAGCGGAAGTCGTGTGAGGGAGGGGCGGCCACTGTCGTTGCCGCGTCCGGGTCCAGCGGCACGCCGTCGCCGTCGAGCGCGGTCACCGTCTCCACCACCAGGTTGACCCGGCCGCGCTCGTTCTGCAGGCATCCCTCCACCATCAGCAGCGGGTTGTGGTTGGCCACCCGGCGCGTGCGGGTGACCACCGCCGGCCGGAAGATGAGGTCGAGGTGGGCGTCCTCATCGGCAAGCGTGAAGAAGCGGAAGCCGCTCGCCGAGGCGGGCGCCTGGCGGGCGATCACCAACCCGGCCACCCGCACCCTTGTGCCGTCGGCCACGTCGCGGATGGTGGCCAATGGGCGGCAGTTCAGCGCGGCGAGCTGAGCGCGGATGAAGGAGAGCAGGTGACGGCCCGTGCTCACTTCGCTGAGCGCGTACTCGGTGAGGACGCGGGTGCGCTCGTCCATCTCCGGCAGCGCCGGGGGCGTGACCGGTAGCTCGAGCAGCGGTGGCAGCGGATCGGCCTCGAGCCGGCGCACAGCCGGGGTGTCATCGCCGAGCCGGCTGCCGGCGAGCGCGCCCCGGCCGCGCGGCGGACGCCGCGCTGAGGGGGTGGCGGGGACATCAGCGGCGCGGCGGGCGGCGGTGCGTGGGGGCAGGCTCTCCTCCACCTGCTTCAGCTCCCAGAGCAGCTCGCGGCGGTGCCGCCCCGGCTGCACGGCGTCGAAGGCGCCGGCCAGCACCAAGTTCTCCATCGCCCGCCGCGGCAGCAGGGTGTGCCGCCAGAAGTCGCGCAGCGACGTGGCCCCGGCGAGCGCCGCCGCCTCGCAGGCGATGCGCGCCGCCGGCCCGAGCGCTTTCATGTAGTTGAAGCCCAGCCGCACCGCACCGTCCTCCATGGTGCAGCGGGCGCGGCTGCGGGCGACGTCGACGGCAAGGAATTGCACCCCGTGGCGCTTGGCATCCTCGACGAGGACCGAGGGGTGATAGAAGCCCATCGGCTGGGCGTTGAGCAGTGCGCACACGTACTCCGCGGGATGGTGCAGGCGCAGCCACGCGGTCTCGTACGCGGTGCGCGCAAAGGCGGCCGCGTGGCTCTTGCAGAAGCCGAACTGGGCGAAGCCGGCGACGCCCTTGAAGATCTGTTCGGCCACCGCGACGGGCATGCCGCTGACCGACCCGCACTTGCTCACGAACTCGTCGCGCAGCTCCTCCATCTCGATGCGCGAGCGGTGCCGGTTCATGGCCCGCCGGAACCGGTCCGCCTGGCCCGCGGTGTAGCCGGCCACCTCCATGACGATGCGCAGGATCTGCTCCTGGTAGAGCACCACTCCCATCGTTTCTGCCAGGATTGGCTCCAACGAGGGATGCAGGTAGGTGACCGGCTCCAGCCCCTGGCGACGGCGCAGGTAGGGGTTGACGGCGTCGCCCTGGATGGGGCCGGGACGGATGATCGCCACCTGCACGATGAGGTCGTTGAACTCGCGTGGTTGGGACTGCCACAGCGACTGCTGCTGGGCGCGCGACTCGATCTGGAAGAGGCCGATGGTGTCCACCTTCTGGATCGACGCATACACCGCCGGGTCATCGAGCGGCAGCGCGTCGAGGTCAGGACGCTGCCCGGTGCGCTCCTCGATGTGGTCGAGGCACTCAGCGATCGCCGACAGGGTGCGCAGGCCGAGCAGGTCCATCTTGATGAGCCCGAGGTCCTCGACGTCGTCCTTGTTGAACTGCACGACCACGCGCCCGGGCATGGTGGCGCGCTCCACCGGGGCCACGTCGACGAGCGGCTCACCGGTGACCAGCATGCCGCCGACATGAATGCCGAGGTGGCGCGGCGTGCCCTCGATCTGTTGCAGGACATTGATGAACTGCCCCCACGGCAGGGAGGCGTGCGGGTCGCTGCTATCGACACCTGCGGTCTCCAGTGCCGCGGCGACATCGACCATGTACCAGCCGTCGACGGACTTGGCGAGCTTGTCGATGAGCATCTCGGGAAAGCCCATCGCCGCGCCTACCTGGCGCATCGCCATGCGCGGCCGGTAGGTGACCACGTTGGCGACCATGCCGGTGCGATCGGCGCCGTACTTCTCGTAGACGTACTGCAGCACCTGCTCGCGATGGTCGGTGGAGAAGTCGATGTCGATGTCCGGCGTGCCCTGGTGGTCCTCGTGGAGGAAGCGCTCAAAGAGAAGATCGTGCGCCACCGGGTCGACGCGGGTGATGTCGAGCAGGTAGGCGACGATGCTGTCGGCGGCACTCCCCCTCCCCTGTCCCGGGATGTGCTGCTCGCGTGCGAAACGCATGATGTCCCAGGTGATCAGGAAGAACTCCGCGAGCTTGGTCTTCTCGATCACCTCGAGCTCGCGCTGCAGCCGCGCCGCCACCGCACGGGTCATCGGTCGGTACTTGCGCTGCACCGATTCCTGGCAGAGGCGATAGAGAACGGAGAAGGGGGTTTCCCCGTCCGGGACAGGAAAGCCCGGGAAGCGCGACTCGGTGAAGTCGAGCTCGACGTCGCACTGCGAGGCGAGGTGGGCGGCGAGGTCGAACGCCTCGGGGTGGTCGGCGAGAAGGCTGCGCAGCTCCACCTCACTGCGCAGGCGGTGCTCGGCGTTGGGCAGGAGCAGGCCGTGCGCGGCAGCGGCGTCCAGCGTGGTGCGGTGGCGGATCGCGGTGAGCACGTCGAGCAGCGGCTTGTCGCCATGGTTGGCATGAACAGGGAGGCCGCTGGCCACCAGGGGGACGCCGGTGCGGCGGGCGAGCAGGGCCGTCTGCGCGGCCAGCCAGGAATCACCGGGATGGCGGTGATGGCTGAGCAGAAGAGCGACGCGGTCGCGCCCGAAGCAGTCGCGCAGCTGCTCGGCGCGTCGGGTGGCGCCACGCAGGTCGCCACGCACCAGGGCGGTGGTGATGACGCTCTCGGGACCGCCGGCGAGCACGGTGCAGCCGTCGAGGTCGGCGGGGTCGACGGTCGCCGGCTCGCCGTCAGCCAGCGTGGTGGTCGAGGGCAGTCCCGGCCAGCCCTGCGGGAAGGGGCCGGCGGTGGGCCGGAGCGAAGCGGGCCGTTCCGGGGGCGGCAGCGTGGGCCGGCCCCGGCGCGCCGGGGCGGCGGGCGGGCTGCCGTGGACCTCCCGGTCCAGGCCGGCCACGCGCAGCCGCGGCTGTCCCTTGACGCCGGCGAGCTGGGCGGCGCTGATGGCCCTGGCGAGCTGGCGATAGCCACCGCGATGGCGAGCGAGCAGGCGAAGACGGTCGCCACCGTCGAGGTCGACCTCGGCCCCGATGACGGCGCGAATCCCGGCGCTGCGGGCCGCCTCCATGAAGCCGACGACGCCGTAGAGCCCGTTCCGGTCGCACAACCCCAGCGCCTCGATCCCCAGTGCGGCGGCGGTGGCCACCAAGGCGCGTGGTGAGGCCGAGCCCTCGAGAAAGGAGAAGTTGGACCGGGCGGCGAGCTCCGCGAACGGCGCCATTGACAGCTACTACTTTTCTGTGTAACTATACGACTGTGTGGTGGTCATCCCTGGCAACCACCGCACACAGCCGGACCGGCCTCCGCTCGCCCCTACCGGGCGGAGGTACGGCCGGTGCTGAGCGCCGCCGGCCTCAGTCATAGCGGCGCGACCAGAACCAGCCCTGGCAGTCGAGGTCGCGGTACAGCTCGCAGCACTCACCGCCGGCGAGCAGGCAGCGCAGGTACTCGCGGCGGACCGGCCGCCGCCACCAGTCGGTCTCCACCACCCAGCGGGTGACCACGCGCTCGACGCGGCGCCAGCCGGCCTCGGTGCGCAGCGCCGCCGGGGTGCCCGGCTCTCTCCCCTCGCCGCGCACCTCGATCGCCCCCTCGAGCAGCTCGGTCACACGTGTCTCCTCCCCGCCACGGTGGGCAGCGCGGTCTGCGCGGCTGGGGCCGGGCGAGAATGGCCCCGTGCCGGCGGCCTGGCCGATGCCGGGCGCGACCACGGCACCTTTCCCTTCTGAGCCGGCTGGGTCGAGGACCTCGCCACCAGGCCGGCGGAGCTGTTCCTCGCTGCCGGCGAGCCGGCCGGGACGGCGCCTGAAGCAGGGTGCGGCGTCATCGCGGCGGGGACGGGGGCGTCCCAGTGGAAGCGGCGCTCGAGGAGGTCGCCGGGATCGACGGCAAGGCGGGGGCGACGGAGCGCTGTCTGCCCGTAGCGGCGCTGCAATCGTGCCGCCGCCGCCAGCACCTGCTCGCGTTCGGCGTCGCCCCCGCGCCAGAGGTCGGCCTGCCGGCCGGCGGCGCCGCGCAGCTCGACCTCGAGGCGGATCGCGGTCACCGGGGCCTGCGGGCGCAGCTCGCCGAGCAGGGCGAGCACGGCCGCCCACAGCTCGGCGGCGTTGCCGGCGGGCAGGGGCGGAGGTGCTGTGACCCGCACCCCAGCCACCTCCTCGAGCTCGAGCACCAGGGCCACGGCCACGGCCACCAGGCCCCGGCTGCAGAGCTGCTCACCGAGGTCGGTGGCGCAGCGGTGGGCGGCGAAGCGCAGCACCTCGAGGTCGCTGACGGCGCCGTCGAGGACCACCCTCTCCACGGCCCGCCGCGGCGCGTCATCGAGGCGCAGGGCACCCTCATCCTCGCCTCGGCAGTGGCGATGGAGCGCCAGCCCCTCGGCGCCGAACTGGCGCTGCAGCTCCACAGGCGAGAGGTTGGCGACGGCCCCGATGCAGTCGAGGCCGAGCGCGGCCAGGCGCGCGCCGATCGCGGGGTCGACGGGGAGCAGTCCCAGGGGCAGCGGGGCCAGGAAGGCCGCCTCAGCCCCGGCACGAACGCGGCGGACGTGGCGAGGTTCGCTCGCCCTGGCTGCGATGTGGGCGACGAAACGGCTGCCGGCCACCCCCACGGAGGGGAGCTCGCCGTCGAGCGTCTCCATCAGGGTGCGCGCGATCGCCGCCGCCCAGCGGCCCTCATCGGGAAAGGCGGCGTGGCTGCCGCTGAGGTCGCAGTAGCTCTCCTCGTCGCCAGTCTCCACCCCCGGGCTGAGGCCGCCGAGCGCGCCGGCGACGTCGCCTCCCAACCGTTCGACGTCGCCGGCGGCGACACTCACGAAGGCCGCTTGCGGGCAGAGCTGCTGGGCCTGGCGAAGCGGCTGGCCGGGAGCCACGCCGCACGCCGCGGCCGCCGTCGAGGCGGCGAGCACGGGAAGGCGCAGCTCGGGCGCACCCCCCACGATCACCGCCTCCCCACGCAGCTCCGGATGGCGGCGCAGCGCCGCCACCAGGCCGAGGTGGGGGTGGCGGGCACAGAGCCACCGCAGGGGGGCGTCATGCACTGAGATGCACCACGGTCAGCTCGGCGGCCTCTTCCTCGCGCGCCGGTGACATCACCGCCGGGTAGCCCACCACCTCGGCGGTGGCGTAGGGACGGGGATAGCGGAGCAGCAGGGTGTCGGTGGCGCCGGGCGCGAACAGGCGGCTCTTGCTCACCTCGAGCGCAACCCGCAGGCCGGTGATATCGCCATGCGACTCCTGCCATCCCGCGGGCCGGCAGGAGAGCGTCAGCGAGGACGCGTAGGCGAGCGGGGCCGCGGCCGGCGCGGGAGCGGCGACCACGCAGACGGCACGACGCCGATGGACCGCCTCGACCAGGCCGTTGAGTGCCTGCTCGATCTCGGCGTTGCGGGGATGCCCACGATCCAGCGCCACCCCCACCCAGGGCGACCCGGCGACGACCAGGGCACGGGCCATGGCCAGCCCCTCGCGCCAGCGTCCCCGGCCGGGGAGGACGGCAAGGCAGCTGCCGAGGTCGGCGCCGAGGTCGGCATCGCGCTCGACGGCGACGCCGACCGCGTGTTNNTCGAGGCTGGCGGCGACGTCGACGTAGACCACCTCGCCCTCACGGCTGGCCTGGGCCGCCAGCGCCTGGAGCAGGGTCAGCCGGCCACTCACCCCCGTCTGGGCCGCCTGGAGAAGGGTGATCCGACCGCGAGGCAGGCCGCCGGGGCTGAGCCGGATGTCGAGGGCGGGGATGGCGGTGAGCCAGCCGCCGTTCTCGCCACCATCCGGCTCGGGGCCGCGATGCACGGCGGCGTTGCCATAGCGCCGCTGCAGCCCGGCAACGGTGTCGGCAAGCACCCGTCCCCTGGTCTCCGCGTGCATCCACAGCTCCTCACCGTCGTTGCACCGAACCGCCTCATCGGGAACGAGGGCTCAGACCGCGGTCGGGACGTCGATGATAGCGAACAGATGTTCGATG
>QHBU01000116.1:11875-36304 GCA_003244045.1 Candidatus Aeolococcus gillhamiae
GGTCAGCGTGAGGCAGCGTCCGCCGGCAGCTGGAGGCTGTTGACGATGGGCGCCGCTTCGGCCGCGAGCTGTGTGAGACCGGCGTCGGTGGGAGCGTCGAGAACGACGAACAGCGTCTGCGGTTGACCGGACACCGTGATGGCCGCCAGGTAGATGCGGAACTCCTCATCTCCCGCCACGCCCACGAATTGGTTCGCGCCCCAGAGCGCTCGGTTGGTGAAGAGGTCCGCACATCGCGGATTCGATGGGCAAGTGGGGTCGCCGTAGTGTGCCGAGTGGGACGCGCCGACCACCAGGCTCGTGGCCTTGATGCCCCTCCCGATCGTCGCCGGCGCTGGCGGAACGACCACGGTGAAATCCGGGTTGCTGGTCATCCACGCGACCAGCGCCTCCGGCGTGGTCCCAACGTTGGTCAGCACCGTGCCGTGTCCGGTGCCGGTGCTCTTCACCGCGGTGAGGTCATCCCAGACGGTGAAGAAGTCGTTGGGTGTGTTCGGACTCAGGCTGAGGCCACCCGGATCGTTTCCCGTGCCGTGCCAGCCGCCCCCCGGGACGGTCAAGGTGAAGCCGGGCAGCACCGTCCCATCACCCAGCACATACGTCCCGGCTCCAATGCTGCAAGGCGCGCCGTCGCTGCAATGGGTGGTGAGCGTCGGCGTTGGTCTTGCGGTGCCGGCTGGCGACGAGGCCTGCTGCGTTGGGCTGGCCGGTGCAGCGCTACTGCCGCATGCGCTCGCCGCGACGGCGAGCATCACCGTCAGCTGCCAGGTGACCGCACGTCGCATTGCACCCCTATCAAAGCGGATCGGCGTAAGGGCGGATCCTAACCGATCCCAAGCGAAGTCGGGCCGGGGCGCCCGCTTGCGCCACACTGCACCGCCATGCAGGTGACCTCGCAGTGCCGTGTCGACGCCTCCCCTGACTGGGTGCGCTCATTCCTCCTAGCAGGGACGCGTGAGGATGACGTGACCGTCGACGGCGATGTCATCGAAGTGCGCCAGCGCGACAGGCTCATCGACCTGGTGGTGCGCAACCGACTCAGCCCCGACGGCGATGGCGGGACCTGTGTGGATGTGGACGCCAACCTGCGCCTGCTGGGCCTGGCGCGTGTCGTCGGTGGTTTGTTCCACCGCCGCGTGCGCCGCACCCTCGAGCGCGGCCTCGACCGACTCCCCACCGCCATGGAGCGGGCTCTCGACGAGCAGGAGGGTGGCGGTTGCGAGGAGCGGGACGACCCGGGGGCGGCCGGGAGAGCGGAGGACGGCGCGGGAAGCTGATCACCGGCACGGAGGCTTTTCGTACCCTCCGCGGGCAGCGTCAGAGGAGGGTCGAGCCAAGGTGCGCGTCGCCATCACCGGGGGAACCGGCTTCGTCGGCAGCAACACGGCGCGCGCGTTGCTCGCCGCCGGGCACGAGGTCGTGCTGGTGTCGCGCGGAACCCGGCGGGTGGCCCCTCGCGAAGGTCTGCGCGTGGTGCGTGCCGATGTCATTGCCGGCAAGGGTCTGGCCGAGGCCTTCGCCGGCTGTGACGCCGTCGTCCACCTCACCGCGATCATCCGCGAGAAGGGCAAGCAGACCTTCGACGCCGTCATCCGGCGCGGCACCGAGAACGTCGTTGACGCGGCGCGCACGTCGGGCGTCGCACACCTCGTGTACATCAGCGCGATCGGTGCCGACCCCGATCCGGCCTTTCCCTATCACTACACCAAGTGGATGGCCGAGCAGGCGGTGCGGAGCAGCGGCGTGCCCTTCACGATCCTGCGCCCGAGCCTCATCTTCGGGCCCGGCGATGGCTTCTTCACCACGCTGTGCTCTCTGGTTCGCTACAGCATCCCGGTCATCCCCATCGCCGGGGACGGCGGCGCGCTGTTCCAACCGATCGGCATCGATGACGTGGTGCACTGCATCGCGCTGTGCCTGGAGCGCGGGCCGACGATGCGCGTCATCGAGATCGGCGGTCCCGAGCAGCTCTCCTACGAGGGCATCGTCGACGTCATCCACGACGCCATCGGCGCGGGCATGCGCATCAAGGTGCACGTCCCGGTGGGCGCATTGCTGCCCGCCGCCATGGTCATGGACAAGGTGCTCCCCAACCCTCCGGTGACACCGTCGCAGCTGCGCATGCTGGCGCGACACAACATCACCCGCATCGACTCGGTGCGCAGCGCCTTCGGCTTCGCGCCGGCTGCGTTCACCGCCAACGCCGGCTATCTCAACGAGCGCTGAGTGCTCAGCGAGCGACTGGCCGCGCTGGGACTGGAGCTCCCGCCGGCGCAGACGCCGCTGGCCAGCTACGTGATGGCCCGACGGTCCGGCGATCTCCTCTACCTCTCCGGCCACGTGTGCCGCGCCGACGGCGCGGTGGTTGAAGGAATCGTCGGTGACGACGTCGACATCGAATCGGCGCAGCGGATGGCGCGGGGCGTGGCTGTCGACCTCCTCGCCAGCGCCGCCGCTGCCCTGGGCTCGGTCGACCGCGTCGGCGGCGTGGTCCGGGTCACGGGCTTCGTGCGCAGCGCGCCGGGCTTCGCCGGCCAGCCCGCGGTGATCAATGGGGCGTCGGATCTCTTCGTCGAACTGTTCGGTGAGCGGGGGCGGCACGCGCGCAGCGCGGTCGGTGTCGGCGAGCTGCCGCTCGGCGCGGCGCTCGAGATCGAGGCCATCTTCGAGGTGTCGGGCTGAACGTCTGTCGTGGCCGTTCCCGGAGTTAGCCCGGGGCCGTGCTGCCCATCGCGATACCCGATTCGATGGCGTCGACCAGCGCCTCCGGTGCCTCCATAGGTGGCGACCATGGCGGCAAGTCGTTGCGCCAGTACGGGGCGCTCGTTGGCCGGTCCGAACAGCGGATGGTCGAGCCACGCTGCCCGGCCACCCTGCGGTCCCTCGGTGCGAGTGCGGGCAATCACCGCCTCCGACCCCGCCTGCGAGGCGGGATCCCAGGGCACCTCGTCGAGCACGGCGTCGACGAGGATGAGCGCGCTGACGCGCTCCGGTGCGGCGATCGCCGTCAACAGAGCGACCTGGCCGCCGAAAGACAGACCCACCAGCGCGGTCCGCGTGATGCCTAGCCCGTCGCACAACGCAATAAGGTCGTCACCGTGGCTGTACGAGACGCTGGCGTCGAAGGCTGCAGAGTCGCCGAACCCGCGGCAGTCGTAGCGCACCACCTGGTGATGGGCAGCGAGGCCGGGCACGACGTCATCCCACATGTCACGAGTGAGCGCGAAACCGTGCACCAGCACGATGGGCGGTCCCTCGCCGGAGCTCTCCCAGGCGAGCGAGCCGCCGTCAACAGTCAGCCTGCCACTAGCCATGCTTGCTCCTCAGTCCTGAGGCAGCACCAGAGGGCGCTTCACCAGCTCCTCGAGCACGAAGATGGTCTGGGTGGCGCGGATCTCCTCACTGGCCTGGAGACGCTCGAGCACCACGTCACGGAGCGTCTCGACGTCGGGGACGCGGACGACCAGGAGCGCGTCGTACTCCCCGGTGGTGAACGCGCAGTACTCCACCTCCGGCATGGAGACGAGACGGCGGCGCAGTGATCGCCACGCCGGCTGGCGACCCGAGATCAGCACCAGCGCGGTGACGCCGAGCCCCACCCGCGCGGGGTTGACGCGCACCGAGTACCCCTCCACCACTCCCGTCTCACGCAGGGTGTCGAGACGGTTGTAGGTGGCGGCGCGGGAGATGCCGGCGCGTTGCGCGAGCGCAGCCACCGAGATGCGCCCGTCCTCGGCGAGCACCTCGAGCAGACGGCGGTCCACGGCATCGAGCCCCGGCGCGGCAGATTGTGAGCGCGAAGGCCGCTGGGGGGCGGCTGTGTTGGACACTGTGTAAGGATCATGGCATTATGTGAGCAGTATGTCCAGCGAACCGAACTGTCACTGGACAGAAGTGGTCCGCAGCGGGACAATCTGGCGCAGGTCCTGCAGCCCAGGCGCATGGAGGCGAACACGATGTCGACCCTTGTCAGCGAGCCGCCGGTCTCTGTCGGCGGGTCCGACTGGGACACCTTTCTCGAGCAGGTCCGCGAGACGGTCATGAGCCATCCCGTGGTCACCAACAACGAGTACTGCATCTGGTTCGACCGCGGCGAGGCGTCGCGGGACCAGGTCCGTGACCTCATCCAGCAGTTCTCGGTGTTCAGCAACCTCTTCATCGTGGCGCAGCTCCTCAAGACCATCAACGCGCCGACCATGTCGCAGGCGCGGGAGTCGTGCGAGATCCTCGTCAACGAGCTCGGCGTCGTCTTCAACAGCGGCCGCACTTCTCCGTCGGCCAACGGCGTGAGGAGCGATAACGACAAGGATCGCGAGGGCGACCCCGAGCTTGTGTCCACGGAGGGCACCGTCGACGGCGGCGTCTACCGCTTCAGCGCCCGTCACTTCGAGTGGCTGGTCAAGGTGGGTGAGGCCGCGGGCCTCGGCTTCGACGACCTCGGCAAGCGCAAGTTCGGACGCGAGGAGACGCTCTTCTTCTGCGACGAGCTGGCCCGCATCTACGGCAGCGACGACCCCGACGTCGCCGAGGGCGCCAGCTTCGCCGTCGAGCACTGGGCGGCCGCCGGCTTCTGGAAGCAGCTCATCAACGGTCTCGACGGCTACAAGAACCGCGAGGCTCCCGACCTGCGCCTCGCCTTTTTCACCTGGCACGACCGCGTCGAGGACCAGCACGCCGCGCACACGATGGACGAGCTCGAAGGTGCGTTCCAGCGCCCCGGCTTCGACCAGCAGAAGTTCCTCGAGGGCGCCGCGGAGATGCTCAACGGCGTCAAGACGTTCTGGGACGGCCTCGAGAAGCGGCGCAGGGAGCTGGAGCCCACCCCGGCGTGACCAACGCTCTGGAAACCCCGGTCGAGATCGGCACCCCGGTCCTCGAGGGTACCGACCACGTCGAGCTCTGGGTGGGCAACGCCCGGCAAGCGGCGTACCACTACCGCAACGCCTTCGGCTTCGACGTCATCGCCTACGCCGGCCCCGAGACCGGCGTTCGTGATCGCGCCTCGTACGTGCTC
The DNA here is from genome assembly GCA_003244045.1 of Candidatus Aeolococcus gillhamiae. Taxonomy (GTDB): domain Bacteria; phylum Chloroflexota; class Dormibacteria; order Aeolococcales; family Aeolococcaceae; genus Aeolococcus; species Aeolococcus gillhamiae. The sequence goes on from QHBU01000116.1 coordinate 16,890, forward strand.
CAGCAGGGCAAGGTGCGGCTGGTACTCACCGCCCCGCTGCAACCCGACGGGCGCATTGCTGAGCACGTGCGCATGCACGGCGACGGCGTGCGGGCCATCGCGCTCCGCGTCGAGGATGCGCGTGGCGCCTACGAGGCCGCCACCGCGCGCGGCGCCCGCAGCGTCGCCGAGCCCACCACGGTGACCGACGGCGACGGCGCGATCACTTTCGCGTCGGTGGCCACCTTCGGTGACACGGTGCATCACTTCGTCGAGCGCAACGAGTACAGCGGTGCGCATTGGCCCGGCTATCGCGAGGAGCGCCGAACCAGCGGCGGGGTGGGGCTGCGGTTCATCGACCACACCGTCGGCAACGTCGAGCTCGGCAAGATGGACGACTGGGTCTCCTTCTACTCCGAGGTGTTCGGCTTCCACGTGTTCCAGGAGTTCGACGAGCACGACATCGCCACCCAGTACAGCGCCCTGCGCAGCAAGGTGGCCCGCGATCCGCGCAGCATGGTCACCTTCCCGATCAACGAGCCCGCGGTCGGCATCAAGGCCTCGCAGATCCAGGAGTACCTCGACTACTACCGCGGCAGCGGCGTCCAGCACATCGCGCTGCACACCGACGACATCGTCGGCACAGTCGCGGCGATGCGCGACCGTGGCGTCGAGTTCCTCACCGCGCCGCACTCGTACTACGAGGCGCTCGGCGACCGCGCCGCAGGAATCGATGAGGACCTCGACCGCCTCGAGGAGCTCAGCGTGCTCATCGACCGCGACGACGACGGCTACCTCCTGCAGATCTTCACGCGCCCTGTGGGCGACCGGCCCACCCTCTTCTTCGAGGTCATCCAGCGCAAGGGCTGCAAGGGCTTCGGCAAGGGCAACTTCAAGGCGCTGTTCGAGGCCATCGAGCGCGAACAGGCGGCGCGCGGCAACCTCTAATCTGCAGCTGGTGAGAACCTACCGCCGGCTCGGCGACGTGCCCCGCAAGCGCCACATGCGCTTCGAGGTGGGTGGCAAGCCGATCTTCGAGGAGCTCTTCGGGCGCGAGGGGTTCAGCGGTCCCTCATCGCTGCTCTATCACCGCAACATGCCGGAGTCGGCACACGACATCAGCGAGGGACCGGCCGAGATGATGGCGCCGGAGCGTGAGCAGGTGCACGAGCACGCGCACCTCCAGGGGTTCAACCTCCAGCCCGACGGTGACGTGGTAAGCGGTCGCAAATGGCTGCTGGTCAACGACGACATCCACATCGGCCTGGCCTTCCCGGTGCGCCAGCAGGAGGTGCTCTGCGTCAACGGCAGCGCCGACGAGATCCTCTTCGTCCACCGGGGCGCGGGCGTGCTGCACACCCAGTTCGGCACGCTGGCGTTCGGCACGCACGACTACGTGGTGATCCCGCGGGGCACCATCTATCGGGTCGAGTTCGAGTCACTCGACGACGTCCGCATCCTCGCGCTGGAGGTCGCCGGGCTCGTCGACTCTCCGGATCGCTACCGGGCGCGCAACGGCCAGCTCACCGAGATCGCGCCGTACTCGGAACGCGACTTCCGGGGTCCTGATGAGCTCGAGGAGGGCGGGGACGGGCCCGTCGAGGTCTGGCTGAAGCGTGCCGGGCGGGTGAGCCGCTACCGCCTCGATCACCACCCCTTCGACCTCGTCGGCTGGGACGGCACCATCTACCCGGTGGCCTTCAACATCCACGACTTCGAGCCGCGCGCCGGCCGCTTCCACGTCCCACCACCGATCCACCAGACCTTCCAGGCGCACAACGTGGTGATCTGCTCGTTCGTCCCGCGCAAGCTGGACTGGGACCCGGACGCGGTCATGCTCCCCTACCACCACAGCAACCTCGACTCCGACGAGGTGCTCTATTACGTCGACGGCGACTACGCGGCACGGCGCGGGGTCAAGCAGAGCTCGTTCACCCACCACGTCGGCGGTGTGCCACACGGCCCCCAGCCGGGCGCGCTCGAGGCGTCGTACGAGCGTCCTCGCGAGACCAACGAGCTGGCGGTGATGGTCGACACGTTCCGCCCGCTCCATCGCACCGAGGTTGCGCGCCAGCTGGTCGACCGCGAGTATCCGTTCTCGTGGCACACCGGCGGGATGCGCGGCACCGAGTCGATCGCCTGAGCCCGCGGCGGTGAACGAGTCGCCGCTGTCGGGGTGGGCCGCGTCGCAGGTGGAGGCCGGCGGCTGGATCAGGCGCATGTTCGCCGAGGGCCAGCGCCTGCGCACCGAGCACGGCGACGACAGTGTGATTGACCTCTCACTCGGCCAACCGCTCGACGCCCCGGCGCCGGTTCGCGACGCCCTGGCCCGCGCCGGCAGCGAATTCTTCCCCGGGCGTCATGCCTACATGCCCAACCTCGGCTACCCCGAGCTGCGCGAGCGTGCCGCCGAGGACGTCGGCGCGCCCGGCGTCACCGCCGCGTGCATCGCCATGACCGGCGGTGCCGCCGGAGCGGTGTGCCTGGCGCTGCGCGCCTTCCTCGACGTCGGCGACGAGGTGGTCGGGATCGCCCCGTACTTCCCCGAGTTCCGGCCCTACTGCGAGACCGGTGGGCTGTCGTTCACGCCCGTGCGCGCCGACGACACCAGCCAGCGCGTCGACATCGATGCGCTGGTGCACGCGCTGACCGACCGCACCGCGGCCGTGATCATCAACAGCCCGAGCAACCCCAGCGGACACGTCATCGAGCACGAGGAGATGGCCGCGATCGTCGATGTGCTCGAGCACCACAACCGCCGCACCGGCCGGCGCATCCTGCTCATCGCCGACGAGGCGTACCGCAATCTCGTGTACGCGCCGGCGCGACGCGTCGAGCCATTCGCGTACTACGAGCACACCGTGCTGGCCCGATCCTTCTCGAAGGACATGGGCCTGGCGGGAGAGCGGATCGGCTACCTGGTCCTGCACCCCTCGCTGGCCGGCGAGCAGACCGATCGTGGGCTGGAGGGCTGCATGCGCGCGCTCGGCATGGTCAACGCGCCCGCGACTGCGCAGCGCGCGCTGCTCTACCTGGACTCGTGGAACATCGGTGTCGAGCAATACCATCGACTCCGTGACCACGGACGTGACGCGGCGGTGGCGGCCGGGCTGGACGTCGCCGAACCGCAGGGGGGCATCTTCCTGTGGATCCGCAGCCCCTGGCCGGACACGCTCGCCTACGTCAGCGCGCTCGCCGAGCGGCGCGTGCTGGTGACGCCGGGCATCGCGTTCGAGGTCCCGGCGCGGTTCCGGCTCTGTTTCACGAGCACGCCGGAGCGGCTGTCGCAGGCTCTCGCGACCGCCGGCGAGGTGGCGGGGAGCGCTCCGGGATGAGCTGGCGGGAAGGGGGGGATTCGAACCCCCGGAGGGACTTAACATCCCTCACCCGCTTAGCAGGCGGGCGCTTTCAGCCTCTCAGCCACCTCCCCGCGGAGAGCGCCAGTATATGGAGTGCACGGCGCCGCAACTGTCGCCGGAAGGAGTCGAAGCCATGCGCTGGGTGACGTTTGGACACGGACAGCAGGACGGCGACCGCGTGGGTGTCGTCGTCGATTCGCACGTGCACGCGCTCCCCGTGGGCGCGACGCTGCTCGGCCTGCTTCGCGACGGCGGCGACGGCCTGGCGAGCGCCGGCGAAGCGGCGCGACGTAACCCCTCTGAGGTGCTGCCGCTCGCGGAGGTGATCCTGCGTGCACCGATACCTGTCCCGCCCACCGTGCGCGATTTCTACGCCTTCGAGCAGCACGTCAAGACCGCGCGCAAGCGCCGCGGCCTGGAGATGGACCCGGACTGGTACGAGCTCCCTGTCTTCTACTTCAGCAATCCGTACGCCGTCAACGCAGATGGAGAGGACGTTGCGGTGCCACCCGGCAGCGGCGAGCTCGACTTCGAGCTCGAGGTGGCCGCGATCATCGGCCGCGGCGGCGCAGACCTGACGCCGCAGCAGGGCGAGGACAGCATCGCGGGCTTCTGCGTCATGAACGACTGGAGCGCGCGTGACATTCAGCGCCGCGAGATGAAGCTGAGCATGGGACCAGTGAAGGGCAAGGACTTCGCGACAACGCTGGGGCCGATGCTGGTGACTCCGGACGAGCTCGACGACGCGCGCAGCGGGCGCGCGTATGACCTCACCATGACCGCGACGGTCAACGGGCGCGAGTACTCGCGGGCGTCGCTGGCTGAGATCTTCTGGAGTTTCGGCGAGATGGTCAGCTACGCCTCGCGCGGGACGCGTGTGGAGCCGGGCGACGTCATCGGCTCGGGCACCTGCGGAACCGGCTGCATCCTGGAGCTCGCGCTCGTGCATGGAAACGACGAGTATCCGTGGCTGCAGCCCGGCGACGAGGTGGTCTTGACGGTGGACAGGCTGGGCACGCTTCGCAACCGCGTCGTCGCCGGCGCACCGCTGCGTCCTCTGCGATGAGCACGACGGCGCAGGGGTTCACGAACCGGCTGGACGCCGTCGAGGAGAGGCTCCGCGCCCATGCCGCCCGTGACTTCCCAACGGAGGCGCTCACCGCTCCGGATCCGCTCACGGGCGAGCGCTGGGAGGCGGGCCAGGTGTGGGCTCACGTCGCCGAGTTCATCCCCTACTGGCTCGGCGAGGCGGGGCTGGTGGTCGAGCACCGCGGCGATCAACCGGTACCATTCGGGCGCACCAAGAGCGATCGCGTGCGGATCGCCGCCATCGAGCGCGACCGGAGCACCGACCAGGGGCGCCTTTGGCGCCGAACCGCCGGCGACATAGCCAGCCTGCGCGCCTTCCTGGACGGGCTGGGTGATTCGGCGTGGAGCGCCCGCGGTTTCCATCCCACTCTCGGAACGATGGACCTCAGCCAGATCATCGAGGAGTTCCTCGTCGGCCACGTCGAACAGCACGCCGGGCAGCTCGACCAGCTGCTGCCTCCGCGAGGTGATCCGGGTCACGACCACGCGGTCGCTGCCGAATGATCGACTGCCCGTTGCCCGGACCTGCTACAAGGAGCGCAGGATTCGATTGGCTCGGTGCGGCGGTTAGGGGTGCGGCTTGGCCAAGGTGCTGCTGGCGGACGACGATCCGGACATTCGCGAGCTCGGTCGCCTTCTGCTTTCGAGGCACGGCCACCAGGTGGTGACCGCTGAGGATGGCGTCGAGGCGATCGCCATGCTCCCCCGGGAGACGCCGGCGCTCGTCGTCACCGACCTCAACATGCCCCACAAAGACGGCCGCGACGTGTGCTCCGCGGTACGGTCCTCAGCCACCCTGGGCCTGATCCCGGTGGTGATCCTCACCGCCCTGCCGCTCAACGACGAGCGCGTGGTCCAAGCGACCACCGAGTGCCACGCCGTCGTCCTTCTCAAGACGGACATCAGCACGCTCGGCGACCTCGCCGACCGGCTCGTCGCGGAAGGGACTGCCGCCTAGCTGCTGGGCGAGGCCCTGCGGGCTGGCGTCAGACGCCGTGCCGGCGGCGCAGGGCGATGCCGCCGACCACGACCCCACCGAGCAACCCCATCGCGGGCACGAACGGCACCTCGGCAATGTTTGGCGGAGGCGGCGGATTCGGGGCGAAGCCGGTGGCCTGCGCCACACCGCCGTCCTGCGCTGAGACCGTGCCCGTGGTGAACTGCTTGGCGTTCGTCTCGACCTCGAGCACCAGCGAGGTGGCTCCGGGCGGCAGTTCATGCGTGCCCGTGAAGTCCCAGGTGATGACTGCTCCAGAACCACTGCGGCTGACGTCCGCCGGGGCAACCGTGCCGTTGACGAAGCTGCTCCCGGGGGCGGAGGCACCGCTGGGGTTTTCACCGATGTCGGCGAGCACGCCCGTGAAGTCCGAGACGTTGACATGCTCGATCGGCTGCGGGGAGTTCGCCGAGTTCTTGACCTGGAGCAGGAAGTCGAGGCAGCCGCTGCAGAACACGTTGTTCGACTGGTAGACGTCCTCGGTGTAGGTGGCCGTGAACGAGCCCGATGCCGTCAGCGTACCGCTCACCGACGCCAGCAGCGTGCCGCTCTCGCTGAGGATGTCCGGCGCGCATGTGCCACCGCCACTGGGACACTGCGATGCAAAGGCCGGAGAGGCGGTCGCGACGGCACCGCCGACCCATCCCGCGGCGCCCAACGCCATCATCACGATGATCCGCACTGTCTTCATCGACCGAGTCACTCTCCTTCCCGTCCCGACGCCGGCCCGGCGCCGGGTTCTATCGCCTTCCCGGCCGGAATAGTAACGGAAAGGAATCGTGGCCGCAGCCCTTTGCCCGGCTGAATTCGGCTTATTTTCAGCCGGCGCCCTGCTGCCGCGGGGCAAGACCTTCACCCACGTGGCTCCCTTCGGCAGGACCCCGGATACCATGAGCCGGACCGCCGCGGAGGGATGCCGGAGTGGTTGATCGGAGCGGTCTTGAAAACCGCAGGGGCCGCCAAGCCCCCGGGGGTTCGAATCCCTCTCCCTCCGCCATTTTTGAACTCGCGGGCGCAGTTTCTCTGTTCATCAGCGTTGGACGCGAGAGCGACTTTGCAGCCAACTTTGCAGCCATTCGCCTGCTGAAGACCCGTCACACGGTGTTTGGGAGTTGCCAAGCCCGCTCTGCTCGCCTTGAGTTGTCTACGTGGGTGGTCAAAGCGGGACCATGCCAGGCGCCGCCGGCCTACCAGCCCTCCCAAAGGGTGTTGCCAGAGCCCTGCCAGAAGACCAGCTGGGTGGAGCCGTCGACGGCGACTGTGACGCTCGGCGACGATGTCAGCAGCCGGTCGCTGCCCAGGCGCACCTCGCGTTCACCACGCCTGGCGCCCGCGATGAACAGGATCGCCGCATCATCACGCCGCCCCACCTGCCTAACGGGTGGCTGAGGTCGCGTCAGGCGCAGCTGACGGTGACGATGGTGAGCTTGGTGCCGGCGGGGTTGAGGCGGCCGTCGAAGCGCACCTGGCCGCTCGAGGAGGTGGCACGGAAGGCCACATGCACCTTCTGGCCAGTCGCGATGGTGACCTTGTCCGTCCAACCCGACGCGGGGGCCACCGACTGCACCTGCAGGTTCGTCTGAGTGTTCTGCAGCAGGGTCACCGTGCCGGCGTTGGCTGCCGACACCGACCAGGGTCAGACCGCGCAACGGCGAACGATGCATCTCGTGATTCCCCCCAAACCCGAGCGGCTCCTTAGGCCGCTGGCCGGGGCAAAACACGGTTGGCTTGATTGACGTCAACCTTGCTATTGGTGGATTGACGCAGAGTCGTGCCCCGGCCCCAGGTCGCGCTGGTGAGGGGTCTCCGCCGATCTCAAGGAATCGTGCTCGCAGGTGCGGGTCAGCGAACGCGGTCGGAGGAGAACTACCCGAGATTGAAGGCTGTCCTCGGGTCGTTCGGCGACGGGACGCCGCCAGTTGCTGTACTGGTGGGGAGCGCAGCCAACCCCAACATTGCTTCGGTGGCCGCGAGGAGGTTGTAGTGATTGAACCAGGTTGTCGAGACGACGGCCGGTGTGTAGGGACTGATCACCAGCATCGCTACCGAACAACTCCGATACGCCATTGCATCGGCGTGCGCCGCGTCCCAGCACGTCTCCGCCTTGCGCGCATCGCGTCCGCCGCCCTCGTCCCACGTGACGAAGATCGTCGTCCCGCCGGCGAGGTAGGTAGGACTGTTGAGAATCGCCGGCAGCCAGGCCGCCAGCCACTTGTCCGTCGCGGCGATCCGGTTCGTGGAATGACATGCGCGGCCAACGTTGTGTCCATCGTCGCAGAGATTCGGACTGATAAATGCAAACGTCGGCAGGCTGTTGTTGGTCAGGTCGCTTAGCAGGTTGCCTGCAGTGACGGCCGGGCCGCCGCTTCGAGAATTGCTGAGGGAGACATCATTGGTAGGGCACGAGGCAGCGACATCGGTGAAGTACGGAGCCGGGGCGTGCTTTGGCACATAGAGGCTGGTATTCGCCGGCGAGCAAGCGGACGGCATGCTCTCCGCGTAGTCCTTCCACGTCCCACCGCTGGCGGGGGCCGAGACCTGACCGAAGAGGCTGGTCTGCGGCTGTGGGCAGCTCTTGATGCTGCAGTCTTTGCCTTGATAGAGAGCAGCCCCGGTCCAGTGGCCTGACAGTGCGCCGACGTAGTTGGTCAGGGAGTCGTGGGAGATGTTGTGCCAGTTCGTCGCGAGGCCGCACTCGCCAGCCACGGTGTTGAAGTACGGAGCCTGAGGTGAGCCGATGACGTTAGCAGCCGACTGGTTCTCCTCGAAGATCCAAATCACGTGCTGAAAGGTCGCTGGTGGCCTGGGAGCGGTCCCGGTCGCAGCGCATGGCGATGACGCGGCGGAAGTGGCCGCCTGGGCCGAGGCGACGTGCGCAGAGATGGGTATCACGGTCGAGCGCGGTGGGGCAGCTCCCCACAGCGCGGCACCAATAAGGGTGACCCCACCCATCAAGATACTCGTGGAACGGAAGGTCGAGCGCGACAGGTGGCGTTCATGCGGCGTCGAGGAAGGCGGCGCGTGAGGCAGGTGCCAGTTGTCGCTTGGAGCGCTACGCCGATGCTGCATGACTGCCCCCCTTTGCCCTGTCGACCCGCGTCCAGCCTTGTCGTCGTACGTTTCGCCACAGATCGGTGCCGGGTCGCATCGGTCCAAGTGGAGCAGGCAAGCGTACAGGAATGGGGGTGAACGCCGCAACGCACTCAAACCAACCAAAATTACAGAATGGGTGGAGTAGCTGCCCACACGTCGCCTCGCCGCTGCGAGGCAACCACGCTTGCCCACCAACCCGGTCCCCGGAAGGATCGTTAAATCCACGGTGATCAACGCGGACGCCACGGGGCTCCATCCGTATTCGATCGGCCCTCAGAGGGGAGTGGTGAATCGCCCTAGGTTTCGTGAAGACTCGCCGGGTTGGTTTCATGCCGCCGGAACGACGGCGCTGGTGGCATAGTGGTAGCGGATCAGGCAGGAGCATGCTGGGTCGGCCCGGCTCACTGAGTCTTCCGTGGGTCGGCGCGCCTCGCGTCGCGTCGTCATCGGCCTAGACGGATTCGCTCCGAGTTCAAATCGGCGGGCCCAAACGCGACGTTTTGGGACATCTTGGCCGGCGAGGTTGAGGCTCGAAACGATGACCTTCCACGCGCGTCCCACCAACGATACCAATCGGGCGGGGCCACACTGTCGGAATCGTTAGTAAGACACCCAGCTCACCGTCGGCGAGACCGTGGACAGCGCGGCCTGGTGGTTCCTGACCCCCGAACGCACTTCTCAGTCACAGCAGATGGCGTATTCGGCGGCCGCCGACGCCGGAACCAGGCCGCGCCAGATCGGCCCAGACGAGGCCACCCAGACACGCGGGCAGCTCGCTTCGAGCTGGCCGGTTGGTTCCAGTTTCAGCCGATCTTCGAGCGCATCAGCAGGGACAGCTCCGACATCTTCGACTGAGCCCGTTCAGCGCGCGGCGAGGTACTCACGCGCCACCTGCCGAAGTTGGTCGTGCACATCGAGCAGCGGCCCTTGCCGTGGCGGCAGCCACTCCTTGCGGATCTTGGCCAGCGACGTGTAGTTGGTGTCGCAGACGTTGGCCAGCGGCGCTTCCACCGCCTGGGAGACAAGCTGGTACGCGTCCATCATGGCCAGTCCGTGGTCCGACACCAGCCAGCCGACCAGGTCGACCTGGGCGATGCGGAATGCATCCTCTAGAGGGCGTGCCGAGCCCGTCGACATGATGTGAGTGTCCGACTCCAGGCGCGGCCACGGAGTCAGCCGGCCCTTGATCAGCTCGATGGCCACCACGGTGTCCATGGCACATTCGATGGCGACCCCGCACGTCTCTCCCTCCCCCTGACGCGCATGCCCATCGCCGATGGAGAAGAGCGCGCCGGGAACGTTGACGCCGAGGTAGCAGGTGACCCCAGACTGCATCTCCGGGGTGTCCATGTTGCCGCCGTGGGCATCGGGAACCAGCGCCGAGCGCACCTCGAGGTTGGCGGGCGCCACTCCCACGGTGCCGTGCATCGGCACCATCGGGAGGTCGACCGTGAACTCCCCCTCCCCCGCCTGGAACCGGCAGGTCCTGGCTACGCGATCCAGTTGCCACATCCACACAATCTCCGGGAGTGGCTCCTGCAGGGTCGCCGTGAGATGCGTGCTCGTCAACGCGCCGAACAGGGGCACCGTAGTCGACGCCGCCCAGTCCCGGCTGGGCTCGATGGACACGAAGTGCACCGCAAGGGTGTCTCCCGGCTCGGCACCCTCGACGTAGAACGGGCCGGTCTGCGGGTTGAGGAAGGGGAACTCGCACACGGACGAGACGAGGTCACCGCGAGATCGCACCCGGCCGGCGAAGCAGTCCTCGGTCCACAACTCCAGCACTGCCCCCGGTTGCACGCGCATAAGCGGCGCGGAACCTCCGAATGTCCACGCGAACTGGTCCGCAGTTGGTCGGAAGCTGATGACGCGCTGCTCGATCACGCTGGGGACACGACCGCGCCTTCGACCGGGTCCTCGTCGAAGTGCACGCGGGCCATCTCCGCCACGCCATCAGGCCGCCGGGACATCAGATAGGCCCCGGTACTGAGTGCCAGAACCGCGGCCAGGGGGAGCGACCCACCAGCGTACGCGGCACCTGCTGGGAGGAGGCCGCGATCGCTGCCCCGGGAGCCATGGCTGTGATGCTCTGGAAGAGCACCTCGCGCAGGCCAACCGCTCCGCGACGCAGTTGCGGCTGCCCAGCACGCCGGCCGGCACCGCGACTCACCTGGTCCATTTCTCCACCTCCAATCCAACTGATGAGCTGCAGACCCGGGCGAACTCTAGCCCTCATGGACGGCTGCATCAACGGAGCTGCGCCATCCCCCCGGCGACTTCACCGAACAGACGACGGACGGGAAAGGAGGGGCTGTTCGGGGCGATGCACGCTCTCGCCGGCCAGTTGCCGACGACGCCAGCACGTTCCGGAGAGCGCCTCGAGGACGATGCGATTCCCCAGGTAGGCGGTCACCTCTGACTGGTCGTATGGGGGCGAGACCTCCACAACGTCCATCCCCGCTAGAGGCACCTGCATGGCGATGCGGCGCACCGCGTCGAGGAGCTCGCGGCTGGTCAGCCCGCCGGGCTCAGGGGTGCCGGTCCCGGGAGCCATCCCCGGATCCACCACGTCCACGTCGACGGAGAGGAACACGGCGTCACAGTCGTCCAGCGCCAAGGTGATGGCTTCGTCGACGCAAGTGTCGAGCCCACGAGCAACGATCTCGGTCATCTCGAAGCTGCGCATCCCGTGGTCCGCCATCCAGTCGAGGATTGCCGGGTCCGGCCAGTAACCGCGCAGACCGAGCTGCACGAAGCGGTCACCACGGACCGCACCGGATTCGATGAGGCGGCGCATCGGCGTGCCGTGCCCCAGCAGCGACCCGAATTGGGTGTCGCCGGTGTCGGCGTGGGCGTCGAAATGAATGACCGACACCCGCCCCCAACCGACTGCCCTGGCGGTCCCGGTGACGTCGGGGAGCGCGATCGTATGGTCGCCACCGAGCACAACCGGGATCGCGCCGCCGCGGGCGATGCGCTCCACCGCCTCCTCGAGGCGCTGCAGTGACGTCTCGGTGTCCCCAGAGGGCATGAGCACGTCGCCGACGTCGACCACCCCGAGCTCCACGAGCGGGTCGACGCGCAGCGCCAGGTGCGGCCGGGAGCCGTCGTGGGCGAGGTAATCGGTGAACCTGATCGCCTGCGGGCCGAGCCGGCAGCCCGGCCGGTGGCTGGTGCCGCCGTCAAAGGGAGCGCCGATGATTACCACTCGCGCCGCCCGAAGGCTCGACAGATCGTCGAGGTCGGCGCGGGGGACGCCGGCGAAGGTGGCGTCCGGCCCGTACATGTTGCCGTGCCTCGATCTCACGGCCCGGAATTATGGGGCGACGCCGGCGGATAACGGGTATCAGGTGCCGCCACAGGCGGCGTACAGCAGCTGGCCGAGGCCGTCAGCCTCCGTCAGAGGACGGAAGCGTCAGGTGCAGCTCGGTGCCCGCGCCTGGGATGCTGCGCACCGAGACTGTGCCCCCGTGTGCTTCCACGATGTCGCGCACGATCGCCAACCCCAAGCCTGAGCCGGGCGAGCTCAGGCCCTTCACGAAACGATCGAACACCCGCGGCAGCAACTCGGCGGGGATGCCCTCGCCGTCGTCTCTCACCACCACCTCCACGGCACCGGGAAGGTGCCGCGCCTCGACGCGCACCTCGCCGCCGGGATGCTCGTGCCGTAGCGCGTTGCCGACCAAGTTGGCAAGCGCGCTGCGCATTCGCACTGTGTCGACGTCCACGGTGAGCCCCGGAGGCTCGACCGTCGCCACCAGCCGGACCTTCCCTGTGCCGGCGGCGTCCGCGAACGCCACGAAGGTCTCGTCGATGAGGATGGCGACCTCGACGGGCTCGCGGTTGAGGCGCAGGCTGCCGGTCTCCGCCAGCGCCAGCGTGCGCAGGTCGTCGACGAGGACCTCGAGGGTCCTGGTCGCAGTCAGGACCGGGCGCATGTGGTCGGCGTCGCCTGGGTAGACGCCGTCGATGATCCCCTCCGCCTGGCCACGGATCACCGTGATCGGCGTGCGCAGCTCGTGAGCGACGTCGGCGATCACCGAGCGCCGCCGCGCCTCGTCCGACTCGAGCCGGCCGGTCATGGCGTTGAAGGCACGCGCCAATGAGCGCAGCTCACTCGGCCCACGGACGGGAACCCGCGCGGAGTAGTCGCCGGCCTCGATCCGGCGCGCCGCATCGACCAGCCGCTCCGCCGGGGCGGTGAGCCGGCGCAACGCCACACCCGCCGCGATCACCGCGACGACGCCGAGGAGCAGGCCCACCGCGGAGATGACGCGGCCCACCGGCGCCGACCCCACCGCCCCGGTGGCGCTGAGCAGCAGCCAGATCAAGGCGGTGCCCGCGGCGCCGAGAAACAGCAGCAACAGCCCTGCAGCGCAACCCACCCGCCGCGCCATGTGGCGGCCGTGACGGCGCCAGTCCTCTCCGTCCCGCGGCGGCCACGGCCGGTCCTGGGGCCACCACGGCGGCCGCGAGGGCCCACCGCCCTCCCGCCACCAGCGCCCGCCTCCCGAGTGCCGGTTCAAGGGCTCTCGGCAAGGCGGTAGCCGACCCCGAAGACCGTCTGCAGGCGGCGCGGGGCGTGCGGATCCCGCTCGATCTTGCGCCGGATGTTCTTCACGTGCGCATCGATGGCGCGCTCGTACGACTCCACGGCGACGCCGTGGACGGCGTCGAGAAGCTGCGCGCGGGTGAACACCCGTCCGGGCTGGCGGGCCATGTGCAGGAGCAGCTGGAACTCGGTGGCGGTCAGCTCGACGCGGTGCCCGTCAACGGATGTCTCCATTCTCGGGACATCCAGCTCGATCGATTCGCCTACCCTGACCACATCGCCGTGCAGATGCGTCGCGTCGGCGCGGCGCAGCACCGCGCGCACGCGCGCCACCACCTCACGCGGGCTGAAGGGCTTGGCGACGTAGTCGTCAGCGCCGAGCTCGAGCCCGACGATCCGATCGGTCTCCTCGGTGCGGGCGCTCAGCATGATGATCGGCACCTCGGCGTCCCGGCGCAGTGCGCGGGCCACGTCGAGGCCGTCGAGGGACGGGAGCGTGAGGTCGAGAAGCACGATGTCCGGCCGATGGCGGCGCGCCATCGCCACCGCGGCCTCGCCGTCGGAGGCGGTGACGACGGCGAAGCCGGCGCGCTCCAGGTAATCGCGGAGGATGCGCACGATCTCGGGCTCGTCGTCGACGACCAGGACGGTCCTCACAGAGCCGTCATCGTAGCCGTGCACGAGCATGTCGACCGGGACCGCGACGGCGATCCCGGTCGCTCCGGATCAAGCGCCCGCTGCGCTCGGCGCCGGCGGCTGGCCGGCGCCGGTGTCCCCGTGGGCCTGGCGGTGCCAGGACTGCATGCGCTGGTCGAGACGACCGAGCCCGTGATCACGGCCCCTGCCGCCGCACCCGAGACCGTGACGCCCACGGAAGCCGAGGATGCGCGGCAGCATGAGGCCGCCGACGAAGGTGAGTGCGGTGAAGCCCGCGTCGTGGGTGGTGACACCCACGACGACGGCGCCGCCCACCGCGATCAGGCCGAACAGCGTTCTGGCTGGACGGAAGTACATGGCGATCTCCTTGTGACGCCCGTTGATACGACCATCAGCATCGCGCCGACATGTGAACCGGATGTGAACGCCATCCGGAGGTCTGGCGGTTAGGCTGCCACGGTGCCACAACGGCTGTCGCCACGAGGTCGGCTGAGCGGGGGCGCGATTCTCGGCGTCCTGCTGTGCGTGCTGGGTGCAGCCGTCGCCACGGGGTTGGGTCGCGTGGTGCCCCTGATCGGGGCCCCGGTGGTCGGCCTGGTGCTCGGCGTTCTCCTGGCCCTCACCGTCCGCCCGGCGAGGCGGCTCTCCCCCGGCATCAGCTTCTGCAGCCACCAGGTGTTGCAGGTCGCCGTGGCCGGCCTCGGGCTGCAGCTGACGCTCGGCCAGGCCGTCGCCGCCGGTTCCCAGTCGCTCCCCGTGCTGCTGGGAACCCTGGCGATCTGCCTTGTGGCGGCAGGGCTGATCGGCCGGTTCCTCGCGGTGCGCTCGAACCTCCGCACCCTCGTGGGTGTCGGGACGGCCATCTGTGGGGCGAGCGCGATCGCAGCGGTGACGCCGATCATCGACGCGGCCGCCGTGGACGTCACATACGCCCTGTCCACGGTGTTCGTCTTCAACGCGGTCGCGGTGGTGCTCTTCCCGTTGCTGGGCCATGCGCTGGGGATGTCGCAACAGGCATTCGGACTGTTCGCCGGCACGGCGATCAACGACACCTCCTCGGTGGTCGCCGCCGGCTCGGTGTTCGGCGCCGAGGCCGGACAGCATGCCGTCGTTGTCAAGCTGACGCGCACGCTCGTCATCATCCCCATCTGCATCGGCCTCGCCGTATGGCGGGGGCGGCGCCGCGACGGCAAGCGCGTGCGCATGCCCGGGGTGACCCGCCTGATCCCCTGGTTCCTGGTTGCCTTCGTCGCCCTGAGCGCGCTGGTGAGCGTGGTGCCGCCGTCAGCGGGTCTGCGCAACGCCTTCGGCGCCGTCGCCATCTTCCTGATCACGGTGGCGCTGACCGCGATTGGCCTGTCGACGGACCTGCGCGGGGTGCGCACGACCGGGCCGCGGCCGCTGCTGCTGGGCGCGCTCCTGTGGGTGGTGGTCAGCGTCTCCAGCCTGCTGCTCGCGGCCGCGACAGGAATCCGCTGAGGCCGATCAGGCGGAGGTGACCAGTGGGTAGCCCAGGGCCGACCATGCCTCGACGCCCTCGCTCACGTGCCAGACGTCGTCGATCCCCTCGCGCAGGAGCATGGAGACGCCGAGCGCTGACCGATAGCCGGTGGCGCAGTGCACGGCCACCGGCTCCCGGCGGTCAAGCCGGGCGGCGATCCCGGGAAGGTCCGGGGCGAGGGCATGGACCGCGCCGGGGAGATGCCCTTGCGCCCACTCGTTCTCCTGGCGCACGTCGATGACGGTGACATGCTCACCGTCGAGGATTCGTTCGGCGAGGTCTCCCATCGTGCAGCGGACCACGGTTGCGGTGGCGCGACCGTCGGCGATCCAGTCGTGCGCGTCGAGCCAGCCGCGCAGGTCGTGGAAGCCGATGCGACGCAGCTGCCGGGTGGCCTCCTCTGCTGCCGGCTCCGACGCGGCGACCAGCGCCACGGGCGTGCCGATGTCGACCACCCAACCCACCCATGCCGAGAAGGGCCCGTCGCCGGGCACGTTCAGCGACCCGGGGACGTGGGCGGCGTCGAAATCGGCGTACGCCCGGCAGTCGACCGCGATGGCACCGCCGGCGACCGCGTCGTCGAACGCCGCCACAGACAGCTGTGACGTGGTGACGGTGGCCGCGCCCGGCTCAGCCGCGCGGTTGATCGGTGCCATGCGCGCGTAGTACGCGGGGTACCGCCCCTGCTTGGCGTGGATCGCCAGGAAGTGAGCGAGGTCGCGCGCCTGCGCCAGCGGGTTGTCCCGTCTCTCTGCACCAACGGTGGTGACCCGCGCGTTCGAGGTCGCCGAACCGCAGAACGAGCCGCCGCCGTGGGTGGGCAGTACTGACAGCGCGTCCGGAAGCGTGAGGAGCTGCTGCAAAGTCTCGCGACCCATGCGCGAGAGCGCGTACGTCCAGCTCGGGCCGAGCAGGTCGGGGCGCGCCATCGTGCCGACCATGAGCGCACCGCCGGAGAACAGCGCCAGCGGGGTGCCGTCGGCGTCCACCAGGAGATAGCTGAGGTGTTCGGGCGTGTGGCCCGGGGAATGGATCGCGCGCAAAGACATCGAGCCCACGGCCAGCTCGTCACCACCGCGGAGCGTGCGGTCGACGCCGGCGATGCCGCTGCTGTCGGGGACGGCGAAGACGCAGCCGGTGGCCGCGCGCAGGGTGGGACCGCCCGACACGAAGTCGTTGTGCACGTGGGTGTCCAGGCTTGCGGCGACGCGCCAGCCGGACGCGCGAGCGGCGGCGAGGTAGCGGTCGACGTCGCACAGCGGGTCGATGACCGCGGCGTCACCGGAGTTTCGGTCGACGACCACGTAGCTGCTGTTGCCGAGCTCGGTGGCGACCCACTGCTCGACGAGGGCGGGTCGGCTGTCGACGACCGTCGTCACGGTAGCCAGTCGCTCCGTCACGTCAGAACCTGGCTCAGTCGCACTTCACAACAGTACGTCGATGGCCACCTCGACCATGAGGGTCAGGTCGGGACCCATCCCAGCCGCGCCACCCTCGCGGCCGGTGATCACCAGCAGGGTGCCGTGCTCAGGACCGAGGGTGTACCGCCCGCTGCGCAGTGGCACCCCGCTCAGCCGGGAAGGACGTGGTCGCGAAGCCTCTGCATGCCGCGCAGCCAGCGGTCGTAGTCCGAGGCCTTGCGTGCGAAGTACTCCCTCACCTCAGGGTGCGGAAGGATCAGGAAGCGCTCATCCCGCAGCCCCTCGAGGACGGCGCCGGCCACGGCCTGCGGCTCGAGCGCCCCGTCGGCCAGGAAGTCTCGCTCGCCGGCCGCGGCCAGCATGGGGGTCTTCACCCCCTGCGGGCAGAGCGCCGCCACCTGGACACCGCGCGGGCCGTACGTGATCGCCAGCCATTCGAGCACGGAGAGCGTGGCGGCCTTGGTGGCCGCGTAGGGAGCCGATGCGATGTGGTTGAGCAATGCGGCAGCTGATGCCGTGCCGAGGAAGCACCCCTCGCCGCGATCCACCATCGCGGGGATGACGGCACGCGCCGCGTAGACGTGGGCCATGACGTGCACGTTCCAGCTGCGCTGCCAATCCTCGTCCGCTGCCTCCATCCCGCCCCCGACGGCGATCCCGGCGTTGGAGCAGTAGATGTCGATGCGACCATGTGCGTCGACGGTGCGTCGCACCAGCTCGACAACATCGGCTTCGCGGGTCACGTCGGTGGAGACCGCATCCCCGCCGACCTCCACGCCCACCGCTGCCGCCGCGTCCCCGTTGACGTCGGCCACCACCACCGCCCGTGCGCCGCCGGCTGCAAATGCACGGCACAGGGCTGCTCCGATGCCGCTGCCGCCCCCGGTGACGACCACCACTCGACCGGATGCTTCCACGAACCGGTGACTCTACCCGCGCGCTGGACCTTGGCAGTTCATACGGACGATACTGACCAGCCGCCGGCTGCGGCTGTGGACCTGTGCGGCGAGGAGGATGGCGGTGCACGACACGGACGTCGAGGGCGGAGGTTCCCCGCCCACCGGCGATGACCTGAAGGAGCACCACGCCCACCGTTTCTCCCATTACGAGGAGGCGGCCAAGCTCGCCATGGTGGCCCATCCACTGCCCGGCGAGGACATCGACACCCCCTACCTGGACGACGCTCAGATGTGGCTCGGCGTGTACCGCGAGCTGCTCGCCTTCAAGGAGACGCTGCTGCGCGACACCGGACATGCGCTGGGCACCATCTCCGCCCCCGGGCGCGAGGAGGTCGGCAAGACGGACAAGGTCATCCTCGACGCCGAGGCCAGGCGATTCCGCCAACGGCTCTCCCTGTGGGAACGCCGTTGCGAGGAGCTCGCCACCAAGTCCTGACCGGCGCCGCAGCCGGCTGCCAGGACGCGTCGGATACTGTCGCACGCACAACTGAGGAGGACGGCGTGCGTCGAGGTGACCTGCTGTACGTGGGCGGCGAATGGATCGCGTCCACAGGGAACCGCTCGATAGCGGTGGTCAACCCGGCCACCGAAGAGGAGGTCGCGGCCGTCCCCGACGGCACCACCGAAGACGTCGACGCGGCGGTGCGCGCCGCGCGCCTCGCGTTCCCTGCATGGTCGGCCCTGCCGGTCGCAGAACGAACCCGTTTCCTCGCCGCGCTGCGCGACGGTATGGCCGCACGGCAGGCGGAGCTGGCGGAGACGATCACCGCCGAGATGGGCGCTCCCCTCAAGGTGGCGACCAACGTGCAGACCGGCCTCCCTCTGCAGGTGCTCGCCTCGTACCTGGACCTGGCCGGGACCATGGGCGCTACGGAGACGGTGGGCAACTCGATGGTGATGCACGAGCCCGTGGGTGTCGTGGCAGCGATCACGCCGTGGAACTACCCGCTGCACCAGACCATCGCCAAGCTCGCCCCGGCGCTGCTCGCCGGCTGCACGGTGGTGCACAAGCCCAGCGAGGTCGCCCCGCTGAGCACGCACATCCTCGCTGAGATCGCCGAGAGCATCGGTCTTCCCGCGGGCGTCTACAACCTGGTGTCGGGCACCGGTGCTGTCGTCGGTGAGGCCCTGGCGTCGCACCCCGACGTCGACATGGTGTCCTTCACAGGCTCGACGCGCGCGGGGCGGCGCGTCAGCGAGCTCGCCTCGGCGACCGTCAAACGGGTTGCGCTCGAGCTCGGCGGCAAGTCGGCGAACGTGATCCTCGACGATGCCGACATCACCGTCGCCGTCAAGGTCGGCGTGGCCAACTGTTTCCTCAACTCCGGGCAGACGTGCACGGCGTGGACGCGGATGCTGGCGCCGGCGTCGCGCTACGACGAGGTGGTGAGCCTGGCCGCGGAGACCGCGGCTGCGTACACGGTCGGCGACCCCACCGACCCGGCGACTCGACTCGGCCCTCTCGCCACTGCCGGGCAGCGCGAGCGTGTCCTCAGCTACGTCGACCGTGGCGCGGCCGAGGGTGCGCGGCTGGTGTGCGGCGGTCGAGAGGGGACAGGGCTCCCCGAGCGCGGCTACTACGTTGCTCCGACGGTGTTTGCCGACGTCGCCGCCGACGCCACCATCGCCCAGGAGGAGATCTTCGGCCCGGTGCTGTCGATCATCCGCTGCGCGGATGAGGAGGACGCGGTGCGCATCGCCAACTCCACCCAGTACGGGCTTGCCGGGGCCGTGTGGTCGGCCGACGTTGATCACGCCGTCGCGGTGGCTCGACGGCTTCGCACCGGCCAGGTCGACATCAACGGCGC